>SFDT01000019.1 GCA_004558115.1 Clostridiales bacterium | reverse complement strand
TTGGCAGACCGCACACTTGATTGTAACAGGGATTCTTATTCATCGCTTAAGCTCTTTTGAACCACTCGCTTAGCGAGTGGTTTTCTTTATACAAAAAGCCCCGCCGGATCGTACTCCGGCGGGGATGGCGCTGTGTCATTTCTTTTTTTCCTGCCAGTCCTGCAAGGGCTTGAGCTCCTCAAAAAGCCTTACATAGCTGGCGTGGCGGCTGGGCTGGAGTTTCCCTGCCCGCAGGGCCTCCAGCACGGCACAGCCCTTTTCCTTCGTGTGGCTGCACCCCACAAAGCGGCAGGCGCCAAGATACGGCGCGAACTCCCGGAAGGTCTCCGGCAGGCGGTGTTTCAGCTCCAGGTTCAGCTCATCCGTTTCAAAGGAGGAAAAGCCCGGGGAATCCACGATGTCCCCACCGCAGGAGAGGTGATACAGCTCCACATGGCGGGTGGTATGGCGGCCCCGGCCCAACGCGTCACTGACCTCACCCACTTGCAGGTGAAATGCCGGGTCCAGCGCGTTTAAAATACTGGATTTTCCCACGCCGGAGTTCCCTGTAAAGGCGGATAGCTTGCCGGCGATCAGAGGCTTCAATTCCTCCAGTCCCTCCCCGGTTTCCGCGCTGACGCGGAGGATGGGAAAGCCCGCGGCGGTATAGATGCCGTACAGGTCCTCCGCTGGGTCCAGATCGCACTTGTTCAAAAGTACGATGACGTCACAGTCCTTCAGGGCGGCAATGGCCGCCACCCGGTCAATGAGGAAGGGGTCCGTTCTGGGAATGGCGCCGGAGGCGATGATGACCAGCTGGTCGATGTTGGCCACGGCGGGACGGGCAAAGGCGTTGCGCCGGGGGCGGATAGCTTCCACGAAGCCCTCTCCGCCGCCCAGTTCCCGGACCTCCACCCAGTCGCCCACCAGGGGCGAGACGCCTTCCTTGCGGAATTTGCCCCGGGCCCGGCAGGTGAGGATCTCCGTTCCGGTATCCACATAGTAGAAGCCGCTGAGGGCTTTTTGAATCCGTCCTTCCGCCATATCAATCAAACTGCACATCCTGTGCCTGCTCCGGGTCCGCCTCGCCGTCAATGTAGACCTCCACATGCTGGACGCCGTAGCCGGTGAGGGAGATAGAGATGGAGGACTGGCTGCAGGAAACGACCTGGTTGTACTGCTCCTCACCGTCCACCGTCACCCAGACGGTGACGGATTCCCGGCCATCCTGGGGCAGCAGTACAGTGATGGTCCGGGACTGGCTGGGAGCTTGCCCGGAGCTGACCTTGAACTTGATGGTATCGCCTTCCGTTGCCTCCGTGGCCCCTTCAATGCTCTGCCAGAGGATCGTGCCCGCCGGCTTTTCACTGTCCACCATTTCAATGTCACTGTCGGTACAGGTGAGCTTCCAAGGGCCTTTCAGCTGCTCCCGCACCTTGTCGATGGGCTGTCCCACGAAATCCGGCACCGGGAAGGTCTCTAGCTCCGGTCCCTTGCTGACGTAGAGCTTGATGGTGTCGCCGTCCTTCAAGGTGGCGCCCGCCTCCGGCTCCGTGCGGATGACGAAGCCCTCCGTCACGTCGGAGAATTCCTGATAGCTGACGTCAGCATCAATATTCAGATTCAGGTCCAGCTGCCGGCCCAGGGCCTGAAGCCGCAGCCTGGCCTCCTGAAGCTCCGTGTTGGTCACGTCGATCATTTCGCCGGTATTCACGCCCAAGCTGATGACCACTTCGATTTTCAGGTTCTCGCCCTTGCGGCTTTCACCGGCGTCCGGCGTCTGACGGATGATCTCGTCCTTGGGGTAATCGTTGCTGTACTCCTCACCGGTCTTGATGATCTGGAAGACATCCTGTACCTCCGGCATGGCGGCGGCCTCCTCCAAGGTCTTCCCCAGCACGTTGGGGACGATGTACTCTGTGGGAGCCTGGCTGCCAAAGGAGCCGAAAATGTTCTTGAACAGCAGCGCCGCCAGCAGCAGAGCCGCCACGGTCACCGCCGCGATGAGAACGGTGCGCTTGCCGCCGGAGTGGGAACGGTCTTCCTCCTCCGCGTATTCCCGACGGTGCTCCCGCTCCCGGCTGGCGGTGCGGTGGGCCTGCTCGGCCTCCAGAGCCGCGTGGACGCTGCCGGTGCGCAGGGGGCGGGTAGGCTCGTCCTCCTCGTCGGGACGGAGGTCCTTCAGCTCAAAGTCCAGGCTGACGCCGGGATTTTTACGGAAGGCCTCCAGGTCGGCGATCATGGCGTCGGCGGAGGCATAACGCTTGTCCAGGTCAGCGGACATGGCCTTCATGCAGATAAGCTCCAACTGCTCGGGGATATCCTTGTTGATCTCCCTGGGAGCCAGGGGGATGGAACTGAGGTGCTGGATGGCCACGGACACAGCGGAATCTCCCTCAAAGGGCAGCCGTCCCGTGAGCATCTCGTACAGCACCACGCCGGCGGAGTACACATCGCTGCGGGCGTCGGTGCGGTCGCCTCTGGCCTGCTCCGGCGAGATGTAGTGGACGGAGCCCAAGGCCTCCTGGGTCAACGTCTGGGCGGAGTTTTCCAGGCAGGCGATGCCAAAATCGGCCACCTTCACACTGCCGTCCCGCAGGACCATGACGTTCTGGGGCTTGATGTCCCGGTGGACGATGCCCCGGCTGTGGGCGTGGCTGAGGCCCCGCATGATCTGGGTGATGAAATGCAGGGACTCCCGCCAGTTCAGCTGGCCCCGCTTTTCCATGTACTGCTTCAAGGTAATGCCGTCGATGAGCTCCATGACGATATACTCTGTATCGCCGCCCCGGGACACATCGTAGACAGAAACGATGTTGGGGTGAGAGAGCTGGGCGACCGCCTGGGATTCCGCGTTGAAGCGGCGGCGGAACTCCTCGTTCTGCGCCAGGTCGTTTTTCAGGATCTTCACCGCCACCAGACGGTTCAGCCGGTGGCATTTCGCCTTGTATACGTTGGCCATACCGCCGGTGCCGATCTTTTCCAGGATCTCATAGCGGTTGTCCAGCATTTTTCCGATGTACTGGTCCATAAGGTCTCTCCCCTCCTTTCATCGTTGTTTCATGAGCACGGCGGTGACATTGTCCGACGCGCCGTGGCTCTTGGAAATGGCCAGCAGCCGGTCCAGGCAGGTGTTCAGGTCATCGCCGTGGATGACCTCGAACAGCATCTCCTGGTCCGTCACCGTGTCCACCAGTCCGTCGGAGCACAAAAGCAGGAAGTCTCCCGGCTCCAGGGGGCATATGTACTCGTCGCTGAGGGCGGACATATCCGGTCCCAGGGCACGGGTGATGAGGTTGCGGTTGGGATGGTGGCGGGCCTCCTCCGCGGTGATGTCACCCCGGTCCACCATGCTCTCCACCAGGGAGTGGTCCTTGGTGACCCGCTGGATGCCGTCAGCGGTGATGTGGTATGCACGGCTGTCTCCCACATTGGAGAGAACCGCGCCGCCGTCGTAGCTGACGGCGGACACCAGCGTCGTGCCCATGCCCCGGCAGTCCACGGAGGCCTCTGCCGCGTCCCGAATGGCCCGGTTGGCCAGAACGACCGCGTAGGAGGAGGCCTCCCGCAGCTGCTCCGGCGTCATATCCCGCCGCAGGACCTTCTGCATCTCGGTCATAAAGGTATCCACGGCAATGCGGCTGGCCAGCTTTCCGCCGGCTGCGCCGCCCATGCCGTCGCAGACCACACAGAGGGTGTGGCCGCTCTCCTCATGCTGGCAGACGGCACAGGCGTCCTGGTTCTCCTTGCGGACCAGGCCCACATCCGTCATGCTCCAAACTTCCATCATTGGGACATCTCCCCTTTCTTTGCTTCCTCCATGGCCTTGCGCCGCAGCTGGCCGCAGGAGGCGTCAATATCGCCGCCCAGGCTCCGCCGCACCGTGGCGGTAAGACCGTGGGATTCCAAACGCCGCTGGAAGGCGGCGGTCCGCTTGGAGGGCTTAAAGGGGCTCTCCACCACGTCGTTCAGCGGGATCAGGTTCACATGGCCCGGCATGCCTTTCAAACGCTTTGCGATCAGGTCCGCCTGCCAGTCGTTGTCGTTGACGCCGTCGATCATAGCGTACTCAAAGGAGATGCGCCGCCCTGTCCTGCGGAAATACTCATGGCAGGCGGCAAACAGGTCGTCCACATGATAGGCCCGGTTCACCGGCATGATGCGGCTGCGGGTCTCGTCATCCGGCGCGTGGAGGGACACGGACAGCGTCAGCTGCAAATTGCTCTCCGCCAGACGCCGGATACCGGGAATAACGCCGCAGGTAGACAAAGAGATGTGCCGCATGCCGATGTTCATGCCGTCCGGATGGTTCACCAGCTCCAAAAATTTCAGGACCGTATCCAGATTGTCCATGGGTTCTCCAATGCCCATGAGGACAATGTTGGAGATCTCCAGCCCGGAATCCAGCTGGGTAAACAGCACCTGGTCCAGCATTTCCGCCGGAGTCAAGTCCCGTACCTTACCGGCGATGGTGGACGCGCAGAAGGCGCAGCCCATGCGGCAGCCCACCTGGGAGGAGATACAGACCGTGTTTCCGTGGTGGTAGCGCATGAGGACGGACTCGATGCAGTTGCCGTCTGAGAGCTCCCACAGGTATTTCATAGTGCCGTCCTGCCGGGAGACCTGCTTCCGTGCCACCTTGGGTACTGTCAGGATGCACTCCGCCGCCAGCCGGTCCCGGAGGGCCTTGGGCAGGTTGGTCATCTCGTCAAAGGAGCGGGCCCCCTTGTGGAGCCAGGTGAACACCTGCTTGCCGCGGAAGGCCGGCTGTCCCATGGACTTGAGCACATCCGTCATCTCTTGCAGGTTCAGGGATTTTAAATCGATCATAAAAAAGCGCCTTTCAAGCTTGCCGCTTCATGCGGCAGATGTAAAAACCGTCTGTTTCATGGCGCTGAGGCCAGAAGGTCATCTGCCCCTCCACCTTCCCCACAGGCAGGGGCAGCGGCATGATTTCCCGGGCAAAGTCCGGGTGCTCCACCAAAAACGCATCCGTGATCTGCTGGTTCTCTTCCGGCAGAATGGTGCAGGTGGAGTACAGCAGCACGCCGCCGGGCTTCACATAGCGGGCGGCGTTCTCCAGAATGGCGCTCTGGATCACCGGCAGGGCAAACAGGTCATCGGCCTTTTTATAGCGCACATCCGGCTTTTTTCGAATGATGCCGAGACCGGAGCAGGGTGCGTCCACCAGAACGGTATCAAAAGCTCCCTCCCACTCCGGACGGAAGTTCCGGCCGTCGGCGGCAGCGGTGGTGATGCAGCGGATACCCAGCCGCTCCGCTCCCTGGCGGATGCGGACCAATTTGTTTTCGTGGAGGTCGCAAGCTGTTACGCTGCCCTGACCGCCCATGGCAAAGGCGGCGGAAAAAGATTTTCCGCCGGGGGCGGCGCACACATCCAGCACCCTCTGTCCCGGGGCCATGCCCGCCGCCTGGGCCACCAGACTGGCCGCCGGGTCCTGGACCAGAAGCCGGCCCTCCCGGAAAGCGGGCAGGGCGGTCAGATCGCCGGTGCCGGAGAGCTCCAGACAGCCGGGGACCCAGGCGTGGGCCCGGACAGTGACACCGGCCTCCGTCAGTTCCCCGCACAGGGCCTCCGCCGTGGTCTTCAGCGGATTCACCTGCACGGTCAGCGGCGCCACGGAGTTGTTGGCGGACAGGAATGTCTCTGTCTCCTCCCGGCCAAGAAGCATCAGCAGACGCTTTACCAGCCACCGGGGGTGGCTGTACCGGATGGAGAGATACCGGATCTCATCCCGGTCCGGAATGGCCGGCAAGTTGTCTTTGTTCTGGGAGAGTTTCCGCAGGACAGCGTTCACCAGTCCTGCCGCCTGCCCCCGCTTGAATCGCTTTGCCAGCTCCACGGATTCATTGACGGCGGCCCGGTCCGGCACCTTGTCCAAGTATAAAATTTGATAGGCGCCCAGCCGCAGGATGTCCAGCAGCGGCGGCTGCAAATGGTCGGGCCGCTGGGAGCAGAAAGCGCCAATATAGTGGTCCAGCAGCAGCTGGTTTTGCAGCACGCCGTAGACCAAACGGCTGCAAAGGGCCGCGTCGGGGCCGGAAACACCGTCCCGCCGCAGCTGGGCCTGTAAGGCGGCGTCCGCCCAGGCGCCGTTGGTACGGCAGCTGATCAGGACCCGCAGGGCCGTTTCACGGGCAGTACTCATTCCCGGCCACCTCCCCGGCGTCCGTTTCCGCCCCGGCCCAGGAAAATGAGCACAAAACGCAAAAGCTGCAAGGCGGACATCAGCAGGGCCGCCACATAGGTCAGCGCCGCGGCCCGCAGCACCCGTCTGGCGCCGGTGACCTCGTCCCCCTCCAGCAGGTATTCCGACTGAATGGTCTCCAAAGCCCGGGCGGAGGCGTTGAACTCCACCGGCAACGTCACCAGCTGGAACAGCGTGGTAAAGGAAAACAGCACGATGCCCACCAAAAACAGCGTCTGGCTGTACAGCAGCATACCCACCATCAGCAGCAAAAACGAGAGCTTGGAGCCGATCTGGGTGGCCGGGATGATGGCCTGCCGCAGCCGGATGGGGCCGTAGCCCTCCGCGTACTGGACGGCGTGGCCCGCCTCGTGGCAGGCAACGCCCACCGCCGCCACGGTGGGGGCGTTATAAACGTCCTCGGAGAGATAGATATTGTTGTCCCGGGGGTCATAGTGGTCCGTCAGGCTGCCCCGGACGCAGCGGATGCCTACATCGTACACACCGTGGGCCCGCAGCACCGCCTCCGCCGCCTGGGCGCCGGTGATGTGCCTGCGGTTATAGACGCCGCTGTACCGCCGGAAGCTCCCGCTGACCTGGAGCTGGGCCCACAGGCTCAGCAGCAGCACCGGGATCAGCAGAACGCAGTAAATGTTGTTGGCGAGAAAATCGCCGTAGCTGTAATAAGGCATAAACGACCTCTTGCATTCAAAATTCAAAGAGAAATGGGGTGGCCCAGCAGATAGGCGGCAGCGGCCATGCGCTTGCCTCCCTGGGCCTGGAGCTCCGTGACCCGCAGCACCTTGCCGTCGCCGCAGGCAATGTCGATACCCGCCTTCCCCGCCGCCAGGATGGTACCGGGCCGGGCGGAAGTATCCGCTCCGGTCTCCTGCACCTTGTACAGCTTCATCTGCTCGCCGGAGATGACATCCGTGGTGGCGCAGGGCCAGGGAATGAGGCCCCGGACCTGGCAGGAGACCGCGTGGGCGGAACGGCTCCAGTCGATGGGAGACATCTCCCGGGAGAGCATGGAGGCGTAGGTCATTTTGCTGCCGTCCTGAGGCATCCGGCCAGCGGTGCCGTTTCCAAGGGCTGTGACCGTTTCAGAAAGGGCCTCCGCCCCCAGCTCGGCCAGGCGGATGGTCAGGGACAGGGCGTCCTCCTCCGGGCCGATGGGCGTGGTCTTTTGCAGGATCACGTCACCGGCATCCAGCTCTTTTGCCATATACATGATGGAAACGCCGGTCTCCGTCTCCCCGTCCAGAATGGCCCAGTTGATGGGGGCGGCGCCCCGGTACTTGGGCAGCAGGGACGAGTGGACATTGATGGAGCCATACTTCGGGAACTGCAAAATCTCCTCCGGCAGGATCTTTCCGTAGGCCGCCACCACGATGAGCTCCGGCGCCAGGGATTCCACGATGCCGAGCGCCTCGCCGTCCCGCATTTTCAGGGGCTGGTACACATCCAGCTGCTGTGACAAGGCGTATTCCTTCACAGGAGAAAAGGTCATCTTATGGCCCCGGTTCTTGGGTTTGTCCGGCTGGGTGAACACGCCGCAGATGGTGTGGCCGTCCTCCACCAGGCGCTTTAGGGAGGCCACGGCGAAATCCGGCGTGCCCATAAACAGGATGCGCATGGGCTTACTCCCCTTCCTTCTCCGCATCTTCCTGCTCCAGGTAAGCGCGCAGCTCCTCATCGGACAGGAAGTGGTCGATGTGCTCGGTGTACAGGTGGCCGTCCAGGTGCTCGATCTCATGGCAGAAGCAGCGGGCAGTCATGTCGTCGCCCTCCACCTCGAACCAATTGCCGTCCCGGTCCTGGGCCCGGACCCGCACATGGTCGGGACGGGTGACGATGCCCCACTTGCCGGGAACGCTGAGACAGCCCTCCAGGCCCGTCTGCTCGCCGCTCTGGGCGACGATCTCCGGGTTCACCAGTTCGATATACTCATTGGAATCCATGTCGATGACCACGCAGGCCCGGCGCAGCACGCCCACCTGAGGCGCGGCGAGACCGGCGCCGTTGGCGTCCTCCAGGGTCTCCAGCATGTCATCCAGCAGCTCATGGAGCCGTCTGTTGAACTCCGTTACGGGGCGGCAGACCTTGCCCAGGCAGGGGTCGCCCTGTTCCACGATTTTACGCAGTGCCATACTCTTTGCTCCTTCCGACTGCTCAGTCCATGGGATTGCAGTCCACAAAAATATTCAATCCGCGGTTGGCGCGGTCGTTTGCAAATTCTTTCAGCAGCCAGCTGATGCGGTCCCGGGTGGCCTTGTCGTTTTTGCCCACCAGCAGCAGCCGGTAGCGGAAGCGGTTGTTCAGCTTCAATACCGGCGCCGGTGCCGGTCCCAGAACTTCTTCCCCGGGAAATACCTGCCGCAGCCGCTCCCGGGCACCAGCGGCGGCCCGAAGGACGCTTCCCTCCTCCGTACCGGAGACCGTGAACACGAACAGGTCCGCGAAAGGCGGGCATCGCCGCAGACGGCGCATCCGAACCTCGTTTTGATAAAAGCTGTCGTAGTTCTGCTCCGCGGCACAGCGAATAACATCATTGCCGGGGGTATAGGTCTGAATGATGGCCCGTCCCTGTTTGCCGCCCCGGCCCGCCCGGCCAACCACCTGGGTCAGCAGATTGAAGGTCCGCTCGGCGGCCCGGTAATTGTCCACGTACAAAGAGAGGTCCGCGGACAGGACGCCCACCAGCGTCACATTTTCAAAATCCAGCCCCTTTGCCACCATCTGAGTGCCAAGGAGGATGGGGATGCGCTCTTTTTCAAAGCGGGAGAGGATGGGCTCGTGGCCGCCGGAGGCGGTGTCCGCGTCCATGCGCAGGATGCCCGCTTCCGGGAACAGCTCCCGCAGCTCCTCCTCCACCTTCTGGGTGCCGGTGCCCACATGCTTCATGATGCCGCCGCACACCGGACAGGCCTCCGGGGCCCGCTCCGAATGGCCGCAGTAGTGGCACATGAGCCGGCCGTTGGCGGAGTGGTAGGTCAGCGCCACGCTGCATCGGGGACACTCCGGCACATGGCCGCACTCCCCGCACAGCAGCATCCGGCTGCTACCCCGCCGGTTCAAAAACAGGATGCTCTGCTCCCCGCGCCGGAGGTTCTCCTCCAGCTCCTGCCGCAGGGGGGCGCTGATGAGGCCGGGATTGCCGGCCCGGATCTCCTGCCTCAGGTCCGCGATGCGCACCTGAGGCAGCGCATGGGCATTGTACCGCCGCCGCAGCTGAAAGAGGTGATACGTCCCCTCCTCCGCCGCCCAGGCACTCTCCACCGTGGGAGTGGCGGAGCCCAGCAGCAGCACGGCCTTTTCCCGGGCACAGAGGAATTTCGCCACGTCCCGGGTGTGGTATCTGGGCGGGTTTTCCGACTGGTAGCTCCCCTCCTGCTCCTCATCCAAAATGAGGAGACCCAGGTTTTTCAGGGGGGAAAACACCGCCGACCGGGTGCCCAGCACCACCTGCACCTCTCCCCGGCGGATGCGTTTCCACTGATCATAGCGTTCCGTCATACGGAGAGAGCTGTGAAGCATACATACTTTACTGCCAAAGTACGAGGAGAATTTTCGCATCATCTGCGGCGTCAAAATGATCTCCGGCACCAGCACCATGGCGGTCTTGCCCCGGTCCAGAGCCTCCTGGACCAGCCGCAGGTACACCTGGGTCTTTCCGCTGCCGGTGACACCGTGGAGCAGCGCCGCTTCCGGCTTTCCGCTGTCCATCAGGGACAGGATGCCGTCATAAGCCGCCTGCTGCTCCCCGTTCAAAACGATGGGCACTCCCGGCTCCACCTCCGTGGCCCGGGGCACCCGCAGCTCCTCTTCCTCGGAAAAAGCCAGAAGCCCCGCCTTTTCCATGGCTTTCAGTGTCCGGGCGGAGGCTCCGGTGAAATAGCACACATCCGCGGCAGAGGCCCGGCCCGTGGCTGCCAGCAGCCGCACCACCTCGTACCGGGCAGGCGCGGAGCGGCGCTTGGCCTCTGTCATGGCCAGGGCGTCCTCGGCGCTGACCGCCAGGGACACCATACGGCGCGTCTTGTCACCAATCTTCCGGGCGGCTTCCGTCTCGCACCGGACAGCGCCTGTCTTTTCCATGGCCCGGAGGGTGCTTTCCGCCTCCTGGCCGCAGACATCCTGAAGGGCCTCCAGCACGGCGCTGCCGCCGGAGGCACACAGCACATCCAAAACCGCCCCGGCCCGGCGGATATTGCCGCAGAGGGCCGCGGCTGCTTCCCTGTCCACGCCCTCCGCCAGATGCCACACCTCCCGCAGCCGGTACCAAAGGCCGGCGGGCAGGATGGTCTTCACCGCCTCAAACATGGTGCAGAAATACCGCTGCCGCATCCATAAGGCCAGGGCAATGCCGTCGCCGTCCAGTACGGGACCGCTGTCCAGCACAGAGTCCAGAGGCTTCAGCCCCTGGACCTTTTCGCCCTGCACTCTTGCCAGGATCATGCCCTCACTGGTCCGGTTTCCCCGGCCGAAGGGCACTGTGACCCGGACGCCGGGCACCGCCGCTTCCAGCAGCGGCTCCGGCACCAGATAGTCATATGGCTTATCAATGGAATAGGGCGCGGCGCTGACCGCGACTTTTACGATCTCAGCGGTCTCCATGCCTCGCCCCTCCTTGCGTGCCGATTTGTGCTCAGTTCTCCTCGATGGTCAGGTCCATGTGGCTGGCGTCCAGCTTGCCCTCGGCCACTTCGTTGATGGCCATGGTCACGGGCTTTTCCGTCAGGTGCTCGCCGGTCTCCTCAGCGGTCTCGGCGATCTGGCGGGCACGGCGGGCCACCACGTTTACCAGCATATAACGGTTGGGAACATAGCTGGTCAGTTTGTTCATTGCGGGATACAGCATCATAATGATCTACTTCCATTCTGCCTTCATTCGGCTGATTTTTTTGTCGGAGCTGGGGGGATGCGGCAAATTATTTGCCGCTGAGGATCTCCATCCGCTCCTTGGGTTTGCAGTGCTCGGCGGTCATGATGGCGTTCAGTTCCTCCACGGCCTCCTCCACGGTGTTGTTGATGACGAAATAATCATAGGTGTGGGCCGTCTGAAACTCCACCTTGGCCCGCAGCAGGCGCTTTTGGATCTTGTCCGGGCTGTCCGTGCCCCGGTCCGTCAGGCGGCGCTCCAGCTCCGCCCAGCTGGGGGGCGCGATAAAGATGCGGACGGCGTCCGGCCGCTTGCTGGTGACCTGGATAGCGCCCTGGACCTCGATGTCCAAAATCACATCCTCGCCCCGCTCCATGGCCTCATCCACAAACCGCCTAGGCGTGCCGTAGAAGTTGCCCACGAACTCCGCGTACTCCAAAAATTCGTCGTTGGCGATCCACTGGCGGAAGGTATCCACATCCAAAAAGTGGTAGTGAACGCCGTCCTCCTCGCCGGGACGGGGGTCCCGGGTGGTGGCGGAAACGGAAAAATACACGTTTTTCCGTTTCTCCATCAGGGCGTGGAGCACGGTGCTCTTTCCGACCCCGGAGGGGCCGGAGATGATAAAACACTTGCCTTTTGTCATTTGCTTCAATCTCTCTCCTCTGTTTGCTGGCTCTGGACTTTGACGCCGAACTTTTCCGGCGGCAGTGCGGACAGGATCACATGGTCGCTGTCCATGATAAAAATAGACGCGGTCTTGCGGCCATAGGTGGCGTCAATGAGCATTCCCCGCTCCCGGCTCTCCTGGACCATGCGCTTGATGGGTGCGGAATCAGGGCTGACGATGGCCACCAGCCGCTCCTCGGAGACCAGGCTACCGAAACCGATGTTGATGAGCTTCATACATGTTCCTCACTCAATGTTCTGGACCTGCTCCCGCATCTTCTCTACCTCGGCCTTCAGGTTGACCACCACCTGGGCGATGGCCACGTCATTGCACTTGGAGCCGATGGTGTTGGACTCCCGGTTGACCTCCTGGATGAGGAAATCCATCTTCCGGCCCATGGGCTCGTCGGAGGCCAGCATGGTCCGCAGCTGGGCCACATGGCTCCGCAGGCGGACGGTCTCCTCATCCACGGCCACCTTGTCGGCATAGATGGCGGCCTCCGTCAGGATGCGCTGGGCGTCGATGGTGGTGCTTTGCAGGACCTCCTGCATCCGGGCGGTGAGCTTGGCCCGGTATTCCGCCACGGTCTGGGGGGACCGTTCCTCCACCTGGCCGGTATAGGTCTCGATGGCGGTGAGGCGGTTGCCTATGTCCTCCGCCAGCTTGGCGCCCTCCACGGCTCGCATGGTATTATAAGCGGCCAGGGCTTCTTCCAGTACGGCGCACAAATCGGCGCTGACACTCTCCAGGTCCTCGTCCGCCTTGGTGACGGTGAGCACGTCCGGGAAGCGGGACAGCGTCTCAGGCCCCACCTGGAAGTTTTCACTGCCGCAGACCTCCGCCAGCTCCCGCAGGGCGGAGACATATCCGGCGGCCAGTTCCCGGTTGACGGTGACTTTCGCCACATCGGCGGCGGAGGCGTCCACGGTGATGAACACATCCACCTTGCCCCGGGAAATGGCCTTTTGGACACAGCCCTTGATAGCGTCCTCGGCGAAGGTGTACATTCGGGGCATCTTCACCGTGCAGTCCAGATACCGGTTATTGACGGAGCGGACCTCCACCGTGATGTCCCGCTTGTGCAGCATCTGGCGGGCCCGGCCATAGCCGGTCATACTTTTGATCATGTTGACTCTCCCTCTCTTGTTGACCTCTCAACAGCAGAAGAAATATCCGCCGCCGTTGCAAAGGGTATATAAGCAGCACAGGGTCAGGCAGGGATTGCCCCCGCAGAATTCCGTGCCGAAGGTGCCGCCGTTGGGCCGGTAAGCCGTCTGGCCGGCGTTCTCCATAAAGTCCAGGGCGGAGCGGTACTCCGCGTTGCCGGGATCCATCTGGCAGGCGGTCTGATAATACCGCTTGGCCTCATCCATCCAGCCGCGGCGGTAACAAACGGCGCCCTTGAGGAAATTCCACTCGGCGTTGTGGTCGGCGTAATTGGCAAGCAGTGCCTCCGCCCGGCTGAGGTTGCCGCTGTTGATGGCCAGACGCACCTGCTGGAGCACAGAGCTGCCGCTGGAGGACTGGCTGCTGTACTGCTGGCGCTGGTACGCGGTGCCGCCGGAACCATAGGCACTGCCGTAGGAACCGCTTCCGCTGCCGCGGCCGCTGCGCTCCCTGGTGATCTGCTCGTAGGCGGCGTTGATGTCCTTCATCTTCTCCTGGGCCAAATCGGCCAGGGGATTGTCATGGTAATTGTCCGGATGGTATTTCCGGGCCAGATCCCGGTACGCTTTTTTGATCTCTTCGTCGGTCGCGGTCTCTGGCACGCCCAGGACTTGATAAGGGTCTTTCATGTGGATTCCTCAGCCTTCTTGTTTGTTTCTCTCTAAACCGCGGACACGGGGGCGGAAGGTGCCGTCCAGCACCGCCTTCCCCACCTGAAACAGTCCGCTGTATATGGTTGCCTGCAATATGGGGGACCAGCAGCCGAAATCCCACAGCTCGTAGGCGGTGGCGATCATGCGGATGGAGTGGTCCAGCGTCTCGGCGAATTCCCTTCGACTCTCCGGCGTCCACTGGCCGTCTTGCAGGCCAAACCGCAGGGCCACGGGGTTATAATTCCCGGTTTTGGCATCTTTTTTCAGGTCATCCGCCGCATCCGCCAGATACACCCACCGGCCCAGGTGGTAGAGCATCTGTCCCAGCACCCGCCGCCGGACAGGGTCCTCCACCTCGTCGGCGCTGCGCTCCAGCAGTGCGGCAAAGGCGTCCGCCGCCCGGTCCATGGAGGGACACTGTTCCGCCTCCAGCCGGGCCAAAATTTCCAGTTGACGCCGGACCGCCTCGTCATAGCCGGGACGGGCCTGGGCGGCCTTTCGGTAAGCCGGTTCCAGAATCTGGGAGATGCCCCGGTATTTCAGTCCGTGGAGCCAGTCGTGGTCCGCCACGCCGTCCCGCAGCTGCCAGTAGGCCAGGATGACGCTTTCATCCGCCGCCAGGGCGGCAGCGCCGTCCCCTTGGCGGTAGGGGCGCTTGCGGATGGGACTTACCGGGCACCGGCTCTCGCCTGCCGGGCCTTCCTCTCCCTCCGCCAGCAGGATGGCGAGATAGGTGAAATCATAATTGAGGATAAAGCGGGCCGCCAGGCCGTAGCGTTGCCCCAGGGTATGGCACAATCCGCAGTAGGCCCGCTGGAACCGGTCCCGTTCCTCCTGGGGCAATTCCCCCAGGGGCGGGCGCACATAACCGTACATTAAAACAGCCGGACGATGCGGAAGGTCAGGCCTCCTTGCCGTTTCAGCCGCCGGTCATAGGCAATGGCGCCCACGATGCCCACCAAAAAGCCGATGGCGGCAGCGGTGTATTGCGCGGCCACGCTGTCGGTGAGGAAAGCCGTCACCAGGTAGCCGGCCATAAACAGCACCACGGGAGTGAGGTACACCAGCAGGATGATATGCATCATTTTGCTGGTGCTGCTCTCCACCACCACCTTCTGACCGGGCTTTGCGTCGATGGGGTTGGAGGCTTTGGCGTGGACCGCCGCGCCGGAGACGCCGCAGCCGGCGCACTCCTCGCAGTCATGCCCGCAGGCGGATTTCCGGGGCACGGAGATCTCCGCGTGATTTTTATCCAGAATTCGTTCAACAGTTGCAATTTGCGTCATGGTAACACTCCTGTGTGGTTATTCCAGCGGTTCTTCCGCCGGTTTTTCCTCCGTTGGGGCGCTGCCCTCCCGGATGTCCACCCGCACCTGGTAATTTCCGGAAACGCCGATATCGCCGGTGGTATCCACCAAAACCTTGGCCGGGACGGTATAGCTGCCGGCGGCGTTATTGAAGTCCGTCAGGTCCGCCACCACCAAAATGTCATCCGGCTCCACACGGGCCACATCCGCGGAAGTGCCGAAGATATGCACCGTCACCTCCAGGGTCAGCAGGTCCACATACTTGCCCTCTGTCAGCAGGTTCTCGTACTGGATGCGGCTGGTGGTGATATCCGCCTCCGTCATATCCTTGAAGGACAGCTGCAAGGTGGCCTGGCTGGTGCCGCTGAGGTTTTCACAGCCCTCCGGCACGGGGATCACGTAATTATACAGCGCGGCACTGTTCAGCTCCACCAGATTGAAGTCCGCCAGTACCAGGGAATCCACGCCCCGCAGCTGCTCCGCGTCGCCGGAGATGGTGATCTTTGCCGGGGTGATCTTGTACGTCACGTTGGAAAGGCTGGCGCCGGGGGATTCCTTGAAGTTCATGACCAGGTCCACTTCCTTGGTGACATTCACCGGCAGCGTGACCTGAATGGCATCCACGTTGGAATGGACGTTCTCACTGTTCACCAGCTGGCCGTTTTCATCATAGTACTGGTAGCTCAGTTCCCTGGACACGGTAGCCATGGCGTCCGTGCCGATGTCCAGTGTCACCTTGGCATAGCTGATCTGGTCCAGGATCTCTTTCTGGCCGCGGATCTCAAAGCCGGCGGGAGAGATCTCCAGCTCACCGCCGGAGTAGCCAGCCGCCACGTTGCCCACGATCTCATAGTGGACATCCACGCTCTTTTTGTACAGCTCGCCGATGTTGACGGTGGCGGTATAAGGCCTGATATCCTCATAGGAGACGATCTGGCTGAGGGTACGGTCTCTGAAGCTGGACTTGTTGGCCACCGTCTGGGTGCCGGTAGCAGTGATGTTGGACAAGTCCGCCTGGATGAGCAGGTCATCCCGGTCCACTTTGGCCAAGTCCCAGCGGGTGCCCTGGAGCTTGACGTCCACCGTGGTGTCCGTTCCCTCCTCCAGCAGCATCAAGCCCCGCTGGGCAAGGGTGGAATTCTCGTCCACATACTCGATGGGGACGTCCTTGAACTCCTTGGACACGATGCGGGGCGTGCCGTCGGGATTTCCGGTCAGGTCCGCGTAGATCCAGATGATGATGGCGACCAGGGTGGCCAGGGCGATGTAAAAGGCCTTGCGCCTGTTGAATTTATTCTTCATCGTCGCCGCCTCCGTTCTTCCTGGCCGACAGAAGGTTCACGAAGCCGGAAAGGCTGAACTTCTGCTTGTCCTCCTGCTCGCTCTCCTGGGGAAGCAGCTCATTGCGCAGCAAATTCTCCAGAGTCTCCGGCTTCAGGTGGCGCTTGAGCATGCCGCCAATGGCCACGGAGATGGAGCCGGTCTCCTCCGACACGATGACCACCACGGCATCGGAGTTCTCGCTCATACCGATGCCGGCCCGGTGGCGCATGCCCAGGTCCCGGCTGAGATTCACGTTTTTGCTGAGGGGCAGCATGCAGCCGGCGCCCAGCACCCGGCCGTTCCGAATGATGACGGCGCCGTCGTGCATGGGAGCCTTCACGAAGAAGATGTTTTTCAAAAGCTCACTGGAAACAGAGGCATCCAGCACGGTGCCGCTGCGCACCAGATCGTCCAGCAGCAGCTCCCGCTCAAAGACGATGAGCGCGCCGGTGCGGGACTGGGACATCTCCGTGCAGGCCAGCACCGTCTGGCCGATGGTCTGTTCCATGACATTAGCCACTTCCTCATGGGCGAAAAAGGCCACGAACCGCTTGCTTCCCATCTGCTCCAGAATGCGCCGGATCTCCGGCTGGAACAGGATGATGAGCGCCAAAACGCCCCACTCCACCATGCTGTTCATAATGAAATGCACGCCGTGGAGCTGCAGCACGGAAGACAGCATCAAAGCCGCCAGAAACACCAGCAATCCCTTCAGCAAACTGGCGGCCTTGGTGCTCTGCACCAGCATGAACACCTTGTACAGGACAAAGATCATGATGGCGATATCCAAAAGATCTGTCGGCTGGATCAGCAGCAGATAACGGCCGATCACCACAGGCAGTTCCGCGAGTTTCACGTTCATTGAGAGTTCCTCATCCCCTTCAGGCCATGAATACCTTGATTATATAAAATATAGCCTGGGATTGCAAGGTAAACAGAAGGAAAATTCACGGTCTGTTCAGAAAATCAGGCCAGGATCTCCCCCATGGCCTCCAAAAACCGTTGCACCTCTCCGGCGGTGTTCCAGTGGGAAAAGCTGAGGCGGACCGTGCCGGTCTCCAGCGTCCCGGCGGTACGGTGGGCCAGGGGCGCGCAGTGGAGCCCGGAGCGGACGGCGATCTCCCGCTGTCCCAGGGCACTGCCGATGGTCTCCGTGTCGCGGCCCGCCGCCGTAAAGGACAGGACCCCTACCTGGGCGGTCATTTTCGGCAGCGCGAACACACGGGTGCCCGGCAGCTTCCGCAGTCCCTCCGCCGCCTGCCGGGCCAGTAGCCGCTCCCGGTGGCAGATGGTTTCCATGCCCTGCTTTTTCAGGAAGCGGACGCCTGCCAAAAGCCCCGCGATGCCGGGGACGTTGTGGGTGCCGGCCTCCAGCCGGTCCGGCAGGAAATCCGGCATCTCCTGGCTGAGAGACAGGCTGCCGGTCCCGCCCTCCAGCAGTGTTTTCACCTTCAGGCCCTCCCGGCACAGCAGGACGCCGGTGCCTTGGGGACCGTACAGCCCCTTGTGGCCGGGCATGGCGATGAACGCCGCGCCCAGTGCCGCCATGTCCAGCCGCAGCAGTCCCGCGGACTGGGAGGCGTCGATGATGAAAGGCACTCCCCGCTGCCGGCAGATGGCGGCGATGGCCTCCACCGGCTGCACAAAGCCGAACACGTTGGAGACATGGTTGCAGATAACGGCATCCGTCCCCGGCGTGATGAGTCTGCTGAAAGAGTCCAGTACCGCGTCCTGCCGGAACAGCGGACCGGCGGCCACCGCCGTCTTGGCTCCCAGGGCGCTCAGCGGCCGGGTGACGGCGTTGTGCTCATAGCCGGAGATGACCACCCGTCCACCCGGCGGCACCAGGCTTTTGATGGCGATGTTCAGTGCGTGGGTGGCGTTCAGCGTGAACACCACCTGCTCCGGATTGTCCAGATGAAAAAGCTCCGCCAGCTCACTGCGGCAGGCAAACGCCGTGTCCGCCGCGGCCATGGCGGCGCCATATCCGCCGCGGCCCGGTGAACTCATGGTGCGCATAGCCTCCGCCACGGCCCGGGCCACCTCCGGCGGCTTTTGAAATGTGGTGGCCGCGCTGTCCAGGTAGATCATGGTACCACCTCCTGTATGCCCCCGGCTTGGGGCAAAAATATTTGAACAGGGTCCAAATGTTCCCTGCGAAGGATCTGCAATGCCGCCGTCAGATCCGGCGGCGCCAGTTCCACGGCATAGGCGCAGCCCAAAGAAGTCAGGTCTCTGGGCGCCCGGAAGATCCGGCAGCGGATGCCCGCCTTGCCCAGTGCCCGCTGCATCCGCTGGGCGTAAGTGATGGAACGGGCGATGATCAAATAGTGCTCCACGAACTCGCCTCCTCTTTGCCCATCCTATGTCCGGGGGAAAAAAGGGTGCGAAAAAGGACCTGCCAACAGGCAGGTCCCGCGTTCAGCCTTCGTTCAATTTTTCCAGCAACGCCACCGCGTGAGCGGCCATGCCGGAGCCGTCGCCGGTGAAGCCGAGGCCCTCCTCCGTGGTGGCCTTCACATTCACCTGCTCCGGGTCGATTCCCAGGGCGGCGGCGATATTGGCCGCCATTTGGGGGCGGTAGGGGCCCACCTTGGGGGCTTGGGCCAGCAGCACCGCGTCGATGTTCACCACCGCAAATCCCTTCTCCCCCAGCAGCCGTCCCACCTCTGCCAGCAGCTTCAGGCTGGAGATGCCGGCGTACCGGGGGTCTGTGTCCGGGAACAGCTTGCCGATGTCCCCCAGCCTGGCGGCGCCGGTCAAAGCGTCCATGACCGCGTGGACCAGCACATCCGCGTCCGAGTGGCCCAAAAGCCCCTTTTCCCAGGGGATATCCACACCGCCCAGAATGAGCTTCCGCCCCTCCACCAGCCGGTGGACATCATATCCGTGTCCGATCCGCAGATTCGTCATGCCCGTTCCTCCCGGTCTTTCAAAATGGCCTCCGCCAGCACCAGGTCCCCCGGCGTGGTGATCTTCAGATTCGTTTCTTCGCCCTCTGTCAAGTAAACCGCCTTGCCAAGCAGCTCCACAGCGCCGCAGTCATCAGTGACCTCTCCGCCCTTTTCCAGAACAGACTGGAGAGCCGCTTTCAGAAGGTCCGCCGTGAATACCTGGGGCGTCTGCACCGCCCGCAGGGTACTGCGGTCCAGTGTCCGCTCCACGGCGCCGTCCTCACGGACGCATTTGATGGTGTCCTTTACCGGCACGGCGGGCGCGGCGGCGCCGCAGCGGCTTGCTGCGGCGATGACGCTGTCGATGAGCGCCGGTGTCACCAGAGGCCGGGCACCGTCCTGGACGGCCAGGAGCTCCATGCTTTTGTCCGCCTCCAGCGCCGCCAGCATGACGGAATGGGTGCGGCTCTCGCCGCCCCGGATGACTTTCTTGCATTTGGAGATGCCATATGTATGGCACAGCTGGGCGATCTCCACCAATTCCTCTTCCCGGGTGGCCACAATGATCTCGTCCACCCGCTCCGCCCGCTGTAAAGCGTCCAGCGTCCGCACCAGGACCGGGATGCCATCCAGGGGCAGCAGTAATTTATTGACGCCGCCCATACGGGTGGAGCTGCCGGCGGCAGCCACCAGGGCGGCGCAGCGGGGACGGCGGCCGTCCCGGTATTTTTTCAAAAATGGAAGCATCAGCGATTCCCTCTCATAGCGTTTTCCGGTCATTGAGCCAGCGGCAGCTGCATCATGGCGCGGTCCACCCGGGCCTCTAGCTCCTTATATTCTCCCTGCTCCGCCATGACGATCTCGGAGATCAGGATCTGGCGGGCATTGTGCAGCATTTTTCGTTCACCGGTGGACAGTCCCCGCTGGTGTTCCCGGTGCATCAGCGCCTTGACCACCCGGGCCACCTCGTACAGGTCCCCGCTTTTCAGCCGGGCCATGTTTTCCCGGTAGCGTTTATTCCAGTTGGCGGTGTTTTCCACCGCCATGTCGGGGATGGCGTTCAGCAGGGCCTCCGCCTCCGGCTGTGTGATGATACTGCGGATGCCGATAGCTTCGCTGTTGGAAACCGGGATCTTCAGCAGCAGGCCGCCCATAGGCATCTTGAAGACATAGTAATCCTGTGCCACACCTGTGATTTTTTCCCGAACGATTCCGTCGATGATCCCTGCTCCATGCATGGGATGTACCACCAGATCCCCAACGCTGAACATGAAAGACTTCCTTTCCCGTCCGTGCGGTACCGGGTCACCGCAATTGTTGTCACTTCCACAAAAAAACAAATATTTACTCAAGTATGATTATAGACGTTCAATTGTCAATTTTCAAGCACTTTTTCAGATTTTTTGCGTTGAAAAGCGAAAAAAAACAGCACTGGCGGAGCATCTCCCCCGCCAGTGCCACAAAACGCAGTTTTTTACTTTTTGTTGGAACGGCGCCAGATGTGCATCTTCTCCGCCTCAGCGATCAGCTCCTCCCGGAACTGGGGATGGGCGATGCCGATCAAAGCCTCGGCCCGCTCCCAGGTGGACAGGCCCTTCACATTCACCTTGCCGTACTCGGTGACCAGCCAGTGGAGGTTGGTGCGGGTGGCGGTGATGATGGTGCCCTCCGCCATGGTGGGACGGATGCGGGACTTCAGCTGGCCGGTCTTCTTGTCCATATAGGAGGAGGAGCAGCAGATGAAGCTCTTGCCGCCCTTGGCCAGATAAGCGCCCATGACGAAGTCCTGCTGGCCGCCGGCGCCGGAGATGTGGCGGGTACCGGAGGACTCGGAGGACACCTGGCCGTACAGGTCGATGTCCACGGCACCGTTGATGGAGATGAAGTTGTCGATCTGGGAGACCCGGGCGATGTCGTTGGCATAGCTGACAGGCACGGCCATGCACTCGGGGTTGTGATCCAGGAACTCATAGAGCTTCTTGGTGCCGGCGGCGAAGGCGTAGGTCTGGCGGCCCTTGTCAAAGGGCTTGCGGGCGCCGGTAATGCGGCCGGCCTTTGCCATATCCACAAAGGCGTCCACGTACATCTCGGTGTGCACGCCCAGGTCCTTCAAATCGGACTCGGCGATCATCTTGCCGATGGCGCTGGGCATGGAGCCGATCCCCAGCTGCAGGCAGGCGCCGTTGGGGATCTCGGGCACCACCAGGTTGGCCACGGCCAGGTCCACCTCGGAAGCGGCGGAGGGGCCGCCCATCTCGTCGATCTCGGGGTTGTCGCCTTCCACGATCATGTCCACATCGTCGATGTGGATATAGTTGTCGAAGCCGCCGAAGCACACGGGCATGTTCTTGTTGACTTCCACGATCACGACCTTGGCGGTCTCGCACACGGCCTTCAGATGGGTGCCGTTGGGGCCGAAGTTGAACCAGCCGTGCTCATCCATGGGAGCGACCTGCAGCATGGCCACGTCGGTCTGCTGGATGCAGTTGCGGTAGTAGCTGGGCAGCTCGGAATAGCGGATGGGGGCGTAGAAAGCAAAGCCCTCGTTGATGGCCTTGCGCTCGATGCCGGACATATGCCAGGAGTTCCAGGTGAAATGCTCTGCCACATTGGGCACGTCGAAGATGGCGGGACGGCTGGTCAGGATGCCGCCGTGGATCTTCACATCGGTCAGTTCCTCGCTGCGCTTGGCCAGGGCCTTATCCAGGGCTTTGGGGGTGCCGACGCACCAGGCATAGTCCACCCAATCGCCGGACTTGACAACTTTGACAGCCTCATCAGCCGTCTTGAGCTTCTGCTGATATTCCACTTCGTAGCTCATGTGATTTCCTCCTATTTTATTTCCCTCGGTCGGTATTTCCGTAGTTTGTCAAGATTATAACATACCGTTCTCCCTATTGCAATGGCAAACGTGAAAAAAATCACAAAATTTCAAAAAAAGAGGCAGGCTCCGCAGAGCCTGCCTCTTTGCAGCTGGTGATTACTCGGCGTCCTCAGCGGCCTCCGCCTCGGCAGCGGGGGTCAGCAGGGCGCGGATGGACAGGGAGATCTTCTTCTTCTCCTCGTCCACAGCGGTGATCTTGGCGTCGACGATCTGGCCCTCGGACAGGACATCCTCGGGCTTGTCGATGCGGCGGTCAGCGATCTGGGAGATGTGGATGAGACCATCCACACCGGGAACGACCTCAGCGAAAGCGCCGAAGGTCATCAGCTTGACGATGCGGACAGAGGCCACGTCGCCCACGCTGTACTTGTTCATGAACACATCCCAGGGATTCAGGGTGCGGTCCTTGACGCCCAGGGAGATCTTGTGCTTCTCGGGGTCGAAGGAGATGACGTACACATCCAGGGTGTCGCCCACCTTGCAGACCTCAGAGGGGGTCTTGATACGGCTCCAGCTCAGCTCGGAGATATGTACCATACCATCCACGCCGCCGATATCCACGAACACGCCGTAGGAAGTCATGGACTTCACGGTGCCGGTGTAGTGCTTGCCGACCTCGATGGAGGACCACACAGCCTCCTGCGCGGCCTTACGGGCTTCATCGGCGACGGAGCGGATGGAGCCGACCACACGGCGGCGGGCACGGTTGACCTCGGTGATGCGCAGCTGGACCTTCTGCTTGATCATGGAGCTCAGGTCCGCACCGCGGGGCTGGCCGCTCTGGGAAGCGGGAACGAACACCCGCACGCCCTTGACGGAAACCACAATGCCGCCCTTGTTCTCCTCGGTGACAGTGCCTTCCAGGACGGCCTTGTCCTCGACGGCCTGCTCAATGTTCTCCCAGACCTTCACGGCGTCCAGACGCTTCTTGCTCAGCTCTGCATAGCCCTCCACGTCGTTGACGCGGACAATGTAGGTCTCGATCTCGTCGCCCACGTGGACGATATCCTCAGCCTTGGCGGTGGGGTCATCGGTCAGTTCGCTCAGCTTGATATAAGCGGCCTGCTTGGCGCCCACATCCACCTGGACCTCGGTGGGAGTGATGGCCGTAACGATGCCGGTTACCTTCTCTCCTGTATTTAAAGTTTTGAAAGACTGATTCAGTAATTCCTCGAAGGACTCATCCATGCCCTCGGCCGCTTTGATTTCTTCGCTCATGCTTGCATATACCTCCTTAATGATGCCCGCAGGCGTGGAGGCGCCGGCTGTCAGCCCCGCCGCCTTGCAGCCTTGAAAGATCTCCCGGGAGAGCTCGTCCGCGCTTTCGATCTGGATCACGCGGGGACAGCCCTTTTGGCAGATCTCCGTCAGGTGCTTGGTATTGGCACTTTTCCGGTCTCCCACCACGACCATCACGTCCACCTTGCCGGCGATATCTGCCGCCTCCGTTTGACGCTTATGCGTAGCATTGCATATTGTATCAAATATTTTTACGTTTGTACACTCTTTTTTTAGAATTTCCCAAGAACTTTCAAAAAGTTTTCGGATACAGGTGGTCTGCGCGACCACTGTCACAGGGATTTGCCGGTGAGAAATGTCTTCTTCCAGCCACATGTTTACTGCCTCCGGTCCGTCGAACACCAAGGCACTGCGGCACCAGCTGGCCACGCCCACCACTTCCGGGTGATGGGGCTCGCCGATGATGATGGGCTGGCGTCCCTCCTGCTCCGCCTGGGCCACCAGCTTTTGGATGCGGCAGACGTTGGGACAGGTGGCGTTGACACAGCGGACGCCCCGGGCCTCCAGGCCGTCCAGCACGCTTTTCACCTCGCCGTGGGAGCGGATGACCACTGTGTCGCCGGCTCCCAAAGAGCCGGGGTCCTCCGTTTTGCGGATGCCCCGGGCGGCCAGGTCCTCCACCACATGGGTATTGTGGATGAGGTCGCCCAGCATCCAGCAGCCGCCGGTCTCCTCCGCCGTCTTCCGGGCCAGCTCCACGGCCCGCTTCACACCGTAGCAAAAGCCGGCGCTTTCCGCCAACAGTACCGTTCCACTCACAGCGGCAGCCCTCCGACGGCCTGGCCGCCCAGCGCGTAGGCCTCGGCCAGGAGATCGTCCGCGATCTTCTGCATCTCCTCCGATGTACCGTGGCGGCCGGTATAGACCGGCTCATAGGGGTCGCCGAAGATGATGCGGGTCCGGTGGAACAGCTTCTTCTCCCCGTCCATGAATACAGGGACCAGCTTGGCCCCGGTGCGGACGCCGATCACGGCCACGCCGCTTTTGGCATGGGCCGGCAGGCCGTCATGATAGCCCACGCCGTTGCGGATCACCGTCCCCTCCGGGAAGATGAGCAGATTATCCCCGGATTTCAGGATCTGAATGGCCGTCTTCACGGCCTGGATGTCATTATTGCCGCGGCTGACGGGAAAGGCCCCCAGCTTCCGGACGATCCAGCCCAGGATGGGATTTTTGAACAGCTCCTCCTTCGCCATGGCGTGGAGCCGGTAATTCACCGGCAGCTTCAGGCCCAGCAGCACGGGGTCCCAGTTGCTGGAGTGGTTCGGGCACAGCAAGACGCCGCTTCTGGGCAGCTTGTCCAGCCCCTCCACGGTGGTGGGGTGGATAATCCCCACGATCACGCCCAGCACGTAATATACAAAAACAAAAAATCGATTGGTCGGTTTCATAATTGCGTCCTTTTCCGAATGATGTGCAGCAGAGCTGTCTTGCTCTCCTGGAAGGTAAGCTCCGTGGTGTCCAGCAGCACGGCGTCCTCCGCCTGGCGGAGGGGCGCCACATCCCGGTGGGTGTCGTTCCAGTCCCGCTCCTCGATCTCCCCCAGGACCTTTTCAAAGGGCTCCGGGGTCCCCCGCTGCTCCAGCTCCGCGCAGCGGCGCCGGGCACGGGCCTGGGCGGAGGCGGTGAGATAGACCTTCACGTCCGCTTCCGGCAGCACCACGGTGCCGATGTCCCGGCCGTCCATGATGACGCTGTTGGTCCGGGCCAGCTGCCGCTGCATATCCAGCAGGAAGGCCCGCACCTCGGGATGGGCGGACACGGTGGAGGCGCACAGGGACACCTCCGGCAGCCGGATCTCCTTCGTTACATCCTGGCCGTTCAGCAGCATGTGCTGAAGGCCGTCTTCCCCGTAGGTCAGCTCCACCTGGATGTCCGGAAGGCTTTTTGTGACGGCGGCGCCGTCTTTCGGGTCGATGCCGTGGGTCAGGGCATAATAGCCGATGGTGCGGTAAATGGCGCCGGTGTCCACATACAAGCAGCCCAGCTCCGCGGCAATGGCACGGGCCAGGGTGCTCTTGCCGGCGCCGGAGGGGCCGTCAATGGCGATACTGATGTTTTTCATGAGAATTCCTCTCCTGTTGCTTCTTCTTTGGCGGCGGCTTCTCCGGCCGCCCGGCCGGTGGCCCAGGCGATCTGCAAATTGAAACCGCCGGTATAGGCGTCCACATCGATGATCTCCCCCGCAAAGTATAATCCCTTTACAAGCTTTGATTCCATTGTGGCCGGGTTGATTTCCGACACCTTGACACCGCCGGAGGTGATGATGGCGTCCGTCACAGGGCACAGCCCTGCCACCTCCACACTCCAGTGCTTGAACAAACGCACTAACTCCCGGCGCTGCTCCCGGGTGACAATGTTCACCTTGCAGTGGGGGTCAATGCCGGAGGCCTTCACCATCTCGGGGATCATCTTCTGGGGCAGCAGGTCGTTCAAGGCGTTGCAGAAATCATGGTTGCAGTATTTTTCAAAGTCCGACAGCAGCCGCTTGTCCAGCGTCTGCTCATCCAGAGCCGGCTTCAAGTCGATCTCCAGGCGGTAGGTCTTTTTGTCGAAGTGCCGCATATGGGCGGAGGCGGACAGCACCAGCGGTCCGCTGAGGCCGAAGTGGGTGAACAGCAGCTCGCCGAAGTCGGAATAGATGCGTTTGTTGTTTTCAAACACCGTCAGCTGCACGTTCCGCAGGCTCAGCCCCTGGAGGGCGGCGCAGGTATTTCCCTTTTCCCGCAGGGGCACCAGAGAACCCTGGAGGGGCGTGACGGTGTGTCCCACGGCGGCGGCCATGCGGTGGCCCTCGCCGGTGGAGCCGGTGGCGGGGTAGCTGACGCCGCCGGTGGCCAGAATGACGGCCTGGGCCGGATAGGTCCCCTTCTCCCCCGTGACGCCGCGGATGGCGACGCCGGACACGTCCAGGGACACGGCCCGGTCCCGGACCAGACGGACCTTCAGCGCCCGCAGCCGCCGCTCCAGGGCGCCGCTGATGTCGAAGGAGCGGTCGGACACCGGGAACACCCGGTTGCCCCGCTCCGTTTTCAGCGGCACACCCAGGCCCTCGAAAAAGGCCATGGCGTCTCGGCCGTCGAACCGGGAAAAAACGCTGTACAGGAATTTGCCGTTTTTCGGCACGTTGGCCAGCAGCGTCTGCTGATCCGCGTTGTTGGTGACGTTGCACCGGCCCTTGCCGGTGATATTCAGCTTTTTGCCCAAGCGCTCGTTGGGCTCCAGCAGCGTGACGGCCGCGCCGTTTTCCGCCGCCGAAATGGCGGCCATCATACCGGCTGCGCCGCCGCCCACCACTGTGATCGTCCGTTTATTCATCGTCCATCTTTCCAAACACGCCGTAGGCGTTCCAGATATCCTCCAATTCCGCGAAAGTCCGGGTGGCATCGGTGCCCATCCGGGCGCCGACGGCAATGAGCAGCGCGTTGATGAGAGACAGGGGCGCCACCATGGAGTCCACGAAGGAGATCATCTCGCAGGGCGCCAGCAACGCCGCGTCCGCCATCTGGTACACCGGGGAAAGCTCGTTATCCGTGACGGCAATGACGCCGGCGCCCCGGTCCCGGGCGAATTTCACCGTGTTCATGGTGACGCTGGAATACCGGGGGAAGCTGATGGCGATGAGAACATCCTCCTCCCCGATGCGAAACAGCTGCTCAAAGATCTCACCGGCGGCGTTGGACTGCACCAGCGTCACGTTTTCGATAAGCTGATGCATGTAAAAATTCAAATATCCTGCCACAAAGGAGGAGGACCGGACGCCCAGGATATAAATGTGGCGGGCCTCCATGATCTTGTCCACCACCCGCCGGAACTCCCCGCGGTCCGCTTCGCTGACCATGCTGCGGAGCTTTTCCATGTCCGACTGCACCACGGCGGCCAGTACATCCTGTCCGGAGAACATGTCCCCGGCGGCCTGGATGCGCTGGGTGGAGGTCAGGCGGCTGCGGATCATCTCCTGCAAAGCCCGCTGCATACTGGGATACCCGTCATAACCCAGCTCCGAGGCAAAGCGCACCACGGTGGACTCGCTGACGCCCACCAGCTTGCCCAGCTTGCTGGCGGTCATGAAAGCAGCCTTGTCGTAATTCTGCAAAATATATGCGGCGATCCGCTTTTGTCCCTTGGAAAAGCCGGACATATTGCTCTCAATGGTATGTAACACGCTCTTTGCCACGGATATCCCCTCCGATATGCCGGCGGCGGACCGCCGGCGAACTCTTTCATGCTCCCGCCGTATTGTACCACAAAGTCCGCAGGATTCAAACGGATTTTGCAGGATTTTTGCTGTGTCCTGCAAAAATAGCGCGAAAGCCGGAAAAATAGCCGCTCTACGCGGCTATTTTCCTGTGTTATGGAGTTTTCAGGGCGGCAACCTCCGCCTCCGTCAGATAGCGCCACTTGCCCACCGGCAGGTCTCCCAGCTCCAGAGTGTGCTCCTTCACCCGCCGCAGCCGCTTCACCTTCAAATCGCACCGGGCGCACATCCTCCGGATCTGGCGGTTTTTTCCCTCGTGGATAGTAATGGCGTATTCGGCCGTCTCCGCTCCCTGGCGGAGCACCCGCACCTGGGCGGGACGGATGGGCTCTCCCCGCAGGTCCCGGATGGTGGCCAGCTTGTCCGCCGCGCCGGCCACGGGGCCGTATACGGATACATGGTAGGTCTTGGACACCTCATGGCTGGGGTGCAGCAGGCGCTGGGTCAGGGCGCCGTCGTTGGTCATGAGCAGCAGCCCCTCGGAATCCAGGTCCAGCCGCCCCACGGGATACACCCGCGCCCCGGCGTCCGCCACCAGCTCCGCCACCGTGGGGCGGCCCTGCTCGTCAGAGAGGGTGGTCACGTAGCCCCGGGGCTTGTTCAGCATAAGATACACCGGTTGAGGCCGGACCGCCAAGCGGTGTCCATCCACCCGGATGTCATCCCGGTCCGGATCCGCCCGCTGGCCCAGCTGGGCAGGCTGGCCGTTGATGGTGACACGGCCCGCCAGGATATATGCCTCCGATGCCCGGCGGGAGCACACGCCCGCCGCCGACAGGAGCTTTTGCAGTCGTTCTTCCATATGTCATTGGTTCCTTAATCCGGCAAGCCGGTTTTTAATGCGGCCATGGCAGGCTCCACCCGGGGCATCACGTTGCCGCCCGCCAGCAGCTGCACCCGTCCGATCTCCCTGCCGTTCAATGAGAATACAGCCTCACCAACCGCCTGCCCGGCGGAAATAGGCGCTGTGAGCGGCCCGTCCAGCCGGATATCGGTGGCGACCTCCTCCCCCGGCCCCACAGGCCAGGAGAAGCTGTCCGCCGCCACCAGGGGAACAGAGGAACCAGCACCGCCTGTCACGGCGGCCCGCTCCACGACCTGTCCCAACTTTACAAAATATTGAGCGGGGTAGGTGGAAAAGCCGTATTCATACAACGCCTGGTGGTCCGCCCAGTCGTTTCCGTCCTGAAGGGTCACAGCCGCCAGCCGCTGGCCGTTTTGCTCCGCGCAGCTGACCAGGGTCCGCCCCGCCGCCTTCGTAAAGCCGGTCTTGAGGCCGGTGCAGCCCTCCATATACCGCAGGAGCTTATTGTGGTTGGTCATGGTCCGCCCGCCGATGCTCACCGTTTTGGTGGAGGCGATGCGCATAAGGGTTTCGTTATTGGCGGCGGTGCAGGCCAAAAGCGCCATGTCCCGGGCGGTGGAATAGTGATTTTCATCGTCCAGGCCGTTGGGGTTCGCAAAGGAGGAATCGTCCATGCCCAGCTCCTTGGCCCGGCGGTTCATCCGATCCACGAACCCTTCCAGGCTGCCGCCCACATGCTCGGCAATGGCCACGGCGGCATCGTTGCCGGAGCACAGCAGCAGGCCGTACAGCAGGGTCTCCAGCGTCAGCTGCTCCCCCTCCTGCAAATACATGGCGGAGCCCTCCGTCAGCGCCGCCTGCCGGCTGACGGTGACCATGTCGGAGAGATTTCCCTCCTCAATGGCCACCAGGGCCGTCAGGATCTTGGTGGTGCTGGCAATGAGCATCCTGGCGTCGGCGTTCTGCTCGTACAGCACCCGGCCGCTGTCCACGTCCACCAGGATAGCCGCGGAGGCGGAAGTGCTGACCGCCATAGCCTGACAAGGGAAAATACTATACAGTAAAAGCAGTGCTGTCAGCACCGCTGAAAACCGCTTGACGCGTGTTTGCAAGGACCATCACCTCAAAGTCGGAATGATGGTAGTATACCCCGTTCAGCAGGGTTCCTTGTCCTCTTTCTTGTCGAAACGTTTTTCCATTTTGTCCAGAATATCCGGGACCTTCTCCACGATGCGCTCCATGGTGGAGGTGGGCGGCACAGCCACCGGCAGCACCCGGGTGGTGCCGTCCTTGATGACCAGGAAGGCCACAGGGTCGATCTTCACGCCGGCGGCGCTGCCGCCGCCGAAGCCCTCCTTCACGGAGGTCTTGCCATAGTCCCCGCCGCCGCTGCCGAAGCCGAAGCTGACCTTGGAAATGGGGATCAGCGTCACGCCGTCGGGCGTGGTGATGGGCTGGCCGACGATGGTGTTGGCGTCCACCATCTCATGGATCTTATCCATGGTGGTGCGCATCATATCGCTGAGGGGAGTTTTCTTTTCCATCGGAGTATCCATAGTGTACCTTCCTTTCTCTTACGCGGCAGGGGCCGCCTGCTCCGGCTCTTTGGCCGGCTGCGGCTGCTTGTGTTTTTTCTGAAAGCCCAGGAACCATTTCAGCGCCGGGATGCCCACGCCCAGGGCAACGGACACCAGCATGCCCAGCCGCAGGGTGACGCCCACCCTGGCCCGGACCGCTGTCTCCGGCGCGTCAAAATCAATGCCGATGTGGATGTGGGGGTCCGGGATGACCAGCAGCTGCTCCAGAACAGGCATCCCCGTCCAGACCGCCATGTGCGCGTAGCCGTACAGCTCTGCCGCGGCCGCCGGGTCCGCCGCGCCGCCGAAGGTGACGGAGGCGTCCAGCGGCTTCACCCGAATGCTCCGCCGGGTGCGGCCAAGAGCCCGCTTCAAGGGCGGCAGCAACGCGTCCAGCGCGGAGCGGATGTCCGCCAGCGTGGGCTTGGGCAGCGGTTTCTTTTCCTTTGGCGTCGTTTTGGCTGCCTTCTTAGGAGGCGCCTCTTTTTCAGGCTTCTTCTTTTTCGGCTTTCCGGGCAGCACCCGAATGCGGAAGGGCCCCACAGCCGCGTCCACAGTCACAGCTTTCCCATCCACGGCGGCGTCAATGCCCAGCCGCAGGCGGGAAAGCAAAAACAGCAGCAATATCAAAACGCCCAGGATCACCAAAAACAAGCGCACAGGCCCTCACCTCCCCTGCTGTTCTTGCAGAGCACTTTTATTCTTCCGTTTCCCGCTCCTCCGGAAGCTCCGCGTCCTCCGGCACGCCGGCAAGCTCCATGTCGCCGGTGGGGTCCACGATCTCGCCGTTTTCATTCAGCCGCATCTGCCCCTCGCCGCCCAGGTCCGGCATCTCCGGCAGGTCCTCCAGAGAGGTCAGGTGAAATGCCCGCAGGAACTGCTTGGTGGTCCGGTACAGGTGGGGGCGGCCCGGCACCTGCAGCCGGCCGCACTCCTCAATGAGCTTGCGCTCCTGCAAGAGGCCCATGGTATAGGCGCTGTCCACGCCCCGGATCTGGTCCACGAACGCCCGGGTGGTGGGCTGGTAATACGCGATGATGGTCAAAACCTCCAGGGCCGGCTGGCTGAGCTTGGCGGGCTTGCGGATCTCAAAGGCCTTGCGGATATACTCCGCGTAGTCCGGAGCGGAGCAAAGCTGCCAGCTGTCCTCAATGTGCAGCAGACGGATGCCCCGGCGCTCATAGGAATAATAATCCATGAGCTTTTGGAGCACCTGCTCCGCCGTGGGGCGGTCCAGTTCCAGGGCCACGCAGATACGGTCCACATGCACCGGCTCGCCGGAGGCGAACAAAATGCCCTCAATGGCGGATTCGATCTCTTTCATCTCCATGCTTTCCAAGGCAGGCTTCTCCTTACAGTTTCAAATTCTCCGGCAGCTCACCCTCCTGGCGGACGGTACAGTCCGTCTCAGAGCCTGCCAGATGGATGACGCAGGCACGGCACAGCTCCAGCACCGCCAGGAAGGTGGCCACCACCTCGCTGCGGCTGCGGTTGCCCTTGAACAGCAGGCGGAAGCGGGTGATGCCGTGCTCCTTCAGCCGATTCAAGATCTCCCGGGCCTTGCTCTCCACAGGATAGGGCTCGTGCTGGACGATATTTTCAAACGCGGTCTTGGGAGGCGGCAGCGTCCGCTCCGCCCGGCTGCGGATCTCCGCCATGGCCAGGATCAGGTCGCTCTTATCCTGGTCGTATTCGTAGATCTTCCCCCGCTTCACAGGCTCCGGATTCCGGGTGACGATGCTGCGGCCGAATTCGCCCATGGGGCCCAGGCGTGCCGCCAGGGTCTTGATGCGAACGTAATTTTCATTGCGGCGGCGCTCCTCCAGCGACTGGATGAGCGCGTCCATCTCGCTTTGGGCCTCCTCGTCCTCAATGGACAGCAGCATCCGGGTCTTGATATACATCAGGTGGGAGGCCATGGTGATGAACTCACTGGCCACCTCCAGATCCAGCCGCTGCCGGGCCTCCAGCCAGGCCAGATACTGGTCCAAAATCTGGGAGATGGAGATGTCCTGGATCTCCATCTTATTCTTACCCAACAAAAACAAAATGAGGTCCAGAGGGCCCTCAAAGTCCTGCATTTCCTCCTCGGAGCGGGTGCGGACGACTTTTTCCAATTTGAATACAGGATTTTCCAACCGTGCCACCTCAAACAAGATTTGGGTCTTTTCCATGCTTCATGGTCACAAAAACCCAATGTACAGAAATTATAACAGCTTTCTCCCGTGAATACAAGAAAAACCGTGTTCCGGCGCCGTCAGCCATGAAAAGAGGGCAGGTGCATCAGCACCTGCCCTCCCGACATATTCAGCTTAGGATCAGCCCTTGACCATCTTGGCGATCTCGTCGGCGAAGTTCTCCTGCTTCTTCTCGATGCCCTCGCCCTTCTCGAAGCGAACGGCGTTCTTGAAGGTGACGGTGCCGCCCAGAGCCTTGGCGGCGGAAGCGATATACTTCTCCACGGTCATGCTGTTGTCCTTGACGAACTCCTGCTGCAGCAGGCAGTTCTCGGCATAGAACTTGTTCATCTTGCCCATGACGATCTTCTCGCGGACCTGCTCGGGCTTGTTGGCCATCTTGGGATCGTTGGCCATCTGGACCATCATGATCTTCTTCTCCTCGTCCAGAACATCCTGGGTCACCTGGCTCTTATCCCAGAAACGGGGATTCAGAGCGGCAATCTGCATAGCGACGTCCTTGCCGATCTCGGTGGCGTCGATGCCCTCGGAGACCTCCAGGTTCACCAGCACGCCGATCTTGCCGCCGGCGTGGATGTAGGGAACGGAAACGCCCTCGGTGAAGAAGGAGAACCGGCGGACCTTGATGTTCTCGCCGATGACCAGGACCATCTCCTGCTGCTGCTCGGTGACGGTGTTGTCGGTGTCAGCATACTTGCAGGCCATCAGAGCGTCCAGGTCGGCGGGCTTGTTGGCGACCACGGTGGCGGCCACGCCCTTGACGAAGTCCACGAACTTCTCGTTCTTGCCCACGAAGTCGGTCTCGGCGTTGACCTCGACCACCACGCCCACGCCATCGATGACGGCGGCGTAAGCCATGCCCTCAGCGGCGATGCGGCCGGCCTTCTTGGCGGAAGCGGCCAGGCCCTTCTCGCGCAGGAACTCGATGGCCTTGTCCATGTCGCCATCGGAGGCGACCAGAGCCTTCTTGCAATCCATCATGCCCACGCCGGTCATTTCGCGCAGGTTCTTCACATCAGCTGCGGTAAAAGCCATTTTTATTTCCTCCAATATCTTGAATGAAAGCGCTGCTGCGCTTGCTATTTAATTACTCAGCGTCCTCGGCCTTCTCGGCGGCAGCCTCGGCGGTCTGCTCGCCCTGCTTGCCCTCCAGCACGGCGTTGGCCATGATGGAAGAGATCAGCTTGATGGCGCGGATGGCGTCGTCGTTGCCGGGGATGACGTAATCGATCTCATCGGGATCGCAGTTGGTATCGGCGATGGCCACGACGGGGATGCCCAGCTTGTGAGCCTCGGCGATGGCGTTGCGCTCCTTGCGGGTGTCCACGATGAACAGGGCGCCGTACTTCTCCAGCTTCTCGATCTCGCCCAGGTGCTTGATGACTTCCTTCTTGGGAAGCATATCGAAGGTACCGTCAGCCTGCATGGTCTTCAGCTGGTTCAGGCGGTCGATACGGGTGCGCATGGTCTTGAAGTTGGTCATCATGCCGCCCAGCCAGCGGGCGTTGACATAGTACATATTGCAGCGGAGGGCCTCATCCTTGATGGCCTCCTGAGCCTGCTTCTTGGTACCCACGAACAGCAGGGACTGGCCGCTCTCGGACAGCTGACGCACGAAGCTGTAAGCCTCCTCCAGCTTCTTCACGGTAGGGGGCCATCTTGGGGTTCCAGCGGCGGGTCTGGTGACCGAAGTGGACACCGGCCTCCAGCAGGGCCTTCATGGATACGACGTTCTGGTTAGCCATGTTTGTTCATTTCTCCTTTGATTTTAGTTTGTTGCCTCCAGGAGCTTCCTCCCCCCGGCCAACCTTGCGGCACCGACCGAAAGTCCGCCCCTGTGCGGAATGCTGAAATATAATAACACAGCGCGCCGGAAAATGCAAGAAAATTTTTCATTTTCCCGGTGAAAACCGGATACTTTTTTGCAAAAACCGGCTTATCCCATCCACCGGAAATGGCCGGTGACCGGCTGCCTATAGATGTCGTTGCGCTCCACGGCCTCGTCAATGGGGTTTCCGTGGTGAATGATAAAGGGAATGCCCCGGCGGTTCCGGCGGTCGGAGCAGATGGCAATGTGGTCCCGGTCGCCGAAAATCACGATGTCGCCGGGCTGCCACTGGGCAGGGTCGTCCAGGTCGCAGGTCAGCACCTGAGCATGACGGCGGAAGAAGGTATCCAGATTGCTGACCCGGCGGAAGTCGATATTGCCGTCCGGCGTCTCAATGTTGGGGTAGCACTCCGGATGGGCGGCAATGTCCGCATCTACCAGGTCCTTCAGCGAGTAGCCCGCCGCCCGGAAGGCCTGCCAGATCACGTCGGTACACACGCCCAGTCCGTCGTCGGGATAGCC
>SFDT01000058.1 GCA_004558115.1 Clostridiales bacterium | reverse complement strand
CGGTGGCCCTGCTGCGGCCCCCCAGCGTGGTGTCCTATGCCAACGTCGGCGGAAAATTCGAGGCCAACGGCCCCCTGGCGGGGCATTTTGACCTGTTGTGCACGGATTCCTTCTTCGGGAAGGACACCTGGGAGCAGGCGGAGTCCGCCATGCAGCAGGAGGCCCTGACCCGGGCCCTGGAAAAGGGCGGGCTGACCCCGGCGGAATTGGACTACGTCCTGGCCGGGGACCTGCTGAACCAGTGCATCGGCACCGCCTTCGGCCTGCGGGATTTTCAGATTCCGTTTTTCGGCCTGTACGGGGCCTGCTCCACCATGGGGGAGAGCCTGGCCCTGGGGAGCCTGCTGCTCTCCGGCGGTCACGCCCGGACGGCGGCCTGCATGACCAGCTCCCACTACTGCACCGCCGAGCGGCAGTACCGCATGCCGGTGCCCTACGGCAGCCAGCGGACCCCCACCGCCCAGTGGACCGCCACCGCCGCCGGGTGCTGCATCCTGGGGGACCAGGGGGACGGGCCGTATATCACCCATGTGACCTGCGGGAAGATCGTGGACATGGGCATCACCGACGTGAACAACATGGGGGCCGCCATGGCCCCTGCCGCCTATGACACCTTGTCGGCCCTGTTCCGGGAGACGAAAACCGGCCCCGGGGACTATGACCTGATCGTCACCGGGGACCTGGGGGCCCTGGGCCACGCCATCGTCACGGACCTGTTCCGCCGGGACGGGGTGGACCTGTCCCGGAACTATCAGGACTGCGGACTGCTGCTGTACGACCTGGAGAAGCAGGACATGCACGCCGGAGGCTCCGGCTGCGGCTGCTCGGCGGCGGTGCTGAACGGATATCTGCTGGACGGCCTGCGGCGGGGCCGGTGGCGGCGGCTGGTGTTTGCCCCCACCGGGGCCTTATTGAGCCCCACCTCCTCCTTCCAGGGGGAGAGCGTGCCGGGCATCTGCCACGCGGTGGTGTTTTCCGCCGGGAAGGAGGGGGAAAAGTGACCTATCTGAACGCGTTTTTGTGCGGCGGACTGCTGTGCGCCGTGGGACAGATCCTCATCGACCGGACCCAGCTGACCCCCGCCCGGATCCTGACGGGCTATGTGGTGGCGGGAGTGCTGTTGCAGGCGGTGGGGCTGTATCAGCCCCTGGTGGACTGGGGCGGCGCCGGAGCCACGGTGCCCCTGACGGGCTTTGGCTACTGCCTGGCCAAGGGGGAGGCGAAGGCCGTGGCGGAAAAGGGATTGCTGGGCGCTTTGGCCGGGGGGCTGACGGCCACCGCCGGGGGCATTGCCGCCGCGGTGGTATTCGGGGTGTTGGCGGCGCTGATCTTCCGCCCCGGGGACAAGCGGTAAGGCGGGAATGCCGGGCGCGGCGGAGGGCTTGATGCCGCCGCCGCGCCTGTCCGGCCCGGGTCAAAAAACAGGGAATTTTTTGAAAAAACTGTTGACAACCCGGGGATGCTGTGGTATATTAAATCTTGCCTGTCGGGGAGGCGACATGGCGGCGTAGCTCAGTTGGCTAGAGCATGCGGTTCATACCCGCAGTGTCACCGGTTCGAATCCAGTCGCCGCTACCATCGACTGGTGAGACGCTGGGGGCGTCTCACCGGTCCCCCCTCAGCAAAAATACGGCCCGTTGGTCAAGTGGTTAAGACACGGCCCTTTCACGGCTGTAACATGGGTTCGAGTCCCGTACGGGTCACCACTTCGGCAATCCGTAAAACGGGATTGCCGAATAAACGGAGGCTTAGCTCAGCTGGTTAGAGCGCCTGCTTCACACGCAGGAGGTCACTGGTTCGAGTCCAGCAGTCTCCACCAAAAAGTTCTTGATTTCGTAAGAAATCAGGAACTTTTTTTGCTTATGGGGTTATATAATTGTATATTGCACTTGCTTTTTTTGCGTGACCCAAACGCTGACCCAAAAGCCGAAAGTTCGGGAGAGAGGCGGATAGTATTGTCTACTCCTCTCCCTTTATTTTTTGTGTTTACATGGCCCGGTCGTAGTGACCCTCCCAGCGGTCGTCTTTGCGCTTGCGGATGCCGCCTCTCCGATAGATGTTTCTTCGGCATGGTATCAGTTCTTTCTTTGGTAGTCAACACACAGGCAATTTGAATAATTGCTATAAAAACGTCCTGGGGCACCTGCGATGCAGGAGCCCCAGGGCGTTTGCGGGTATGTGAGCAGGTTTAATCTGTGCGTCTACAGCATCCCTGCATCGTCCGAAATCATCATCTGTTCGCAGGGCCGACTCATCCGTCAGCGCCAGCAGTTCCCCGGCTATATCTGCATTCTCGAAACGGAGCGTATCGGAGTCTTTTCGGCCAAAAGTAGGGATATGGACATCCACATAGTCGTAAATGCGGCCCTCCTGCACAAGCCGCAGAGTGTTCGGCGGCAGAAAAGCTGTTTTCGAGGGTTAGAAAACTATCAGTTGTCCTTGCGGCGCTTCAGGGTCAGGCGGACGGGCTCATTGGAGTGGAACACGCCGAAGCCCAGCCAGCCGTTGATGATATCTATAAACGGAGACAGAAGCGGAAGCAGTGCGAAGGGGAAGTATACCAAAGTGGGGACGCCCAATGTAGATGCCAGGAAAATGCCGGATACATCCCAGGGGATGATGCTGCCGATAAGGGTGCCGGAATTTTCCATGATCCGGGACAGTACGCAGGGCTTAATATCATACTTTTCGTATGTATCATGGAAGGCCGTGCCGGGGAGGGTCAGGGTGGTATACTGACCGCCGCCGCCCACCATCAGGAGAATACAGGTGGCAGAGGTCATGGTGATAAGCCCCTTGCTGGACTTGATGTGTCGGGTTGCCAGTCCCATGAGCGTGGGCAGGATATTCATGTTTTGTAGCAGGCCCGCAAACATGCCAGAGAACAGGGACACATAGATGGTGGTGGCCATGCTGGCTGCGCCGCCGCGGGAGAGCAGACTGCTGACGGATTCCACAGGACTGGAGCTGACATAACCATAGAAAGCGACCTTGCACATTTCGGCAAAGCCGACGCCCTGGAACAGCATAGCCCACAGAATACCGAAGAAGATATTGAAGCCAAAGACGATGATGGACGGCACGCGCTTGACCGCCATGAAAATCGTGACCATCGGCGGCACCAGCATCCACAGGTTGATGCGGAACTCCGCCTGGATGCCGTCGGTGATAGCGGTGATCTCGCTGAGATTGGAGGCACCGCTGCCGTAGCCTGCGCCGAGAATGGAATAGGCGACCAGGCAGATGACCGTTACAGGAATAGTGTCATACAGCATGGAGACGATGTGGTCATATAGGTCAGCCCTGGCTGTGGCGGAAGCCAGCAGGGTGGTGTCGGACAGCGGGGAAAGTTTATCGCCGAAGTGGGAGCCGGAAATAATAGCGCCGGCGGCCAAAGGCAGGGGGACACCAATGCCCGCGGCCACGCCGATGAGCGCCACACCCACGGTGGCCGCTGTGCCCCAGCAGGCACCGGTAGCCAGGGAGGTGATGGAGCAGATGATGAAGGCCAGGGGCAGGAACATCTGGGGATTGATGAGCTTGATGCCATAATACAGCATGGCGGGCACGCTGCCGCAGGCCATCCACACGCCGATGAGGCCGCCCACCAGGATGACCACCAGCACCGCGCCGATAACGGCAGAGGCACCGTTGGCCATGGCCTTTTCCATGTCCTTGAGCTTGGCGCCCAGGATCATGCCGTAGATCACCAGCACGGCCAAAGCGGCGATAAGTGCGATAAAAATGTCAATACCGGAGAGCACCATGGTCAATACCACAGCAAAGGGAAGCACGAAGCCCAGCACTGCCCGGGCAGAAGTCATTTTGATGTCGATCATTGCTTTTCTCCTTGTCTCCTATGGTTGTCGGTTACAGGGCGCTTAGGCCGCGTTTGATGTCATCCAAAAGATCTTCCGCATTTTCACAGCCGACGGAAATGCGGACCAGGCCGTCATCGCTGTGAATGGGAT
>SFDT01000057.1 GCA_004558115.1 Clostridiales bacterium | reverse complement strand
TGCAGGCGCTGGACGGGACGGCGGCCGTAATTCTGCAGGGAGTCATACACGTCGTTCATGCCCTCGGACACATGGATGTGATAGCCGGTGCGGCCGTTGTTGGCGGCCACCATGCGGTCGAAGGTCTTGTCGCTGATGGTGAACAGGGCGTGTCCGCCGAACATGGCGGCCAGCATGGGATCCTGGTTCTTCTGGCACTCGGTGATGAAGTCGGCGTTTTCCTGGATGGCCTGCAGGCACTTCTCCTCGCCGTCCCGGTCGGAGACCTCATAGCACAGGCAGGAGCGGATGCCGAACTTCTTGGCGGACTCGGCGATGGTGTGCAGGGAGCCGGGGATCTCGGCATAGGAGGCGTGGTGATCGAAGATGGTGGTAACGCCCTGCTTGATGCAGTCGATGTACAGAGCGTCGGCGCTGGCCCGGGTACCCTCCAGGGTCAGCTTCCGGTCGATGGCCCACCAGGTGCCGTCCAGCACCTCATAGAAATTGGTGGGGTTGTTGCCCACAATGGACAGGCCCCTTGCCAGAGCGGAATAGATGTGGGTATGGGCGTTGATGAAGGCGGGCATGATGACGCCGCCCTTGGCGTCGATGATGTGGGCCTGGGGATACTTGGCCCGCAGGGCGCTCTCCTGGCCCACCTCGGTGATGGTGGCGCCCTCATAGGCCACGGCCCCGTGCTCATAATAGCCCTTGCCGCCCTCGTCCCGGGTGATGAGTCTTCCGTTGATGACCAGATTCATGTGTGTTCCTCCTTTTGAATTATTCCAATGCTTCCGGGTAAAGAAAAATGTTTCAAACCTCCGGATGGAGATCTGAAACACTCAAGCAACAGCCGAGTGATAGTTGCAGCCCGTGCGCGAGGCACTTCCTTACAGCTACCAATCTTGGATTGTCGCCTATATTCTACACGCTTTGGTATAAAAATGCAATAGAAATTTTGGCCTCTCCGGCAAAAAAATGTCACCGCTTGTCAAAAAGCCGCCGCTGTGATACACTGAATGGGCATACTTTACATTATAATGCACAGGAGGATGACCTATGGATACATTGGATCGCATCAAGGGATCGCTGCTGGGCGGCGCGGCCGGAGACGCTCTGGGATACCCGGTGGAGTTCGTGCCGGACCATGCCATCCGCGATTTCTACGGCCCGGAGGGCATCACGGCGTACCGAAACGGCCAGGGCTGGATATCCGACGACACCCAGATGACCCTGTTCACCGCCGCCGGCATTCTGTCCGGCGATGGCTTTTCCGGCGTCCGGCACCGGGTGGCCGCGGCGTACCAGGATTGGCTTATCACCCAGCGGCACTATCAGCAGCAGCCGTCGCCGGACAGCACGGGACTGATGGCCCTGCCCCAGCTGTACGCCCGCCGCGCCCCGGGGCTGACGTGCCTTCTGGCGCTGGAGACCCGGGAGAAGGAGCCCCAGGCCCCGGAGGACTATACCGCCGAACCCCTGAACGACAGCAAGGGCTGCGGCGGCGTTATGCGGGTGGCCCCGCTGGCGCTGCGCTTCCGGCTGGGGGATAACTACGGCGGCTCCCTCTCCGCTCTGGACCGGGAGGGCGCGCAGCTGGCGGCCATCACCCACGGGCACTCCCTGGGCTATATGCCCGCCGCCGCCATGACCCATATCCTGGCCCGGATCCTGGAGGGCCGGCTGTCCCTGGAGGACATCACGGCGGATACCATCCGGACCATGGAGGAGCTTTACGCCGGAGATGAGCACCTGCGGGAGCTGACCGGGCTTCTGTCCCTGGCGGCGGAGCTGGCAGTCTCCGGCGGCAGCGACTCCGAGAATATCCTCCGCCTGGGCCAGGGCTGGGTGGCGGAGGAGGCGCTGGCCGTGGCCCTGTACTGCACCCTGCGGCATCAGGACGATTTTTCCGCCGGGATCATCGCCGCCGTGAATCACAGCGGCGACAGCGACTCCACCGGCGCCATCGCCGGCAACCTGCTGGGTGCCTGGACCGGCTTCCACGCCATCGAAAGCCGCTGGACGGAGCATCTGGAGCTGTCCGACGTCCTGCTGCGCACGGCGGAGGCCCTGGACGCCGCCCGCTGACGCTCCGCCTTACAGCAGTTCCTCAAAGCTGCGGATGACCCGGTGACACACCTGCTGCATCTCCGGCCAGGAGACGTGGAAAAAGGCGTCGTACACCCCCACCACCTGCATTCCGGCCTCCCGGGCCGCCCGGCAGGCGGCCACAGAGTCGTCATACATGGTGCAGTCCTCCGGCATCACGCCCATCAGCGCCGCCGCGTGGCGGAAGGTCTCCGGGTCCTTCTTGTCCATGCCCAGGTCGTGGGCAAAGAGGATGCGCTCGAAATACTCCGTCAGCCCCAATCGTCCCAGGGCGGCCCGGCAGTGCTCCGGCACGCTGGAGGTCAGCACGATCATCCTCTCCCCTGCCGCCCGGCACCGGTCCAGATATTCCCGAACCCCGGGCTTGATGGGCACCCGCACGGCGTAGGCGTCCCCGGCCATCTGCATCCACTCGGCCATGATCTCCTCCTCGGACTCCTCCAGATGGCAATAGGCTTTGGTGAATTTCGCGGCCATGGGAAAAATGGTGTGGGCCACGCCCTCATAATACTCCCGGGTATACGGATACCCCCGCTTGGCCAGGAACGCCTCGTCCACCTGCCGCCAGATCCCGTTGGAATCAATGAGGGTGCCGTCCATGTCAAAAATCAGCATCGCTGTGCCTCCCCTTGGCTTTTTGCGTCATTATATCAAAAATGCAAAGTTCTTGCAATACCGGGGAAAAGCTGATAGAATAGGGCCATCCCACAAAAGGAGACGCCGCCATGAAAAAGCCCGTATACTATGTGATCCTCGCCCTGCTTGTGTGCGTGTTCCTGTTTGCCGCCTACAAGGTTGGCAGCTACTATCTGGAAAAATACCGCAGCGATAAGGTCATTTCCGAGGCCAACCGCTTTGTGACCCTTCCCGGCGACAGCGATAACAACGACCCGACCCAGGACCCCAGCGGCGACCCGGAGTGCCCCACGGTGCAGTTTGACGAGCTGCTGAAAACCAACGGCGACGTCATCGCCTGGATCTACGGGGCCAATACCCATATCAATTACCCGGTGGTCCAGGGCAGCGACAACGACTACTACCTGCGTCACCTGCTGGACGGCACCTGGAACGACAACGGCAGCATCTTCATGGACTATGCCAACAGCGCCGACTTCTCCGACCAGAACAGCCTGATCTACGGCCACAATATGAAGTCCGGGGCCATGTTCTCCAACCTGGTGAAGTACAAGCAGCAGGCCTACTATGACCAGCACCCCTACCTCTATATGCTGACCCCCCAGCAGAACTATAAGCTGCATCTGTTTGCCGGAGTCATCGTGGACGCCTCGGGCTATATCCTCGACGGCAACGGTGAGGTAGCCTATTCCGACTGCAGCGTCTATCAGTTCCAGCTGACCCAGGAGTTCCTGCAGCAGATGGTGAACCATTCCACCTTCCGCCCCACCACCGGCGTCCCCTCGGCGGACAGCCATATCGTCACCCTGTCCACCTGCACCTACGAGTTCAAGAACGTCCGCTATGTGGTCCTGGGCGTTCTGGAGCCTATCCAGTAACATCTTCCGAAATACGATAAACAGAACCGCCGTTTTCATAAATGGCGGTTCTGTTTTTTCCCTCTTGCAAATGGGGAAAAATGTGGTATACTGTCAGCTGTCACATTTGTGTGAAAAGTATGAATTTGCGAGGTGGGCGCATGGCCGGAGGAAAGCACATTCTGGGCAAGCCGAAAAATCACCGGATCTTTGGCACGGCCCGGGTGGGAGAGCGGGGACAGATCGTGATTCCCAAGGAGGCCCGGCAGTTTTACGGCATACGGCCCGGGGACACGGTGCTGGTGCTGGGCAGCGGCGAAAGCGGCCTGGTGCTGTCCAAGCCCGAGGTGCTGGACCGGGTGGCCCGGCAGATTTTAGAAGATATGGGAAGGAATGAGGAGAAATGACGGATACCAATTCCAT
>SFDT01000056.1 GCA_004558115.1 Clostridiales bacterium | reverse complement strand
CCCAGCCCGTTTACGGGTAGCAAGTAACAGTCCTCACGCAATTGGCAGGCCGTATTACGCGTTAACGCGTCCGCGAGGAACAAAGGGCTATGCCCGTCTGATGACAACCACCGGCTACGCCGGTGGTTGTGTTTTATATCGTAGGATTCAGGCGGTGACCCGGTGCAGCAAGGCGGAGGCCTGCTCCAGAGCGTCCATGACGGGGATGGTGTAATCCTCTTGCTCGATGCTCAGGGGACCGTCGTAGCCGGTGGCCCGCAGGGCCTCCACGAACCGGTGCCACCAGGCCTCGTCGTGGCCGGTGCCGGGGGTGACGAAGTTCCAGGAGCGGGTCTTGAATTCCAGCACACCCTTGGTGTCCAGCATGGTGTTGACGGCGCTGGCGGGCTCCGTCCGCACATCCTTGATGTGGACGTGGTAGATGCAGTCGGACAGGGCGTCGATCATGGCCAGCGGGTCGGCACCCATCCAGAACAGGTGGCTGGGGTCCATGTTCACGCCCACGGTCATGCCCACGGCGGACTGGAGCCGCCGCAGGTTCTCCACATTGTTCACCAGCTGCCAGCCGTGGAACTCCAGGGCGATGCGCTCCACGCCGTGGCGATTGGCCTGGGCCACCAGCTTTTCCCACCGGGGAATGGCCACCTCCCACTGGTAGCGGAGGATGCCCTCCGTCTCCGGGGGCCAGCTGGTCACGATCCAGGTGGGGGTCCGGTCCTCGGCGCAGCCGCCGGGCAGGCCGCTCATCATGACGACAGTCTTGAGGCCCAGCTGCTCCGACAGCAGAAAGGTCTTTTCCGCCACTTCCCGGTCCCGGGCCCCCTTTTCACCGGGGAACAGGGGATTGCCGGAGCAATTGAGGGCGGAGATGGTGAGGCCGTTGGCCTCCAGCGTGTCCAGCAGCTCCCGGCGCTTGCCGGCGTCCGTTGTCAGGGCATCCAGGTCGATGTGGGGAGCGGGAGACCAGTTGCCGCAGCCCAGCTCCACCTGCTCCAGCCCCAGCTTCCGGCACACAGCCGCCGCCTCCGGAAAGGACAGATGGGCCAGGCTGTCAGTTACCAATCCTAATTTCATGGGAAGGACCCTCCTTTAAATATATAGCGTTTTTCCCAGCTTATCACACCCCAAAACAAAAATCCACAGAAAACCGTGGGGTTTTTCTTGACGGAAAACGGACCGCGGATGTATGGTAGGGACAAGAGGGACATCTCCCCCAATTTACGGAACCAGGAGGAAAACACCATGGGTTGTTTTTACTGTGATGAGCATCACGAGGGCCGGGAGGCCATTATGTTCAAGGTCGGCGAGATGAAGGCCGGCACGCTGTACCTGTTCAAGGACCAGGCCCACAAAGGCCGCTGTGTGCTGGCGCTGAAGAGCCACCACCGGGAGCTGTGGGAGTGCGAGCCCCAGGAGCGGGCGGATTTCGCCGAGGACCTGGCCCGGGCCTCCAAGGCCATCCAGGACCTGTGGGGCTGCACGAAGCTGAACCTTGCTTCCTTCGGCGATACCAATCCCCATCTCCATTTCCACATCGTACCCAAGTACGAGGGCGGCTTTGAGTTTGGCGGCAGCTTTGAGATCACCAATCCCCAGCCGGTGCACCTGACGGAGGAGGAGTACCGGGACATGATCGGTGCGCTGAAAGAAAAACTGGACATCTAATCGTTTAGCTTGAAAAGTGCGGCAGAAATGCCGCGCTTTTTTTGGCAGCCTACGCAAATTTTTGCGAAATTTCTCTTTCCCGGATAGGACAGTTGTGATAGAATGCTGTTCGTGAAATTGTTCCTTTCGAGAAAGGTGGTAATCAATATGAGAAAGACCAAGATCGTCTGCACCCTGGGACCTGCCACGGACCGGGAGGGCGTCCTGCGGGAGATGCTGCTCTCCGGCATGAACGTGGCCCGCTTCAACTTCTCCCACGGCGACCATGCCGGTCACAAGGCCCGGCTGGACCAGCTGAAAGCCCTGCGGGAGGAGCTGAACCTGCCCGTGGCCGCCATGCTGGACACCAAGGGCCCCGAGGTGCGGCTGAAGAGCTTCAAAAACGGCTCCGTGGAGCTGAAGGAGGGTGCGGAGTTCACCCTTTGTACCAACGAAGTGGAAGGCGACGAGACCCGCTGTTCCATCACGTATAATGACCTGCCCGGCGACGTGAAGGCCGGTGACGCCATCCTGCTGGATGACGGCTTGGTCCGCATGACCGTACTGGAGACCACGGCCACCACCATTCGCTGCAAGGTGCTCAACAGCGGCGTCATGAAGAACAACAAGGGCGTCAACATCCCCGGCGTCCGCCTGTCCATGCCCTATGTCAGCCAGCGGGACCGGGAGGATATCCTCTTCGGCATCCAGGAGGGCTTTGACTATATCGCCGCCAGCTTTGTCCGCACCGCCGCCGACATCCGGGAGCTGCGGCAGATCCTGGACCAAAACAATTCCCATATCCGCATCATCGCCAAGATCGAAAACCGGGAGGGCGTCAGCAACCTGTCGGATATCCTGGCCGTGGCGGACGGCATCATGGTGGCCCGGGGCGACATGGGCGTGGAGATCGACTTTACGGAGATCCCTGTCATTCAAAAGGATATGATCGCCCAGTGCGTGGCCTGCGGCAAGCCGGTCATCACCGCCACCCAGATGCTGGACTCCATGGTGGAAAATCCCCGGCCCACCCGGGCGGAGATCACCGACGTGGCCAACGCCATCTATGACGGCACCTCCGCCATCATGCTCTCCGGCGAGACCGCGGCGGGCAAATACCCGGTGGAGGCGGTCCGCACCATGGATGCCATCGCCCTGCGGACGGAGGCCAACATCGACCGGGCCAAGCCGTTGAAGGTCTCCGGCAAGGAGCGGCTGTCCATCACCGCCGCCATGGCCCACGCCGCCTGCACCACCGCCGTGGACATCGGCGCTGACGCCATCCTCACCGTCAGCCAGCGGGGCGTCACCGCCCAGATGGTCAGCCGGTTCCGGCCCCAGACCACCGTGGTGGCCCTGCTGCTGGACGAACAGGTCCGCCGGCAGATGAGCCTGTATTGGGGCGTGGAGGCCGTTATGATGCCCTACGCCAGCAACTCCGACGAGTTGGTGGACTTTGCCGTGGAAGCGGCGGAGAAGGCTGGCGTCGTGAAAAACGGCGATCTGGTGGTGGTCACCGCCGGCGTGCCTGTGGGTGTGGCCGGGACCACCAACATGATCCGCGTCAAGCAGGTGGGCGGATCCCTCATCAACGCCACCGGCATCGGCGGACAAAAGGCCAGCGGCCGGCTGTGCGTGTGCCGCGTGCTGGATGACGTGGCGGAAAAATTCCTCCCCGGCGATGTGCTGGTGGTGCCGTATACCAACAACGGCCTGCTGCCTTATATCCGCCAGGCCGCGGCCGTGATCACGGAAGAGGCCAGCGCCGACTGCCACACCGCCACCGTGGGCCTGACGCTGGATAAGCCTGTCATCGTGGGCGCGGTGGATGCCACCCGCCGCCTGACGGACGGCATCCGGGTGTCCGTGGACTGCGCCCGGGGCGTAGTCCAGACGCTGCCGGAATAATGAATAAACGCCCGCGTATCATCTGACTTATGGCCTGACAAAAAAGCTCCCGTCCGTTAGCGGGGTGTTCGTAAGACGGTGTTAGCCCAATAACATGAAATCCTATTCCGTGCGGCTGGTATGGCCTTGCCCTGCCGCGCTGGTTAGTTAAACTTTTCATGTGCTTGGATAGTTTTAGAACGTCAACGAGGTTTACAAACTGCTCCTTGGTAATAGCATCGTAGTCAATACCGAATGTTGTGAGGTAGATCCTGGCCTGTTTCTTCGCATCGCTGCCCTCAAATTCTGCAAGAAAGTCACGCTGAAAGAAGCGGCTAATACCTGCAATATGCCCCGGTTGGCACAGTCTACAGAAAAGCAAGAAAATTTGAAAATGTGGCTTAAACAAAACTTGCTCTGAATTTGCAAATGCCTACTTTTATGAACCGACAAAACGGCACAAATTAGGACTGAGCTTTTGCCTTCTGACCTTGAAAAACGGCGGAATTTAGAATATAATATAATCATAGTGGTAAATAGTAATAAATGGAGGAAAGAGAAAATGAAGCGATTATGTGCATTTTTATTAGCGGTGGCGATGTTGTTATCGCTTGTGGGCTGCGGGGATCAGACAACGCCGATGTCCGAATCTGAACAGTCAGAAGCAGAGGAACCAGTGACAGAA
>SFDT01000018.1 GCA_004558115.1 Clostridiales bacterium | reverse complement strand
CCGTGCTATGGTTTTTGCGCCCTTGAAATGCCCTAAACTCTTTTGATTTCCATTTGCCGGTTTGCGGGCAACTCCTTCCGCCTGTTTTGCTCATCTCTTTCCATATAGACGTTGGAGGCAGGCAAAAGGTTACAGGGCGGAAAGAGACGGAACAGATGACAAACCCTTCAAACCGTGGTATAATCTCCATCGAATCGTGCAGCACGTAGGGAGGACCCCATGGAAAACTACTTTGATATTACGATGACCGATGACCAGCTGCGGGTTATTAGCTCCATCGGCCTGGCCCATATGGGAGACGCGGTCTTTGAAATTCTGGTGCGCACCTGGCTGTGCGCCCATGGCAAAGCCACGGGAAAGGGCCTGCACCAGGCCACCATTGCCCTGGTCCGGGCGGAAAGCCAGGCGGAAAAGGCGGAGCGCATCCTGCCGCTTTTGACAGAGGAGGAAGCGGCGGTATTCCGCCGTGGCCGCAACGCCCAGGTCCACTCGGTGCCGCCCCACGCCAGCCGCGCCCAGTACGGCGAGGCCACGGCCCTGGAGGCGCTGCTGGGCTGGCTGTGGCTGAAAGGGCGGAAAGCGCGCATCAACGAACTTTTTTGCACCATGATGGAGGAATGAACCATGCCACTGGACGCGGTATGTTTACAAGCTGTATTGGAGGAGCTGCGGCCCCGGCTGTTGGGACTGCGGATCGACAAGGTCCAGCAGCCCGCCCGGGACCAGGTGGTTTTGCTGCTGCGGGGCAACCAGCGGCTGCTGCTGAACGCCGGCGCCAACGCGCCCCGCATCCAGCTGACGAAGCTCACCCGGGACAACCCGGCGGAGCCGCCCATGTTTTGCATGCTCCTGCGCAAGCACCTGGTGGGCGCCCGGGTGGCGGACCTGGTGCAGCCGCCTCTGGAGCGGCTGGTGCGGCTGGAGCTGGATGTGACGGATGATTTCGGCCAGCCGGGAAAGCGGACGCTGGTGCTGGAGGCCATGGGCCGCCGGTCCAACCTGATTTTGCTGGACGGAGAGGGACGCATCATCGACTGCCTGCGCCGGGTGGACGCGGATATGTCCGCAGCCCGCCAGGTGCTGCCGGGGCTTTACTATGAGCCGCCTGCCTCCACGGGCCGCCTGCCGGTGACGGAGGAGACGGAGGCGGGCTTCCGGGAGAAGCTGGCCGCGGCCAACCCGGAACGGCAGCTGGATGCCTTTTTGCTGGACAGTTATTTCGGTGTATCTCCCATCATCGCCCGGGAGCTGGCTTTCCGGACAGCGGGGGAGACGGACCGCCATATCTTTGAGCTTCGAAAAGAGCAGGAGGACCGCTTCTGGGCGGAGTTGCAAGGCTTTATCGACATCATCAGGGAAAACCGCTTCACACCCATCTGCCTCCGGCAGGATGGAAAGCCGGTGGATTTTTCCTATCTGCCCATCACCCAGTATGGCAGTGCTGTGGAAACGGAGCGGTATGGGAGTTTCTGCGAGCTGCTGGATGACTTTTATGAAGCCCGGGAGCGGATGGAGCGGACCCGGCAGCGGGGCGCGGACCTGATCCGCAGCGCCTCCACCGCCCGGGACCGCCTGCGGCGGAAGCTGGCGCTGCAGGAAAAGGACTATGCCGCCACGCAGAACCGGGACCAGCTGCGCATCAGCGGCGACCTGATCACCGCCAACCTCTACCGCATGGAGCGGGGGCAGACAAAGCTGGTGTGCGAGAATTACTATGATGAAAACTGCGCCCAGACCACCATCCAGCTGGACCCGCTGCTGACGCCCCAGCAGAACGCCGCCAAATATTATAAGCGCTACACCAAAGCCAAAACGGCGGAAAAATACCTGCGGGAGCAGATGGACATTGCCCGCCGGGACCTGGAATACCTGGAGAGCATTTTAGAGGAGATCGCCGAGGCGGAGACGGAGCAGGACTTTCTGGACATCCGCAACGAGATGCGGGACGCCGGCTTCCTGCGCCGCCAGGGCAAGGGGAAAAAGGAGCTCAAGCGCACCACGAAGCCCCGGGAGTTCCGCACCACCAGCGGACTGCGGGTGCTGGTGGGCCGCAACAACCGCCAGAACGACAAGCTGACCATGAAAGAAGCGGACCACCGGGACCTGTGGTTTCATACCAAGCAGATCCACGGCGCCCACGTCATCCTCTGCACCGGCGGCGGGGAGGTGGATGACGACACCATCGTGGAGGCAGCAAAGCTGGCGGCCTGGTATTCCCAGGCCCGGGAGAGCGGCAACGTCCCTGTGGATTACACCCAGGTGAAAAACGTGAAAAAACCCGCCGGCGCCCGGCCGGGCATGGTGGTCTACAACACCTGCCAGACGGTGAATGTGACGCCGGAGGAGGGGCTCGTCAAGCGCCTGTTCGTGAAATGAAGCGCCAGGCGGCCGCCGAATCACGGCGGCCGCCTGTTTTTTCACAGACAGCAAGGAAAGTCGAGTGTTCTTTCTGAGAGAACGGTAAAATAAGAGGCACAGAGAGGGGGAAGGACGATGCGGGAACAGGTTTTGGCGGTACAGCGGATGCAGGACTACATTGAAGAACACCTGGAAAGCGAGATCACCATGGCCCAGCTCGCCCGGCAGGCGCTGTTTTCTCCGTGGCACGCTTACCGGCTGTTCCGGGAATATGTGGGGCTGACCCCTGCGGAGTATATCCGCAGGCTGCGGCTCTCCCGGTCGGCCCTGCGGCTGCGGGACGGAAAGTGCCGGGTCACCGACGCGGCCTTTGACTTGGGCTTTGGCAGTGTGGACGGCTACACCCGGGCGTTTTTCCGGGAGTTTGGCTGCAATCCCGGCGTATACGCCAAAGAGCCGGTCCCCATTACATTGTTCATCCCCTACGGTGTCAAATTCAGAGAACTCAGAAAGGACAATACGGACATGAAAGAAGTGCAAAATGTTTTTATCCAGGTGGTCCAAAAGCCGGAGCGCGGCTGCATCATCAAGCGGGGCATCCGCGCGGAGGACTATTTTCCCTACTGTGAGGAAGTGGGATGCGACGTATGGGGCCTGCTGACCAGCATGAGCACCGGCGAGCCGGTGTGCCTCTGGCTGCCGGAGGCCTACAAAAAGCCCGGCACTTCCACGTATGTACAGGGCGTGGAGGTTCCCACTGACTATAACGGCCCGGTTCCCGAGGGCTTCGATGTGATCCGGTTGCCCGCGGCGGAATACCTGATGTTCCAGGGGGAGCCCTTCCGGGAGGAGGACTACTGCGAGGCGATCATGGCGGTGCAGCACGCCGCCGACAAGTATGACCCCGCTGTTATCGGCTATCAGTGGGACGCAGAAAATCCCCGCATCCAGCTGGAGCCCCGGGGCGAACGGGGTTATATCGAGCTGCGGGCCGTGAAAAAGAGCGTGTAAGCAAAAAGCAGGCAGGAGAACTCTCCTGCCTGCTTTTTGTGAGCCTGCCGTCAGGCGGTGTGGGGGGCGTGGCCCTGCTCCTCGTCGGAGCGGAACAGCAGCGTGACGCACCACAGGCCCGCCAGTCCCACCAGGGCATAGATGATCCTGGAGAGGATGGCCAGCTGCCCGCCGCAGAGGAAGGCCACCGTGTCAAAGCCGAACAGGCCGATGCCGCCCCAGTTCAGGGCGCCGATGATGACCAGGACCAGGGCCAGTTTGTCCAAAAACATATGAAAACCTCCATTTCGCTCGCGGAATATGGGTTAGTATGGCACACCTGCAAAAAAATGATACATCCAGATTGCAAGTGGGGCGCGAGTGTTGTATAATAGCAAAACGACAAATGTCCCCTGTGGGGAACCACACATTGCTTTACGCCGCGTATCGCAGCGGAATGGAGGAAGTTATGAATATTGTCTGCCTGGATATGGAGGGCGTGCTGGTGCCCGAGATCTGGATCGCTTTCGCGGAAGCCAGCGGCATTCCGGAGCTGAAGCGCACCACCCGGGACGAGCCGGATTACGACAAGCTCATGCGCTGGCGCTTGGGCATTTTAAAGGAGCACGGTCTGGGCCTGAAGGAGATCCAGGCCACCATCGCCACCATCGATCCGCTGCCCGGCGCGAAGGAATTCCTGGACGAGCTGCGGCAGCTGACCCAAGTGGTGGTCCTCAGTGACACCTTTGAGGAATTTGCCAAGCCACTCATGAAAAAGCTGGACTGGCCCACCATTTTCTGCAATTCCCTGGAGGTGGCGGACAGCGGCGAGATCACCGGCTTTAAAATGCGCCTGCAGGACTCCAAGCTGAACACGGTGAAGGGGCTCCAGGCCATCGGATTTGACACCATTGCCAGCGGCGACAGCTATAATGACCTGGGGATGATCCAGGCCAGCAAGGCGGGCTTCCTGTTCCGCAGCACGGAGAAGATCAAGGCCGACTATCCGGATATCCCTGCCTTTGAGGAATTCGGCGACCTGCTGGACGCCATCCAGGCGGCGCTGTAAGGGACGGTGACGCCATGTATGTCAGCGATATCCTCCGAGGCCTGAACTGGCTGCCGGCGGTGGCCGTGTTTGGCGGCCGCGCGCTGCTGTTGCTGGCGGTTTGTGTGGCAGTCATCATTTGTATGACCATTTCAGAACTGCGGAAAAAATAGGAGAACAGCACCAATGGATCAGAATTTTCAGCCGCTGGGCTTCGGCCCGGCGGATATTCTGCTGCCCCGGGCGGGCACGGATATGACAAAGTGGGCGGTGGTGGCCTGTGACCAGTTCACCTCCCAGCCGGAATACTGGCAGGCGGTGGAGGACACCGTGGGGGACGCACCCTCTGCATTGCGGCTCATTCTGCCGGAGGCCCGGCTGGGGGACGCGGATGTAGCGGACCACATCGCCGCCATCAACGCCGCCATGGAGCGATATCTGGCCGGCGGCATGTTCCAAATCCTGGAGGATGCGCTTTTGTACGTGGAGCGCACCCAGTCCGACGGCAAGGTGCGCCGGGGACTTGTGGGGATGGTGGACCTGGAGCAATATGATTTCACCCCCGGCTCCGGCGCCCTCGTCCGGGCCACGGAGGGGACGGTGCTGGACCGCATTCCGCCCCGGACGCGGGTGCGGCGGGACGCTCCCATCGAGCTGCCCCACGTGATGCTGCTCATCGATGACCCGGAGCGGACCGTCATCGAACCGTTGGCGGCGGAGCGGGACGGTATGGAGCCGGTCTATGACTTTGACCTTCAACAGGGCGGAGGACACCTGCGGGGCTGGCAGGTGCCCCGGGCGGCGTATCCCCGGCTCTCCGCGGCACTGGCGGCGCTGGCGGACCCGGCGCTGCCTGGGGAAAAGTACGGCCTTCCCGGAGCGGCCCCCATGCTGTTTGCCGTAGGGGACGGCAACCACTCCCTGGCCGCCGCCAAGGCCTGCTGGGAGGAGCGGAAGCGCACACTGCCCCCGGAGCAGCGGCGTACGGACCCGGCCCGCTATGCCCTGGCGGAGGTGGTGAACAGCCACGACGATGCCCTGGCTTTTGCCCCCATTCACCGCTGTTTGTTCGGCGTGGACCCCGGGGAGGTGCTGCCGGCTCTGCTGGCGTATTATCCCGGCGCCTATTTGGGAGCGGGGGAAGGACACACCATCCGCTATGCCTGGGCCGGCGGCAGCGGCGCTGTCACGGTGCCGGCTCCCACGTCTCAGCTGGCGGTGGGAACGCTCCAGGCCTTTTTGGACGATTATTGCAAGAGCCATACCGGCCGCCTCGACTATATCCACGGCCATGAGGCGGCGGAGGAGCTGGGACGCCAAGCCGGCGCCATTGCGTTTTTGCTGCCGGCCATGGGGAAGGAACAGCTGTTCAAGACCGTGATGGCGGACGGCGTGCTGCCCCGTAAGACCTTTTCCATGGGGCATGCCCGGGATAAGCGGTATTATGTGGAGGCCCGGCGCATTCGGTAAATGTTCTCCCGGCGGCAAAAATTTTTGCCGCCGGGTCTTTTATTTTCGTAAAAGGTGTGTTAAGATTTAACCAAAGAAGGGTGGCGAAACAAGTGAAAATCTGGTGATTTTCACCAGATGGAGGAGAAAGGAGCACGTCATGCTGAAGTTGTTGCAGGCCGCATTTCTGATGGGTGGAAATATGGTCTTCTTTGAACTGCTGTTTCTGCCTGCCGTGATCTTATTGGGAATCAGCATTGTGTACATCGTAGCCGACGCCATCCACACCTTCAGGATGAGACGGGGATGGTTCTGATCCGCCTCATGGCAGGGGCTCCGGGTTTTCCCGGGGCTCCTGCTTTTCTTTTTCCGCTGTATATGGTAGAATCCTGCTTATAAGGGGGTGGAGATATGCGGCATCTGGCCAATTGCCTGACAGCTGCCCGGATCGTTCTGGCGGTTTGTTTGCTGGGAACGGAAGCTGGAAGCCCTGCCTTTTTTACCCTGTATACCGCTGCCGGCCTTACGGACCTGCTGGATGGGCCGGCAGCCCGGCGGACCGGAAGTCAAAGTGCCTTTGGCGCCCGGCTGGACAGTGCCGCCGACCTGGTGTTTTTCGCGGCGGCGTCGGTCTGCCTGCTGCCCTGCCTGTGGCGGCTGCTGCCGCCGGCGGTCTGGCTGGGGGCGCTGGCGACGGCGGTGGGACGGGGCGCCGCGTTCTGGCTCTGCCTGTGGCGGCATGGGTGTATCCCGGCCCTGCATACCCGGCTGAACAAGCTGACAGGGGCGGGACTGTTCTGCCTGCCCTATGCTGTGGGCGGGCATCTGGCAGCATATGCCTCGGCGCTGTGCCTGCTGGCGCTGGCAGCCGCGGCGGAGGACCTGCTGCTGGTGTGCCGGGGAGAATGCCGGGTGGAAGCGGCAGGATGCTTTTCATGGAGGAATGTATGATGGAAATGAAGCGGGACGCGCCGGCCAAGGTGAACCTGGCGCTGGACATTCTAGGACGCCGGGGGGACGGATACCACGAGATGCGGATGGTGATGCAGACGGTGTCCCTCTGCGACACCGTGACAGTGGAGGAGACGGCGGAGGACTTTTCCCTCCAAACCGACGGGGATTTCATTCCGGCGGGAAAAAAGACCCTGGAGCAGCAGGCGGCGGAGGCGTTTTTCCGGTCCGCCGGCCTTCCCATGCCCGGCCTTGCCGTGACGCTGGAAAAGCGGACGCCGGCCTACGCCGGCATGGGCGGCGGCAGCGCCGACGTAGCGGCTCTGCTGCGGCTGCTGCGGGACCGCTACTGTCCCGCCATGGAGGATGAGGAGCTGGAGCGCATCGGCCTGACGGTGGGCAGTGACATGCCCTTCTGCGTCCGGGGCGGCACCGCCCTGGCGGAGGGGCGGGGCGAGGTGCTGACGGACCTGCCGCCTTTGCCGCCCTGTGCCTTTGTCCTCTGCAAGCCGGATTTCGGCATTCCCACGCCCACGCTGTTTGCCCGGGTAGACGGTGCGGAGCTGACGGACCGGCCGGATGTCGGCGGCATGGCGGAGGCTCTGGCCGCCGGGGACCTGGAGGGCGTGGCGGCCCGGCTGGGGAACGTTTTCGAGGAGGTTTTGCCGCCGGAATACGGAGAGGTCTTCCGCATCAAGGAGCGGCTCCGGGAGCTGGGGGCGTTGAACGCCGCCATGAGCGGTTCCGGGCCCACGGTGTTCGGCATGTTCCGCCGCCGGGAGGAGGCGGAGCGGGCCGCCGCGGTGCTGAAGACCGCCTATGCCCAGACCTACGTGGCGGAGCCGGTGAAAAAATTCGTCCGGACGGAATAAAAGCTGGAAAAGTTGTCCATCCTGTTGACAGACCTTACATAGGAAAGGAACGGATGGACCATGAATACAAAAACAAAGCCCTTTCGGGGGCTGCATCTTTGGGAACTGGGGCTGCTGGCGGGATTGGCGGCGGTGCTGCTGACAGGGGCGCTGTCCCTGGGGGAGCAGACGGCCCTGTCGGAAAAAGTGGTGCGGCTCCACGTGCTGGCCAACTCCGACTCCCAGGAGGACCAGGAATTGAAGCTGCGGGTCCGGGACCGGGTGCTGGCGGAGACAGAGGCTCTGCTGGAAGCCTCCGCCGACCGGAAGGACGCGGAACAGCGGCTGACAGCGGCCCTGCCGGAGCTGGAGCGGCTGGCGGCGGAGGAGATCGCGGAATGCGGCTATGACTACCCGGTCTCCGTCCGGCTGGAGGAGACGGCCTTTCCCACCCGGACGTACGACGGCTTCACCCTGCCGGCGGGGGAGTATCTGGCCCTGCGGGTCCTCATCGGCGCGGCGGAGGGGCAAAACTGGTGGTGCGTGGTGTTCCCGCCATTGTGCGCGGCGGCCTCGGAGGATGTGGCGGAAACGGCGCTGGCGGCGGGACTGAGCGAGGACCAGGTGGGCCTCATCACGGAGGAAAACCGGGGCTATGAGCTGCGGCTGAAGTCCGTGGAGCTCTGGGAAAAGCTGAAGGCCAGATTGGAAGGAGGCGCGGCATGAAGCTGCAATTGCAAAATCCGCTGTTTGTGGTGGCGGATATGGAGCGTTCCAAGAACTTTTATAAGACCGTGCTGGGCCTGGAGCCGGTCAGCGACTTCGGCGCCAACGTGGTGCTGGAGGGCGGTTTGGCCCTCCAGACCCTGGACAGCTGGGCGGGCTTTCTGGGAAAGACACCGGAGGAGATTGCCTTTGGCGGCAATAACAGCGAGGTCTATTTTGAGACCGGCGACTTTGACGGCTTTTTGCGGCAGCTGTTTGAAAGGCCGTCGGTGGAGCTGGTACACGCGCCGCTGGAGCACCGCTGGGGCCAGCGGGTGGTGCGGCTGTATGACCCGGACCGCCACATCATCGAGGTGGGGGAGGCCATCAGCGACGTGTGCCGCCGCTTCCGGGACAGCGGCCTGGACGAGGAGGGCATTGCCCGCCGGATGGATGTGCCGGTGGAATATGTCCGGGAGCAATTGAAAAGGCCATAAAAACGATCCCCCGGCTATCGCCGGGGGATCGTTTTTGCGGATTCACTTTTCCAGCTTGGCATTGCACTTGGCCAGGAAGCGATCATTGGAAATGATGGCCCGGGTGTGGGTGCCGCCGCCGATGGGGCCTTTTTCGTCCCAGGCGGACACCTTGAAGTCCACCATCTTGCCGTTTTCGGACACGTTGGTGATCTCCGCCTCCGCCCAGACCTTCATGCCCACGGGGGTGGGAGCGTCATGGGTGATGTCCAGGTGGGTGCCCACGCTGCCTTTGCCCTCCTCCAGGAAGTTTTGCAGGCAGGTCATGGCGGCGTTTTCCATCATGGCGGCCATGAAGGGGGTGCCGAACACCGGCAGCAGGCCGGAGCCCACGGTGGCTGCGGTCAGCTCCTCTGTGACCGTCTGTTCCAGCTGGCATTTCGTTCCGATCAGAATCATGTGTATTACCTCCGTTTCAATTTCGAAAAGGAAACGGCGCCGTTCCCGGCGCCGTTTTTCTCAGCTCAAATGCCCAGCTCCGTCCACAGGTCGTTGTAGAGGGTCAGGGTCTCGGCGGGCAGGTTCTCGTACAGGGTGCAGCGGTCCAGGACCTCCTGGGGAGCGGCCATGATCTCATACAGGCCCATGTCCAGCGCCTCACCGTAGGTCTCCTGGTAGTAGTCGGGATAGCCGGACAGTGCCTCGGTGTTGGGGGAGGCGTACCAGATGTAGTCCATGTTGGCCAGGTTGGCGTCCGTGCCGGCGATGAAGTTGATCCACTCCTCAGCCTCTTCCTTGTGCTGGGCGTCCTTCAGCACGCACATGGCGTCCACAAACCAGTTGCTGCCCTCCTGGGGCACCACATAGGCGAGGTCGGGATTGTTCTCCAGCATGGTCAGGTAGTCACCGGCATAGTACATGGCGATGGCGGCGTTGCCGCCCTCCATCTTCTGGAACACCTCGTCCATGACAAAGGCCTGGTACACACCGGCGCTCTTGGCGCCGGAGAGCAGCTGGTAGGCCTCCCGGATCTGGGCTTCATCGGTGGTGTTGATGTCGTAGCCCAGGTCCAGCAGGGCGGCGGCCAGGGCGTCCCGGGAGTTGCGGATCATCAGCACCTGTCCGGCGTACTTCTCGTCAAACATGGCGTCCCAGCTGGTGATGGGCTCGTCCACCATGGTGGTGTTGTAGATGATGCCCAGGGTGCCCCAGGTATAGGGCACGGTGTATTTGTTGTCAGGGTCGTAGCTCAGGCCCTTGTACTGGTCGTCAATGAGGCCGAAGTTGGGGATGTTGCTGTAATCCAGCTCCGCCAGCATGTCCTCGGCGATCAGACGGCCGATCATATAGTCAGAGGGGACGATGACATCATAGTCGCCGGCACCGGTCTTCAGCAGGGAATAGAGGGCCTCGTTGCTTTCCGCGATCTGATAGTTGACCTTGATGCCGGTTTCCTCCTCGAATTGATAAATCAAATCTTCATCAATGTATTCACCCCAGCTGCACACGTTGACGACCCGCTCCTCGCTGCCGCCGCTTCCGCAGCCGGTCAGGAGCATCGTAGCTGCCATCATCATGGCAAGGGCCAAGGCAAGTGTCTTTTTCAATTGATCATTCCTCCAGTGTTTGTGTGAAATTCTATTTCATGGCCCCAGGGCCGTGAAACCGTCAGACGCGGTGAAGCTCCGCGGAGCGGCGGCGCTCCTGCCGGGCCTCCCGGATGTTGACGATAGCCAGCAGCACCAGCACCGTCACGAACAAAAGGGTGGAGATGGCGTTGATCTCCGGCGTGACCCGCTTTTTGGTCATGCCGTAAATAGTCATGGCCAGGGTGGAAGCGGAAGAACCGGCGGTGAAGTAGCTGATGACGAAATCGTCAATGCTCATGGTAAAGGCCGTCAGGGCGCCGGAGACGATGCCGGGCTTGATCTCCGGCAGGATGACCTTCCGGAAAGCCTGCATCCAGGTGCAGCCCAGATCCATGGCGGCGTCCACCAGGTTTTTGTCCATCTGCCGCAGCTTGGGGCCAACGGACAAAATGACATAGGGGATGTTGAAGCAGATGTGGGCGATGAGCAATGTGCCAAAGCCCATAGTCAGCCGGGTAGGCAGCCGGACAAGGTGCTGCAGGCCGTTGAACCAGGAGGCGAAATCGCTCCACAGGCCGAAAAACGCCACGAAGAACAGGCACAGCGACACACCGGTGACGATATCCGCGTTCATCATGGGGATGTTGTTGATGGTCATGAGGGGGTCCCGGAGCTTGCGGCGCATGGCGTAAAAGCCGATGGCGGCAAAGGTGCCGGCGACGGTGGCGACCAGGGTGGCCAGCAGGGACACCAGCAGCGTTGTGTACACGCTCTGCATGATGAGCCGGTCATGGAGCAGCTTGGCGTACCAGTCCAGGGAAAAGCCCTTCCAGACGGTATTGCTGTTGCCGGCGTTGAAGGAGAACACGATGAGCAGGACGATGGGCGCGTACAAAAATACGAACACCAATACCATGAACAGGCGGTTCAACAGGGAATTGTTCTTTTTCACATCATCACCGCCTGTTCTTCACCTTCGCCGAAGCGGTTCATGACCCACATGCACACCACCACGATGACCATCATCACCAGGGAGATGGCGGCTCCCAGCTGTGGGTTATAGGCGCCGCCCAGGAACTGCTGCTCAATGAGGTCGCCCAACATCATCTCCGTGCCGCCGCCCAGCATCTTGGAGATGGCGAAGGTGGACACGGAGGGGACGAACACCATGGTGATGCCGGAGAGCACACCGGGCAGGGAAAGGGGCAGAATGACCCGGCGGAACACGTTGAAGGTGTTGGCGCCCAGGTCGTGGGCCGCCTCGATGAGGGAGCGGTCCAGCTTGATGATGACGGAATAAATAGGCAGGATCATAAAGGGCAGGTAGTTGTACACCATGCCCAGCACCACGGCTCCCTGGGTGTTGATGAGCCGGAAATACGAAAGATCCGTGCCGAAGACCTGATTGTACAGGGCAATGAGGCCAATCTTCTGGAACAGCTGGTTCAAAAGGCCGTTATTCTCCAGAATGGACATCCAGGAGTAGGTCCGCAGCAGGAAATTCATCCACATGGGCAGCATGATGAGCACCATGGCGATCCGCTGGAACCGGGGGCCCTCCTTGCTCATGATATAGGACACGGGATAGCCGATGAGCAGGCAGATGATGGTGGCGATGATGGCCAGCTTGAAAGACCGGGTGAACACCACGGCGTAGGTGCCCATGCGGGCGAAATTCGCCATGGTGAAGCCGCCGCTGGCGGAGGAAAAGGCGTAAATGACCACGATGATGATCGGGGCCACCACGAACAGCGCCATCCAGATGACATAGGGGATGGCGAAGTGGGAGAGTTTATTCTTCATCCCCGCTCTCCTCCTCGTCCAGCGCAAGGCTGGCGTCGTCCAGCTCGTCGTACTCCTCGGAGAAGGAGGAGTAGTCGCCGAACATGCCGGAGTACTGGCTCTTTTTCATGACGTGGATGCCGTCGGGGTCGATCTTGATGCCGATGCGGGCGCCCACAGGGGAGTGGTCCGTGGTCTGGATGAGCCACTTGAAGCCCCGGAAGTCCACGATGATGTCGTACTGCATCCCCTTGAAGGTCACGTTGGTGACGGTGCCCACCAGCTGGCCCTGCTCCACGGGGACGATGTCGATGTCCTCGGGACGGATGACCACGTCCACGGGCTCATTTTCGCCGAAGCCGCCGTCCAGGCAGGCGAACTCCCGGCCGTACATCTTTACCACCTTGTCCCGGACCATGATGCCGTCGATGATGTTGGACTCACCGATAAAGTCCGCCACAAAGGCGTTTTTCGGCTCGTTGTAGATATCCTCGGGCGTGCCGATCTGCTGGATGCAGCCCTTGTCCATGACCACGATGGTGTCGGACATGGTCAGGGCCTCCTCCTGGTCGTGGGTCACGTAGATAAACGTGATGCCCACCTGCTGCTGGATGCGCTTGAGCTCGATCTGCATGTCCTTGCGGAGCTTCAGGTCCAAAGCGCCCAGAGGCTCGTCCAACAGCAAAACCTTGGGCCGGTTCACCAGGGCCCGGGCAATGGCCACCCGCTGCTGCTGGCCGCCGGAGAGGGCGTCGGGCTTGCGGTGCTCAAAGCCCTTGAGGCTGATGACCTCCAGCATTTCCATGACCCGCTGGTCGATCTCCTCCTCGGGAATTTTTACCTTCCGCTTTCCGGTGGGGTCATTGGGGTCCGGCCGTCGCTGCATCCGCAGGCCGAACGCAATATTTTCATAGACGTTCAGGTGCGGAAACAGGGCGTATTTCTGGAAAACGGTATTGATCTGCCGCTGATAGGGCGGAACGTCATTAATCCTCACACCGTCGAACAGGACGTCTCCGGACGTGGGAGTCGCGAAGCCGCCAATGATCCGCAGCGTGGTGGTCTTACCGCACCCGCTGGGTCCGAGCAATGTGAGGAATTCTTTGTCATTGATATAAAGATTGATGTGATTCAATACAGGTTCGTCGTCAAACGCCATGCACAGGTCCCGCAGGCGAATCAACTCTTTGGACATGTATCCTCCCCCATTTCAATCATATTTTTGTATAAACACATGCGCCTCTTCTCTCTGTTGAGGGGGAACCTTTCTCGTCGAAATTCAGCAATTTGAACTATATCGGAAGTATCTCCAAATGTCAAGGGAATTACCTATATTTTACGAGGGAAATTCCTCCCGGGGACCAAGGGGACCCCCACCTGGGGGAACGGGGGTCATTTCGGGGGAAAATACTTGTCCCGGAAAGGAACGCTGTCCACGCGGAACTCCTTGCCCCGCAGATATTCCAGCGCCCCGGCGTCCGTGGTGAAGGCAAAGGCCAATTTATAGGAATACAGGGCCTGGCGGGTCTCATGATACTGCTTGTTGACGGCGCCCTGGCCGTATTTGCCGTCGCCCAGCAGGGGGCAGCCGATCTCCGCCATGGAGACCCGGATCTGGTGGGTCCGGCCGGTCAGCAGGCGGCACTCCACCAAAGACAGCGGGCCGCGGCTCTCCAGCGTTTTGTACAGCGTGACGGCGGTCTTGCCGCCGGGGACGGGCTTGTGATAGAAAGAGACCTGCTTTTTCGCCTCGTCCTTCAGCAAAAAGCCCTCAATGCGGCCTTCCGCGGGCCGGGGGTGCCCCACGGTGACACAGAGGTAGCTTTTTTCCAGCTCGTGGTTTTTGATCTTTTCGTTGATGATACGGAGGGTCTCGGCGTTTTTGGCGGCGATGACAATGCCGCCGGTGTTGCGGTCAATGCGGTTGCACAGGGCGGGGGCAAAGGCGTTTTCCCATTTGGGGTTCCACTCCCGCTTCTGGTACAGATAGGCCTGGATATGGTTGATGAGGGTGTTCACCTTCTCCGTCTCGTCGGCGTGGACCACCAGGCCGGGCCGCTTGTTCACCAGCAGCAGGTTTTCATCCTCATACACGATGTCCAGCTGAGGATTGAACAGCGTCAGGAACATGTTTTCCTCAGAGGGCTTGTCAAAAAACTCATCGTTGATATATAATTGAAGGACATCGCCGGCGTTCAGCCGCACATCCCGCTTGGAGCCCTTGCCGTTGACCTTGATGCGCTTGAGGCGGATATATTTTTGCAGCAGGGCAGGGGGCAGCAGCGGCAGGTTCTTTGCCACAAAGCGGTCCAGCCGCTGGCCGGCGTCATTTTTTCCAATGGTGAATTCCCGCATAATGTCCTCCGAAATATGGTGAAATCGCATTTATCATACCTGTTTCAGGCGGACTTGTAAAGCGATGGGAACAAGAATTTTTACGGGAAGGCAGGAGAAACTGAATGGAGAAACAAGGTCCCGAAAAAAAGCAGACAGGGCGGACCAATGCGTTTATGATCCTGGCCGGCGGCTATTTGCTGTATCTGGCCTATCAGCTGATCACCGACATCGGCGAGAGTGATTACAAGGCTCTGAGCATCGGGGCGGCAGTGGTCTTTGCCGTCGCGGGCTGCTGGCTGCTTTGGCGGGAGTGGAAGGCATACCGCTATGGTGTGGAGCATAAGGACGACCCATCTTCCTGGTCCGACGAGCCGGAGGCGATCGGTGAGGCGGAGGAGACAGCCGGTGAAGAAGCTGACGATGAGCCGGAGGAGACCGGCGAAGAAGAGGAGGAGCTATGAACGTAGATGCGCTCTGTGCCGCCGTTTGGGAAGCCGATGACTGGCTGAAGCGGTTCAACCGTGCGGATTATGAGGAGGCTTTTCACCGGTATCAGGAGCGGTTTGCCCCCCTGTACGCCCGGGCTGTGCGGGAAGCGGAAGATGTGGAGGGGCTGCAAAAACTGGCGGATGCCGTATTGGATGCCCTGGAGCGGAACTGGAACAAGCGCCTGCTGGGCCGGGGAGCGCGGATGGTGGATGAACGGCAGGTGGTAGTCTGCTTCCTTTCCCCCATGCTTCTCGAGGAGCCGGACCCCCTTTGCGCGCGGTTTGCCGGCGTTCTGCGGCAGAGCTGGGCGGACCGCTGGCCCAAGCAGGCGTACTATATCACCACCTATGAGGTCCTGCGGACCGGTTTCCGCACGGCTATCATGGGCATCGACCTGACCGGCAGCTGCTTTGACCCCAACCGGGACACCGCCGGCAAAAAGAAAAAAAGATAACAATTTTTTGAAAAAATAGTTTGACAACGAGTGGTGTATCCCTTATAATACTACTCGTGTCATTGCGAGGTAGCTTATGCTTTTTGATGTAAAACCCATCCTGCGGGACCCCGCCAAAGAGCTGACCTTCCAGTTTGAGATGGACTTGTCCGACCTGGAGTTTTCCGGCCGGCATCCCGTTTCCCGTCCCGTGACGGTGGAGGGCAGGGTGTACAGCAGCGCCGATGTGCTGCATCTGGATTTGACGGCCCGCTCCGTACTGGACGCCGTGTGCGACCGCTGCGGGAAGGAATTTCTCCAGGACAAGGAAGTTCCGTACAGTTGTATGCTGGCGGAGGAGCTTCAGGACGAGGACAACGACGAGATCGTCCTGCTGGAGGAGGGCAAGGTGGACCTTTCCGACCTGGCCCGGACCGCGTTCATCCTCGGAATGGACACGAAGACATTGTGTTCGGAAGATTGCAAGGGACTGTGCCCCCGGTGCGGCGCTGACCTGAACCTCGGCCCCTGCTCCTGTGAAAAGGAAGTGGACCCGCGGCTCGCAGTCCTGGCCAAGCTTTTGGAGAACAAATAAAGAAACAAACTAAGGACGGGCTTGACCTCCCGGGCCTTTGAAAGATCAAGGAGGTGTCACAATGGCAGTACCTAAGGGAAAAGTATCCAAAGCAAGACGCGACAAGCGGCGCAGCTCCACTTGGAAGCTGGCTGTCCCCGGTCTCGTGAAATGCCCGAAATGCGGTGCGCTGCACCTGCCTCACAGAATGTGCCAGGAGTGCGGTACTTACAATGGCCGTGAGGTCAAGGTTGTTAAGTCCGTCGTCTCTAAATAAGGATTTGCGCATGCTTGCTTTAGGAGGGAAGAAGGATTCTTCCCTCCTAACTTTTTGCGCCTGTGGGCGGAATTGCGTTCTTGAGGAGCGTCGAAAGCTGCGCTTTGTGCTTGCGTATCCGGCTGGGAGCGGGTATAATACATCATGGGATTTTATGAAAAGAACTGTGAGCATCCGGCAGTCCCTTCGCCGTAAGCGGGGAAGCGGCGGTGCTCTGGAAAGGGAGACAAGATGTCGAAACCTATCGTTGCTATCGTAGGCCGCCCCAACGTGGGCAAGTCCATGCTGTTCAACAAGCTGATCGGCAGGCGGCTTTCCATTGTGGAGGACACCCCCGGCGTTACCCGGGACCGTATTTATGGGGAGACGGACTGGAACGGCCGCCAGTTCACGCTCATCGACACCGGCGGCATCGAGCCCCGCACGGACAACCAGATCCTGGAGTTCATGCGGGACCAGGCCCAGATCGCCATCGAAAACGCCAATGTCATTATCTTTTTGACAGATATCAAGACCGGCCTCACCGCCTCCGACCATGAGGTGGCCAACATGCTGCTGCGCAGCGGCAAGCCCATCGTGCTGGCAGTGAACAAAATGGACTCCACCGGCAACGTGGACCCGGACTTTTACGAGTTTTACAACCTGGGCCTCGGCGACCCCATCGCCGTCTCCGCCGTCCACGGCCACGGCACCGGCGACCTGCTGGACGCCTGTATCCAGTATTTCCCCCCGGAGGAGGAAGAGGAGGAAGAGGACGACGCCATCAAGGTGGCCGTCATCGGCAAGCCCAACGCCGGCAAGAGTTCCCTGGTGAACAAGATCCTGGGGGAGGAGCGGGTCATCGTGTCCAACGTGGCCGGCACCACCCGGGACGCCATCGACTCCCGCTTTGAAAACGAACAGGGCAAGTTCGTGTTCATCGATACCGCCGGTATCCGCAAGAAGTCCAAGGTGGAGGAGGATATTGAAAAATACAGCGTTCTCCGGGCCACCATGGCCATTGAGCGCAGTGATGTGTGCCTCATTATGATCGACGCCACGGAGGGTGTCACGGAGCAGGACACCAAGGTGGCGGGCCTGGCCCACGAGGCCGGCAAGGCCAGCATTATCGTCATCAACAAGTGGGATTTGGTGGAAAAGGATGACAAGACCATGGACCGGATGCGGGAGAAGGTCCGCCAGGACCTGGCCTTCATGACCTACGCCCCCATCCTGTTCATTTCCGCCAAGACCGGCCAGCGGGTGGACCGGCTGTTTGAGCTCATTGATTATGTCAGCAACCAGGCGGCGACCCGCATCACCACCGGTATGCTGAATAACGTCCTGGAGGATGCCCAGACCCGGGTGCAGCCCCCCACGGACAAGGGCCGCCGGCTGAAGATCTACTATATGACCCAGGTGGGCGTCAAGCCGCCCCACTTCGTGATTTTCTGCAACGATGCCCGGCTGTTCCATTTCTCTTACCAGCGGTATATTGAAAACTGCATCCGCAATACCTTCGGCCTGGAGGGCACCCCTGTGATCCTCTCCATCCGCCAGAAAGGCGATAAGGAGGAGTGAATTATGGACCAAACGGTGAGTCTTGGCCATTTGCTGCTGGAATGGGGGCCGGATTTTTGGCTCCCGGCCCTGGCAGCGGCGGTGATCGCTTATTTCTGCGGCTGCTTCAACGGTGCGGTCATCGTTTCCAAGTATATCCTGCGGGACGATGTACGCAACCACGGCAGCGGCAACGCGGGCCTGACCAATTTCCACCGCACCTTTGGCGGCCCCTTGACCGCGGTGGTCATTTTGTGCGATGTGCTGAAAGCGGTGGCGGCCCTGCTGCTCAGCGCCGCCCTCTTCCGTCATTTCATGTTTGACGGAGCGAATATCCTTACGTTTGCAAAATACTGGGCCGGTGTATTCTGCCTGCTGGGCCATATGTTCCCCTGCATGTTCCATTTCAAGGGCGGCAAGGGTATCCTCTCCGGCGGCACCATCGCCATCATGATCGACTGGCGGGTGGCTCTGGTGGTATGGGGCGGCTTTCTCATCCTCACCATCCTGACCCGCTACGTATCCCTGGGCTCTCTCTGGGCCGGGGCCAGCTTTCCCTTTATCTCCTGGTACTGCTATCCCGACCCGGTCATCGTGGCGCTGGCCTTCGCCTGCGGGGGGCTGGTGGTGTGGCAGCACCGCGGCAACATCCAGCGGCTTTTGAGCGGCACGGAAAATAAATTCAGCCTGCACCGGAAACACGCATAAGGGAGGGAACATCATGAAAGCAGTTGTGCTGGGCAGCGGCGGCTGGGGCACGGCCCTGAGCCGGGTCCTCTGCGACAATGGTCACGAGACATACCTCTGGTCCCATAACCCCGCCAAGGCGGAGGAGATGGCCCGGACGCGGGAAAATCCCCTGCTGAAGGGGGTCCCTCTGCCGGAGAGCCTTCAGGTCACCGGCGACCTTTCCGTGCTGGAGGGCGCGGATATGGTGGTGTGCGCGGCGCCTTCCTTTGCCGTTCGGGACACCGGAAAGAAAGCGGCTCCCTATCTGCGGCGGGACAGCATTTTGGTGTCCGTGTCCAAGGGCATTGAGCGGGATACCAACCTCCGCATGAGCCAGGTGCTCCAGGAGGAAACGCATCATATTTGTAAAGTGGCTGCCCTTTCCGGCCCCTCCCACGCGGAGGAGGTGGGCATCCGGATGCCTACGGGCTGCGTGGCTGCCTGTCCGGACCGGACGGCAGCCCGGTTCGTTCAGGATGCCTTCATGAACGATTATTTCCGCATTTACACCAGCTATGACATCATCGGCGTGGAGCTGGCCGGCGCACTGAAAAACGTTGTGGCCCTCAGCTGCGGCATCTGCACGGGCCTTGGGTTCCAGGACAACACGAAAGCACTGCTCATGACCCGGGCCATGGCGGAGATCACCCGCCTGGGGGAGCAGCTGGGCGGCACCCGCCGCACCTTCGGCGGTCTGGCCGGCATGGGCGACCTCATCGTCACCTGTACCTCCATGCACTCCCGGAACAACCGGGCCGGCATTCTCATCGGCCAGGGAAAGACCGTGCGGGAGGCCATGGAGGAAGTGGGCGCCGTGGTGGAGGGCTATTACGCCGCGGAGAGCATCCACCAGCTGGCCCAGCGGGAGGGTGTGGATATGCCCATCTGCCGCTGCGCCTATGAGGTGCTGTATCACGGCAAGCAGGTGCGGGATGTGGTGACAGAGCTTATGACCCGGGCCAAGAAGGACGAATTGCTGGAGACCACCTGGATGTGAGCCAAAGAGAGGGGAGAGATGCCCCTCTCTTTTTTTTGTGAAAAATTCTTGACATGCTCCTGCTTTTATGATGTTATTATATAGACCGATTGATATAATTTTTAAAGCAGGTGATATCATGAAGGACCAGCAGCCGGTCAGAGCGAAAATTTTGGCAACGGCAGCCAGGCTGTTTCAAAGCCAGGGCTATTCCGCCACGACCATGAGCCAGGTCCTTCAGGAAAGCGGCGCGCCGAAGGGCTCCTTATACTATTATTTTCCCCAGGGAAAAGAGCAGCTGGCCATTGAAGCCATTGGGCTGATCCGCCAGAAGATCGAGGAGCAGATCAGGCGGTATTTGGCGAAGATCGAAGACCCGGTGGAGGCCATTCAGGCCTTGATCAATGCCACCGCGGCGGAGCTGGAGCAGCCGGAAAACATCATTTTCTGTACGGTCAGCCTTCTGACGCTGGAGGTCTCTCTGGTCAGCGAGCCTTTGCGCAAGGCGTGCCGGGACACCAATGCGGCCTGGGAGCAGGCGTTTGTTGAAAAACTGGAGCAGGGCGGCTATGCGCCGGACCGCGCCGGGGAATTAGGCGCCTTGGTACAGGTTATGATAGATGGTGCCATCATTTCATCCATGGGCAGGAAAGACACGCTGCCTCTGCGCCGGGCGGCGGCTGCCATTCCGACACTGCTGAAAGGAGACATTTGATATGCGGATCTCGGAATATGACGCCTTTGGCCCCTGGCTTTATGAGATCGATGACGGCCACCCCATGCCGCCGCTGTTTGTGCCCTATGTGGACCAGACGAAGCCGTACCGGATGCTGTTCAAGATCCCCAGGGACATTGAGCGGCGGCGGGCCACGCCGGACATGGACCTCTATGACTACGTGGCGGCAGCCGACGATGACGGTGTTCAGATTTGGAGCCGCCGGGAGAAGACCGTGGAGACGACCCGGATGTCTTACCGCGATATCACCGGCATCCGGCTGTACCAGCGGCTGCTCCACGGTGTGTGCACCATTTACGGGGAAAGCGCCCAGCTGCGCCTGCCGTACAATACGGTTTCCGCCGACGTCATGTGGCGCTTCGCGGACCTGGTGCGGCAGTCATACCGGGGAGAGAGCGGCATTGCGCTCCGGGGGGACCCGGACCTGCGGGAAACAGATATTGACATTTGGCTCTATAACCAGATGCGGGACCTGCGGGAGCGGGGGACGGACTTCTCAATAGACGCATACCAGCCCTGCTGGGACGATCTGCGGACGGACCGGCGTCTTCCCTGGAAGCGCAAGGAGGAGTTTGCCGGTACGCTGTATCTGCATAACGGCCGGGAATTGCTGCTGCTGCGCAGCGGCAAGCCGGAGAAGAAGGGGGAGCAGACGTACAGCGCGGAGTTCACCTCCATCCCCTGGGAAGCCCTGAAGGGCGTTTCCCTGGAAAACAGCCCCCATCATGAACACACGCTCCTGGCGCGGATCTGTCTGCCGGGAACGGCGCTCCAGACGGAGATCCAGCCGGAGAGGCGGGGAACCGTCGCTTTTTTGGAAGCGCTTGCCGCCGCGGAGCATTAAAAACAGACGGGAGCAGGCATTTGCCTGCTCCCGTCTGTTTTGAAGAAAAAGAAAAGCCCGGACAAAAGTCCGGGCTTTTTGTTTGTACAATCAGACCGCTCTGGTGACCTTACCGGAACGCATACACCGGGTACAAACATACACATGGCGGGGGGAACCGTTGACGATCGCCTTCACGCGCTTCACATTGGGCTTCCAGGGACGATTGGAACGCCGGTGAGAGTGGGAAACCTGAATGCCGAAGGTAACGCCCTTGTCGCAGAACTCGCACTTTGCCATCCGTTGCACCTCCTTGCTGTTGCGTACTTCCGTGCCGCTTTTCACAAGCACAGCTGATATCATAACAGAAAGAACGAAAAAAAGCAAGCAAAATTTTCAAAAAAATTCAAGGAATTTTCCGCCGGCCGGCAGGGGGTTCCCATCTGTGAAAGTGTTGCGAAATGGCGGGAATTCATATATAATAAAAAACAGTTTCCAACGAAAGTTTTTTGACCGCTCTGCCGGGTGTTCGCATGGCCCGGACCGGGCGGAGAGGGGCGCCGCCGCGCCGGAAAGGTGAAGAATGCGCGATGTATGAAAAAGGCTTGAAGATCACGGAATTTGTCTCCATCTTTAATTTGCAGGTGCTGAACAAGGGCAGCGATTTTGACACGGCCCTGCTGACCATCAACGATGTGAACCGCCCGGGACTGCAATTCCACGATTTTTATGATTATTTTGACCCCCGCCGCCTCCAGGTCATCGGCAAGGCCGAGGTGACGTATCTCAAGAGCCTGACGGACGAACAGCGCCGCAAGTGCTTTGACGACCTGTTTTTGTATGACATCCCCGCCCTGGTGATCTCCCGGGGCCTGGACTGCTTCCCGGAGTGCCTGGAGAGCGCCGTGGAGCATGAGAAGACCCTGCTGCGCACCGAGGAGACCACGGTGGATTTCACCAGCCACACCATTGAGTATCTGAACCGGGCCCTGGCCCCCTGTGTCACCCGTCACGGCGTATTGCTGGATATTTACGGCGAGGGCGTCATGATCACCGGCGACTCCGGCGTGGGCAAGAGCGAGGCTGCCATCGAGCTCATTATGCGGGGACACCGCCTGGTGGCGGACGACGCCGTGGAGCTACGGCGCATCTCCGACCAGCTCATCGGCACGGCGCCGGAGGTCATCCGCCACTATATCGAGCTGCGGGGCATCGGCGTCATTGATGTGCGGCAGCTGTTCGGTATGCGGGCCATCAAAACGGAGTCCCAGCTGGACCTGGTGGTGCATTTTGAACAGTGGGACCAGACAAAGTTTTATGACCGTTTGGGTATCGAAGACCATTTCACGGACATTCTGGATGTGCAGGTGCCCATCGTCACCATCCCTGTGCGGCCGGGCCGGAACCTGGCCAGCATCGTGGAGGTGGCCGCCATGAACAACCGCCACCGGAAATTCGGATACAACGCCGCCCAGGAGCTGGCCCGCCGGGTGGACCAGCGGGCGGACGCCGGCAGCAAGCTGCGTTAAAGAGGAGAAAAGACATATGCTGTATATTGGAATCGACGTAGGCGGCACCAACCTGAAGGCCGGCCTGGTGGATGAAACGGGAAATATCCTGGCAGTGGAGCGGCGGCCCTTGGATTTCCGGGGACCCGAGCAGTTCGCGGCGGATGTGGCCCAATTGGCGGCTGCCGCTGCCCACAAGGGCGGTGTGGCGCCGGAGGCGCTGGAATACGTGGGCATGGGTCTGCCTGGTGCCGTGTCCGGCGGTGACATTCTGTTTACCACCAACATTCCCATGGAGAACGTGCCCATCGAGGAGCTGTTCCGCCGCCACCTGGACCTGCCCCTTCTTTTGGGCAACGACGCGGACTGTGCCGCCGTGGGTGAGTTTTTCTGCGGCGCCGGACAGGGCACCCGTGATTTTGCCGTGGTGACGCTGGGGACCGGCATTGGCTGCGGACTGCTGCTGGGCGGAAAGCTCCACGGTGGTCCGGCTTCCAGTGAGGCGGGCCATTTGGTCATCTGCCACGGGGGCGAGCTTTGCAACTGCGGCCGCCGGGGCTGTTGGGAGCGCTACGCCTCTGCCACCGCCCTTATCCAGCAGACGAAGGCGGCCATGGCAGCCCATCCGGAAAGCCTGCTCCACGCTATCGCCGCGGAAAACGACGGCGTGGTGGAGGGGCGCACCGCGTTTCAGGCCGCCCAGGCAGGGGACGAGACGGCCCTTGCAGTATGCGGGCAATATGTGGAATATCTGGCGGACGGCACCATCAGCCTCATCAACATCCTGCGGCCGGAGGCGGTGGCCATCGGCGGCGGCGTGGCCGCGGCACCGGAGCACCTGCTGCTGGAGCCACTGCGGGAGATCGTGGCCCGGGAGTCCTTCTCCAGCCACGGCGGAATCACCACCCGCGTTTTGCGGGCGGAGCTGGGCAACGACGCCGGTATCATCGGCGCGGCGCTGTTGGGCCGTGCCATCTGAAATGGGGGAGATCCTTTCATGGATTGGACGACACAATTGGACCAATGGACGGCGGAATACCTGCCGGACCTGCACATGCTTCGTGACGAGCCCATGAGCCGCCATACCTCCTTCCGCATCGGCGGGCCGGCAAAGCGCATGGCCTGCCCGGCGGCAGGGGAGCAGCTGGTATTGCTCATGGGCTTTGCCCAGGAACATGGTATTCGTACCCTGGTCATCGGCAACGGCACGAATCTTTTGGCGCCGGACGAGGGGCTGGACGCCCTGGTCATCGACACCTCCGCCGCCATGCACGCCATGGAGGCGCGGGGGGACGGACGCATCAGCGCCGCCGCCGGCGTGTCCCTGGCACGGCTGGCGGACTTTGCCTGCAAACAGGGCCTTGCGGGCCTGGAATTTGCCCACGGCATTCCCGGCACCCTGGGCGGCGCTGTGTGCATGAACGCCGGCGCCTACGGCGGAGAGATGAGCCAGGTGCTGGAATCTGTCACGGCTCTGTTCCCGGACGGCATCCGCACCATTCCCCTGGCGGAGCTGGACCTTGGCTACCGCCACAGCCTGTTCACAGACCACCCGGAGGCGGTGGTGCTGGGTGCCGTGGTGCGGTTGCGGCCCGGCGATCCGGAGGCCATCCGAGCTCAGATGCGCCAGCTCATGGACCGCCGGAAGGCCAGTCAGCCCCTGGAGTGGCCCTCTGCCGGCAGTACCTTCAAGCGGCCCACAGGCTACTTTGCCGGCACCCTCATCCAGCAGTGCGGTCTGAAGGGCCTGACAGTGGGTGGCGCCCAGGTCAGTGAGAAGCACGCCGGCTTCCTCATCAACACCGGCGGCGCCACCTGTGCGGATGTGCTGGAGCTCATCCGCCAGGTCCAGCAGCGGGTGCGGGAGGACACGGGCGTCCGGCTGGAGCCGGAGGTCCGCATCATCCGGTGACGGGAGGCAAGTATGGAAATTCTCATCATCTCCGGCCTGTCCGGCGCGGGAAAGAGCAAGGCGGCCTCTTTCCTGGAGGATATGGGCTTTTATATCGTGGACAATATGCCTGCCGCCATGATTTTGAAATTCGCGGAGTTCTGCGCTGCCGGCAATGGCCGGTATGACCGGGTGGCGCTGGTATATGATGTGCGGACGGCCAGCTCCTTCACGGAGCTGTTCACCGTGCTGGACCAGCTGAAAACCATGGACGGCGCCTGCCGGATGCTGTTTTTGGAGGCGTCGCCGGAGACCATCATCAAGCGATACAAGGAGACCCGCCGCCGCCATCCCCTCAGCGGAGACACCACGTCCCTGGCGGAGGCGGTGGAAAAGGAGCGGACCATGATGGAGCCGGTCCGTGCCCGGGCGGACTTCATCATCGACACCTCCCGCACCTCCACCGCGCAGCTGCGGGCGGAGCTTTTGCGCCTCTTTGACGGCAAGGATGAAAAAAGCGGCCTGGTGGTCAGCGTCACATCCTTTGGCTTTAAATATGGCCTGCCCATGGAGGCGGACCTGGTACTGGATGTGCGCTTCATGCCCAACCCCTTTTATATTGACGAGCTGCGCCGCCAGACGGGGCTGGACGCGCCGGTGGCGGACTATGTGTTCAGTTTTCCGCAGACAGGTGCCTTCATGAAAAAGCTGGAGGACCTGTTGTCCTTCACCCTGCCTCTGTACGCCGAGGAGGGCAAGACCAGCCTGTTCATCGGCGTGGGCTGCACCGGCGGCCACCACCGCTCCGTGGCGGTGACCCACGCCCTGGCGGAGTACATCCGGGGCCTTGGGTACCAGACGGCGGAAAACCATCGGGACATCAGCCGGGGCGGCTGAGGAGGTGCGGCGATGGAGACAAAACGGGTATCTTACCGCCTTCCCAAGGAGCACGGCCCCAAGGCGGTGGCCATCGGCGGCGGCCATGGCCTGTCCACCATGCTGCGGGGATTGAAGCACTACACGGAGAACCTCTCCGCCGTGGTGACCGTGGCGGATGACGGCGGCGGCTCAGGGATGCTGCGCCAGGACCTGGGCATGCCCCCGCCGGGGGACATCCGCAACTGTATGGAGGCCCTGGCCAACACGGAGCCGCTGATGAGCGAGCTGCTGCACTACCGTTTTACGGAGGGGTCCCTGGCGGGCCAGAGCTTCGGCAATCTGTTCCTGGCGGCCATGAACGGCATCTCGCCTTCCTTTGACGTGGCGGTGAGCCGCATGGGAGAGGTCCTGGCCCTGACAGGCCGGGTGCTGCCGGTGACCACCGCCGATGTGCAGCTGGAGGCGGAATTTGAAAACGGCGCCAGCGTCATCGGCGAGTCCAAGATCTTCTACTGCAAGAAAAAAGAGGACTGCCGCATCCGGCAGGTGCGGCTGCTGCCGGAGCATCCCAAGGCCCTGCCTGCGGCTATGGAGGCCATCCGGGAGGCGGACATGATCGTCCTGGGGCCCGGCAGCCTGTACACCAGCATCATTCCTAACCTGCTGGTGGACGGCATCGTGGAGGCCATTCGATCTTCCGGTGCCCTGAAAGTTTACGTATGCAACGTCATGACACAGGAGGGAGAGACGGAGGGCTATACGGTCTCCGATCACATCCGGGCAATTTTCGAGCACTCGGCGCCGGACCTGTTCGACCTGTGCCTCACCAACTCCTCTCCCATTCCAAAGGGAGTGGCCGCCCGGTACGCCGAGGAAGGCGCCGCGCTGCTGCGGTGTGACCGGGATGCCTGCGCCGCCTTGGGCGTGGAGGTCATCGACCGGCCGGTGGCCACCGTGAAAAACGGCTACGTCCGCCACCATCCCGGCCACCTGGCCCGGGAGCTCATCCTGCTCCACGCGGAGCGGAGCGTCCGCATCGCCGGCGACAGCTTTGATTACCGGGACGACACCTACCGGGTGGAGCGGCGGTAACGGGGCCCTGGAATCCCGAAAGAAAGGAACCACTCATGTCCTTTTCCTTTGACACAAAAAATGAACTGTGCCGCCTGCCGGTGCAGCGGCTGTGCTGCGCCCGGGCGGAGGCATACGGCATCCTGCTCTACTGCAACACCTTCCAGTCGGCGGAGGTCCGGGTGGTGACGGAGAATCCCAACTTTGCCGCTCGGCTGCCCCGCCTGTTCCACCGGGCCTTCGGCCTGCGGTTTGACCGCCAGCCGGAGCCGGAAGCGGAGGGGAAGCTGGTGTTCCAGATCACGGAGCGGAAAAAGCTGGACCACATCACCAACACCCTGGGCTTCAACCCCCGACAGAACCTGGTGCTCCACATCAATTTCGCCATGCTGGAGGAGGACTGCTGCCGGGCCGCCTTTTTGCGGGGCGTGTTTTTCGCCGGCGGCAGCATCACAGACCCGCTGAAACGCTACCACCTGGAGTTGACCACCTCCCACGGCCAGGTGAGCCGGGAGCTGGAGGTGCTGCTGCGAGAGAGCGGCTATCCGCCCAAGAGCGTTACCCGCAACGGCAGCTTTGTGACGTATTTCAAGCAAAGCGATCAGATCGAGGACTTTTTGACCCTCATCGGCGCGCCGGTGGCGTCCATGAACGTCATGACCGCCAAGATGGAGAAGGACCTGCGCAACAGCGTGAACCGCCGCCTCAACTGCGACAGCGCCAATGTGGACAAGGCCGTCGGTGCCGCCCAGGAGCAGCTGGAGGCCATCCGGAAGCTGGATGCGGCGGGCCTTTTGGAAAAGCAGCCGGAAAAGCTCCGGCAGACGGCGGCATTGCGGGTGGCCAGCCCGGAGCTGACTCTTTCCGAGCTGGCGGAGGAATTCGACCCGCCGGTGACGAAATCCTGCTTGAACCACCGGCTGCGGAAGCTGGTGGAGCTGGCAAAAGCCCTGTAAAGGAAATTGGCTTGCAAATGATTGAAATGAGGAAAAATAAGGAGCTGAGACCATGACGCGTTGGGAGATAGCGGAGGCTTACCGGAAACAGAGCTTCAATTGCGCGCAGTGTGTGCTGTTGTCCTTTGGTGACCTGACGGGGCTGACGGAGGAGACGGCAAAAGCCATTGCCGGCGGCCTGGGCGGCGGCTTTGGCGGGTGCAAGGAGGAGGCCTGCGGCGCTCTCAGCGGCGCGGTATTGGTGCTGGGCTTGCTGGTGCCCCATACCCAGGCGGATGACCTGGATGCCAAGCGCCGGGTCTATGAGGCGGCAGCGGAGTTCCGGCGCCGTTTTGCGGAGCGGTTCGGCTGTACCCGCTGCGGCGGCCTGCTGGCTCTGGAGCCAAAGCCGGAGGACCGGCAGCTGGCAGAGCGGCTGGGCAGCCGGCGGATCTGCGCCGCGTTTATCGCGGAAACCGTGGTGCTGCTGGAGGCATATTTGAAAGAATTAAGGCTGATGGCCGAATGACATCAGAGAAGGAGAATGAACGATGGATCGTTGCGAACTGGCATTACAATATCACCACAGCGGCTACAACTGCGCTCAGAGCGTGCTGATGGCCTTTGAGGACCTGACGAAGCTGGAAACTGCCGCAGGCTTTGCCGTGGCCGGCGGCCTGGGCGGCGGCGTAGGCGCCACCCACCAGGAGCTGTGCGGCGCCGCCAACGGTGCGGTCATCGTCCTGGGACTGCTGTTCCCCTTTACCGACGGCGCCGATGCCGAGGGAAAGCGCCGGGTCTACGCTCAGGCCAAGGAATTTTTGCAGCGCTTCCAGACCCGGTTCGACGGGCTGAGCCGCTGCGGCGACCTGCTGCGCTCCCGTATCGAGCCCACGGAGGAAAAAACGCCCGCCGCTGTACGGCTGGGTGTGGACAAGCACTGTGACATCCTCATCGTCACCGCCGTGGAGGTGGTGGAGGAAATGCTGGCGGAGCGGAGCTGACCGCTTTTGAAGGGAGGACGGCAGTCTATGAAGCACTATACGTTTGACAGCCGGCTCTCCCCGGAGCAGGTCTGTGCCCGGCTGCAGGTCCGTGCCCGTCCCATGAAATCCGGCTGGGCGTATGAGGAGAACCAAGTCTTAACCCGGCTGCTGCCGGGCGGCGGGTTTTATCTGGTGAAAACCGGCGGTATGTGGCAGGTGAAGCCGCTGCTGCCCTTTGTGGGCACGGTGACGGCGGCGGAGGGAGGCTGCCGCATCTGCGGCGGCTTCTACCCGACCAGAGCCATGCGGAATCTTTTGTTGGGAATGATGGCGGTGGCTTTTGCAGTGGGATTGGCCTTTACCGGATTGAGCGCCTATGCGCTCACGGTTCTGACCTTCTGCGTGCTTCTATGGGGCGGCCTGTGTTGGCTTTTACTGACGAAGCTGGCCCCGGCGCTCAACCGCCGCCAGCAGCGGGAGACCATCGCCTTTATCGAGGAAAACCTCCTGTGGGAATCGGCAGCCCCGGGAAAGGAGAATCTGAAATGAAGCGGGAAATGGATTGCTTCCGGGCTCGCCGCCTGGGCTGCGGCCTTGTATGCGCCGGCTTTGCCGCGCTTCCCATAGGTGCTTTGGTTCGCTGGATGGGACTTGGAGACCCTGGCGTACTTGGTATTCTTTGCTGCGGCTGGCTCCTCTGTCTGTGCCTTTGTGGGAACCATGTGCTGGTGAATGGGTGTGTCTGCCCCAAATGCGGAGCACTGCTGCAAAAACCCTTTCGCATGATGTCGCCTATTCCGCATTCCTGCCCGAACTGCGGCGAAAAGCTGGAAAAAACTTGCCGCTTTTGAGAGCGTTCACGAAAAGAGGAGAACGATCCGGATGTCCCGCAGCTATGAATTTCACAGCCCCCTGCCACCGGAACAGCTCCCCCGCATCTTGCCGGGGGAGATCCGGTTCCAAGACCGGACGGCAAAGCTGGAGGTCTGCATCAAGACCAGGTGGAAGGGCAGTCGTTTCACAGTGACCAGAACCACCGTTCGCCGCTATACCGCGGAAGACGGCTGGATCCCGAGGGTCCACGGTGTGGGCTGGACCAAGGGGCGGCGCATGGACTGGCAGTGGAACAATCCCTTTTGCGGCCAGGCCCGCCCCGATGGACAGGGGGGCAGCGTCCTGTCCGGCCGGTTCCGCATCCATCCTGTGGGAAAGCTGCTGTTTGCCGTCTTTGCGTTCGTGATCGTATACAGCTTTTTGTTTTTATCGCCCCGCAATGCGGAGACACTGGTGGTGGCGGCTGTCGCGGCGGCGCTGTATCTGCGCCATCTCATCCACGCATGCAGGGATATTGATACTTATGAAGGGGCCGAAAGCATTCTGTGCTTTTTACGGGAGAAATTTGAGGAAGTAGAGGAATAGCTCATGTCCTTTGTCCATTTACATGTCCATACGGAATACAGCCTGCTGGACGGCGCCTGCCGCATCCGGGACCTGCCCAAGGTGGTGAAGGACATGGGCCAGACCGCCTGTGCCATCACGGACCACGGCGTCATGTACGGCGTCATCGACTTTTACCGGGCCTGCAAGGCGGAGGGGGTCAAGCCCATCATCGGCTGCGAGGTGTACGTGACGCCCAAGGGCCGCTCCCGGTTCGACAAGGTCCATGAATTCGACGCCGAGAGCCGCCATCTGGTGCTGCTGTGTGAGAATGAGGAGGGCTACCGAAACCTCTCCTACATGGTGTCCATGGCCTGGACGGAGGGCTTTTACATCAAGCCCCGCGTCGACCTGACACTTTTGAAGGAGCACAGCCGGGGCCTCATTGCCCTGTCGGCCTGCCTTGCCGGAGAGATCCCCCGGATGCTGCGGAATGGGGAATACGAAAACGCCAAGCAATACGCCTTGGACATGGCGGATATTTTCGGACCGGACCATTTTTACCTGGAGCTCCAGGACCACGGCATCCGGGACCAGGCGGAGGTGGACCGGGGACTGCTGCGTATCCACCAGGAGACAGGCATCCCCATGGTGTGCACCAACGACGCCCATTACCTCCGCAAGGAGGACGCGGAGGCCCACGACGTGCTGCTGTGCATCCAGACAGGCAAGACCCTGGATGATGAAAACCGTATGCGCTACGAGCCCAGGAATTTCTACCTCCGCAGTGAGGACGAGATGGCGGCGCTGTTCTCCGGCTACGAGGGCGCCCTGGAGAACACGGCCAAGATCGCGGACATGTGCGAGCTGGAGTTCACCTTCGGCAAGTACCACCTGCCGGAATTTCAGCTGCCTCCCGGCTACGACAGCTTTTCCTACCTGAAAAAGCTCTGCGACGAGGGTTACCGGGAGCGGTACGGGGAGGATGCCCAGTACCGGGGCCAGCTGGAATATGAGCAGAACATGATCGAGCGGATGGGTTTTACGGACTATTTCCTCATCGTGTCCGACTTTGTCCGCTACGCCAAGAGCGTGGGCATCCCCGTGGGCCCGGGCCGCGGCAGCGCGGCGGGCAGCATGGTCAGCTACTGCCTCCATATCACGGACATTGACCCTATGAAGTACAGCCTGTACTTTGAACGCTTCCTGAACCCGGAGCGGGTCAGTATGCCGGATATCGACATGGACTTCGGCGACACCCGCCGGGGCGAGGTGGTGGACTACGTCCGCCGGAAGTACGGCGACGACCATGTGGCCCAGATCGTCACCTTCGGCACCATGGCGGCCCGGGGCGTCATCCGGGACGTGGGCCGGGTCATGAATATGCCCTACGCCGACGTGGACCAGATCGCAAAGCAGGTGCCCAACACCCTCCACATCACCCTGGACGACGCCCTGCGGCTCAGCAAGCCCCTGGCGGAGCTGTACGACCGGGACGAGCAGGTGAAAAAGCTCATCGACACTGCCAAGGCCCTGGAAGGCATGCCCCGTCACGCCTCCACCCACGCCGCCGGCGTGGTCATCACCAAGCGCCCGGTGTACGAATACGTGCCCCTGGCGAAAAACGACGAAGCCGTGGTGTGCCAGTACGTCATGACCACTCTGGAGGAGCTGGGCCTTCTGAAAATGGACTTCCTGGGCCTGCGGAACCTGACGGTGCTGGATGACGCGGTGAAGCTGGTCCGGGCGGAGCATCCGGATTTCCGCCTGGAGGATATCCCGGAGAACGACAAGGCCACTTTCGACATGATCTCCGCCGGCAAGACCTCCGGTGTGTTCCAGATCGAATCCTCCGGCATGACCGGCGTGTGCGTGGGCCTCAAGCCCAAGAGCATCGAGGATATCACCGCCGTCATCGCCCTGTACCGTCCCGGCCCCATGGATTCCATCCCCCGGTTCATCGCCTGCTCCCAGGACCCCAAAAAGGTCACCTACAAACACCCGGCCTTAAAGCCCATCCTGTCTGTCACCTACGGCTGTATCGTCTACCAGGAGCAGGTCATCCAGATCTTCCAGCAGCTGGGCGGCTATTCCCTGGGCCAGGCGGATATGGTGCGCCGGGCCATTTCCAAAAAGAAGGCCGCCCAGATCCAGAAGGAAAAGGACGCCTTCATCCACGGTGACAAGGAGCGGGGCATTACAGGCTGTGTGGCGAATGGTATCCCGGAGGAGACCGCCCAGGCCATTTACCAGGAGATCTACGACTTTGCCAACTACGCCTTCAACAAGGCCCACGCGGTTTCCTACGCGGTGGTGGCCTACCAGACGGCGTACTTCAAGTGCCATTTCACCAAGGAGTACATGGCGGCTCTGCTGACCTCTGTTCTGGACAACTCCGACAAGGTGTCCGGCTATATCAACGAGTGCAAGGACTGCGGCATTCAGCTGCTGCCGCCGGATATCAACCGTTCCAGCGACTGCTTCACCGTGGAGGAGGGGGGCATCCGCTTCGGCCTGGTGGCCATCAAGAACATCGGCCGGGGCTTCATCCAGGCGGTCATGCGGGAGCGGGAGAGCGCCCCCTTTACCTCCCTGACAGATTTCTGCCAGCGGATGAACGGCAGCGACATGAACAAGCGGGCGGTGGAAAACCTCATCCGCTCCGGCGCCTTCGACTCCCTGGGCGCCCGCCGGTCCCAGCTGATCCAGGTGTACGAAAAGGTCATGGACTCCGTGGCGGACCAGCAGCGGAAAAACCTGGAGGGACAGATGGACTTTTTCTCCATGGCGGCGGGCGTTTCCGGCGGAACAGCCCCTGTGAAGGAAATCCCCTTGCCGGATATCCCGGAGTTCACACCCCAGGAGCTCATGAATATGGAGAAAGAGACCACGGGCCTGTACCTCTCCGGCCACCCCATGGACCAGTACCGGGAGCAGGTGCGCAAGCTCCGCGCGCCCACCATCGGCTCCATTCTGGAGGACTTTGCCCAGGAGGGCGGGCCGGAGCGATTCGCAGACGGCCAGCGGATCACCATCTGCGGCGTGGTCACCTCCAGCAAGACGAAGACCACAAAAAATAACAGCCTCATGGCCTACGTCACGGTGGAGGATGACACCGCGTCCATGGAGCTGCTGTGCTTTTCCCGGGTGCTGGACACCTGCGGCGCGTATTTGCGGGAAAACCAGGCGGTGGTGGTAAAGGGGCGGCTGTCCGTCCGGGATGAAAAGGCTCCGCAGGTCATGTGCGACTCCGTCTATCCATTGTCGGGAGAAAGCGGCCCGGCGGAGGAGCGCCCACCGGAAAAGCACCAGGTGCTGTATTTGAAATTCCCCAGCCTGGACCATCCTTCCATTCGCCACATGAAGCTGGTGTTCGGTATGTTCCCCGGCACCACCCAGGTGAAAATGGTCATGGCGGATACCCGCAAGGTCTTCGCCACCCAGGTCCTGCTCCACGAGGCCCTTCTCCAGGAGGCGAGAGAGACGCTTGGGGAGGAGAATGTGGTTGTTAAATGAAAAACACCGCCCCGGACGGCTGTCCGGGGCGGTGTTTTTCACTTTTCACTTTTCATGTCCTGGCCGTCACTGAGCAGAACATTCATGATCTCGCTGTACAGCTTTTCCGGCGCCTTGCGGAACCGCTCCGCCAGCATGACGGCCATTTCCTCCTGAAGGGCCATGACCTTCAGGTCCATGATGCTGCCGGTGTCATCGTCCAGGGCCATGCTGACGGTGTAGGTGCCGTTGGGCCGCTTCTCCCAGGAGGAGCGCACCTGGCTTTTCCGCCGCAGCTTTCGGTTGCAGGTGGCCAGGTTCTTGTCGCACTGGAGGCGGACGGAGTAGGGGAGGGAGGACTCGCAGATGCGGCTGTTCCGAAGACCCTTGTCCGTGATGGCGTACATCCCGTCCTCGGACAGGGTCAGATGCTCCGTTTTCACCAGGTCGTTGAGACACTCGGAAAAGTCGAAATAGTCCACGCCGTCGTCGCACATCGTCAGGTCCAGAACCGTGTCAAAGGGAATGGGCTCGATGACCCGGGCGGTGATATAGAGAATGAGGAACTTGATCTCCAGCTTGTCATGGATAAAGCCCCGGCCTGCCATATGCATACACCTCCAGATATTGTTTCAAATCTACATACAGTATACCGCATCTGGTGGCGGTTTGTACAGTGGCAAAACGAAAAAGGTCGGATTTTGCTTGACGGCTCTGGAAGACACTGGTATCATGAAGTTGACCATAATACGAAAGGCGGCGGCCCTATGAAAAAGCGGTTCCTGGCGATGCTCCTGGCGGCAATGATGGTGGTCTCCCTGGCGGGATGCGGGAAAGAGGAGGAACCGGCCCAGCCGGTCCTGGAGCCGGAGCCTGTGGCGGAGCCGCAGCCGGAACCGGAACCGGAGCCCGAGCCGGAACCTTACGTCCCGGCGGGTACCAATCCCCTGACAGGGGAGCCCATGGAACCGGCGTATGAGAAGAACCGCCCCGTGGCCGTCATGCTCAACAACCTGAAGGCCGCCCAGCCCCAGCTGGGTGTCAGCCAGGCGGATATCATTTACGAGGTCCCCGCCGAGGGCGGAATCACCCGGATGCTGGGGATATACCAGTCTCTGGAGGGGGTGGGTACCCTGGGCAGCATCCGCTCCGCCCGGCCCTACTATCTGGAGCTGGCCCTGGGCCATGACGCCCTGTACGTCCACGCCGGTGGCAGCCCGGACGCCTACAAGGATATCCCCGCCTGGGGCGTGGACAATATGGATGGCGTCAATGGCGGCAGCGACGCCAAGATCTTCTGGCGGGACGCCGAGCGCCGGAAGACCATGGACTATGAGCACACCCTGGTGACCTCCGGCGAGAAGATCCTGGAGTATGCCGCAAGCCATTTCCGCACAGAGCACAAGGACGGATATGTTTACACCCAGGCCTTCGCCGGGGACGGCACCCCCGCCGGCGGCGCCGCGGCGGAGCATGTGACGCTGAAATTTTCCAATTACAAGACCGGAAAGTTCGACTATGACAGCGAGACCGGCAAGTATCTGGTGAGCCAGTACGGCGGCGCCTATACCGACGGCAACACCGGCGAGCAGGTGGGCGTCACCAATGTGCTGGTGCTGGAGACCGCCATCTCCGTCATCTCCGGCGACAAGGCGGGGCGGCTGACGGTACAGCTGACCGGCAGCGGCAGCGGCACGTATTTCTGCGGCGGCAAGGCCGTGGACATCCGGTGGAGCAAGGCGGACCGGAACAGCCAGTTTGTCTACACTCTGGCGGACGGCACTCCGCTGACCATGGGACAGGGCAACAGCTATGTGTGTATCATGAGCCCCAAAACCAGCCAGCTGTCCTATGAATAAGCAAAACCAAAGGAAGTCCCCCGGCTATGCCGGGGGACTTCCTTTTTGTATAAAGAAAACCACTCGCTAAGCGAGTGGTTCAAAAGAGCTTAAGCGATGAATCTGCCAACTGCACAAAAAGTAACAGGGAGGCATTCATATGGGAATGAATGATATAAATAGTTTATCACATACAAAATGGAATTGCAAATATCACATAGTATTCGCACCGAAGTATAGGAGGAAAGTATTCTATCAAGAAAAGCGTTTAGAGATAGGAAGAATACTGCGACAGTTATGTGAATGGAAAGGGGTGAAGATTATCGAAGCAGAGGCATGTCCAGACCATATTCATCTATTTGTAGAAATACCACCGAAGATTGCAATATCGAAATTTATGGGATACCTAAAAGGAAAAAGCAGCACGATGCTGTATGAGCAATTCGGCGAACTGAAATATAAATTTCGGAATCGGGAATTTTGGTGTAGAGGATACTATGTGGATACGGTAGGAAAAAATGAGAGCCGAATTGCGGAGTACATCAAGAATCAACTAAAAGAAGACGAGCTGGGCGAACAGCTAAGAATTCCGTCGCCCAGCCCGTTTACGGGTAGCAAGTAACAGTCCTCACGCAATTGGCAG
>SFDT01000055.1 GCA_004558115.1 Clostridiales bacterium | reverse complement strand
CGGCCAGCTGTGGACGATGGACCAGCTGTTCGAGTTCCTGCGGGACACGGTGTTCCCCGGGTACTGGAGCCGGCCCCACGAGGGGTACGGCGGGCGGAGACCGCTGGAGCTGTACGAGAGCCTGCCCCGGGCGCGGGACGACGAGCCAAGTGCGGAGATGCTGGGGGTGCTGAAGAACAAGAAGCAGACCCGGCGGATCGGACAGCAGGGCGTGAAGCTGAAGAACCAGTACTACTGGGACGATGCCATGACCGGCCACGCGGGCGAGGACGTGACGGTGCTGTACGACGAGGAGGACCTGAGCACCATCACGGTGATCCTGAAGGGACGGACGCTGTGCGAGGCGCCGGTCCATGAACGGCTGCAGATGGTGGGCGAGGACCCGGAGGTGGTGGCGGCACACCGGGCCAAGCAGAATGGTTACGTCAAGGGTGTGGCGGAGCGGATCAGGCGGGCCAGCCGGTACCAGTTCGCCCTGGAGGTAGATGAGAAGCGGAGCCGTGGGACCTACACGACGCTGGAATATGAGAAGGCGGCCCGGGGCCGGAAGGCGAAGCGGGCGGAGCTGGCAGAGCCGAAGGACGAGGGCCCGGATCTCATGCGGGAGAAGCTGCGGGCCAGCGGGGATATGGTGCTCCGGCGGCTGCATGAGCGGCAATAATGCGCGTCATCTTTGTCAAAAAAACGGAGGAGGGAGTCAGATGTTGAACGTAGCGAGAGCGGTCCGGCCTCCTGCGCCGGGAGTGCTGGACGCGGAATGGAGACCTGTCGGGACGCCGCTGCGGCTGCGGGACCACCCGCGGAACGTGCGGGCGGAGGCCCAGCAGCGGACGCGGGCCCGGCGGAAGGCGCTGCGGAAGCTGTGGAGGTGCCTGTTCGGCCTGTCTTTCCTGGCGCTGCTGGGCTTCGCGGAGGGCGTGGAGCAGGGTGGGGATCTGGTGACAGGCGCCATCGGTATGGGGCTGAGCCTGGCCGGCTTTGCCCTGTTCGGGACGCTGGCCGGGATCGTCCAGTGGTAGGATGTGGAGAGATGGACATCAATGTCAACTGCACTCCGGTGTCCATATCCTTTCCCTGCGAAGCTTGCGGAGAGGATGTGTGTATCGAGTACGGGGCTTTTGTGCGGGACTATGGCCCACCCTGCAATTGGTGCGGTCAGGTAGTCCCCTGTCCCAACTGCGGCCATGAAAACGAGGTCGAGGATTGGACGTTTGACTGACTGGCCCAAGGCCCAGTCCCGTGGAAGCCGGGACCGCCCCCTTCGGGGGGCGCGGCGCTGACAGCCGGAACGAAAGGAGCGCTGAAGAATGGTACGAGGAAATCTGGCGGAGGAGCTGCTGAAGCTGCGGGAGGAGGAAGGGATCTCTTTCCAGGAGGCAGGGGCCCGGTCCGGGATTGCGCGGAGCACGATCAGCCAGGTGGTAAACCAGGGGCTGCGGCTGAAGCCGAACCAGGAGGAGAGCCTGTGGCGTGTGATCGAGGAGGTGCGCGGGGTAAAGGAGCGGCTGGATACCGAGCCGGTGCCGCCGGTGCCCACGGGCTATAAGACGGAGATAGAGCTGTACGAGACGGCGGAGTTCCGTGAGGCCATGGGCTGGTGCTCCTACGTGTACAGCAAGCGGAAGATGGGGGTTCTGGTGGGGCATCCCGGCAGCGGGAAGACCACGATCCTGCGGCATTTTGCAGAGGCGCAGCCCGGCGTGCTGTATGTCGAAGCGTGGCATACGATGCGGATCGGGGACCTGCTGCGGAGCATTGGGGAAGCCATTGGGGTCAGTCTGAAGGGCACCAACTACCAGAACACCCAGGCGCTGATCGCGGGCCTTCGGGACCGCGGGGACCTGCTGATTGCCATTGACGAGGCGGAGTACCTGTGCCGGAACAATGTGGATAAGTTTGAGGTGCTGCGTAAGATCTGGGACAACACCGGCACGCCGATCATCCTGTGCGGGACGCCCGCGGTGGAGCGGCTGCTGACCGTTGGGCGGCACGGGGAAAACCTGGCGCAGCTGTACCGGCGGAAGGTGGAGCTGAAGCTGAACGGGATCGGGCAGGCGGAGGCACGGCGGATCCTGCAGGAGTACCGTGTGGAGGCAGATGCAGCGGCGGCCCTGGCGGCCATCGCTGCGGATGTGAAGCACGGGGGCATGGGTACGTTCGTGGAGATCCTGGAGCTATGCCTGGAGGCTGCCGAGGGTGGACCCATCACAGCAGAGATCCTGAAGAGCGCCAAGAAGTACAAGCTGATGTATTGAGGAGGCGGGTATGCGGATCTTATTGACGATCTATCTGGCGGTCACCACGGCGGGCTACATCTACGTGGGGGCTGCATGTATGGGAAAGCGGCATGCGCCGGGGGCCGGGACGGTGGGGCTGCTGCTGGGGCTCCTGGGCGGCGGCCTGGCCTGGGCGGTCATGCTGGGGGTGGTGTGAGATGTCGAAGCGCAAACGCATGACCCAGCGGGAGAAGGACCTGCGGGCCAGGACAAAAAAGGAACTCCAGGCGCAGGGCGTCCTGCCACCGGACAAGCCCCGTCTGAACCGGAAGAAGTTTGCCCGGGAGGCCTGGTCAGAGTTCCAGGCGCTGCTGGGGCGGGACCCCATCCATGCGGAATGGGTATTGCTGCACGCCATTGGGTTCCTGCTGGGCCCGGAGCTGCCGGAGGTGACCGCGGAACAGGTGGGCATCTGCAAGCTGCTGAAGGTGGCGGTGGAGTATGACCGATTCCTGGCGCGGCTGGAGGCGGAGGGGCGGAAGAACTACAGCATCGGCGAGCTGGCGGACGAGGTAGTCCTGCCGGTGTGGAAGCTGTAGGAGCATGGGCGTCATCATCGACCTCGCCCTGCACCGGAGGGATTGCCAGAACTGCCGGTGGCACGGGCAAGAGGACCGGGGCTGCCTCCGCCCGGGCGGCTGGAACTGGCTGCCAAGCTACAAGGGGTGCGCGGACTTCGAATGGTCGGAGGCCGCGAAGCGGGCCCTGAAGGAAGAGAGGGGGAACTGAATGTACATCATGGTACCGACGGGGATGCAGATCATCAACTCTGAGTTTGTGGAGCGGTTCTGCGTGGTGGAAAAGCCGGATGCGGCGCTGGTGGTTGCAAGTTATGACCGGAGCACCGTGGGGGCGCACACGCTGGGACGGTATGCGGACGTCAGGGAGGCGCAGGAAGCCCTCGGCGAGCTGCTAGTGGCGCTGGCGGGTGGACAGACGTGCTTTACGCTTCCAGACAGCACGCTATACCACGGGGAGCGCATCAAGAAGGACGCCCGCGTCAAGAGGCGGGGCGGAAGCTAGATGGCACACGGGTGCTGCCCGTCCGGGCAGAGACGCCGGAGCAATACCGATTTGATCTATAGGAGGAAACAGATTATGGCACGGAAACGGGTAGAAGAAGTGATCGCGGAGTTTGAGAGCTGGGACGATGTGAACCAGGCTCTGGGCACCATCGGGGACAACCAGCGGATGGTGGAGGGCTTTGAGGCGGAGATGCAGGAAAAGATCGACGCGGCGAAGGCAGAGGCGGAAGCGAAGAGCCGGATCTACCTGGAAGGAACGAAGCGGCTGGAGGCGCAGATCTGCGCCTTCGCGGAGGCCCACCGGGACGATATGGACGGAAAGAAGAGCAAGACGTTGAATTTCGGGAGCGTGGGATTCCGGAAGAGTACGCGGATCACGCTGCCGAAGGCGCCGGCGAAGCTGGCGGAGATCGTGAGGCAGCTGCTGGAGCGAGGGATGAGCGACTGTGTGAAGCAGGCGGAGCCGAAGATCGACAAGGGGATCCTGGGCAAGTACCCGCCCGCGGACATCATCGCGGTGGGAGCCGGCGTGAAGGTGCTGGACACCTTCTGGTATGAGCCGGACCGGGAGAAGCTGGAGCGGAGCTGAGGGCTGCGGCCCGGAGGGAGGGCAAAGGAATGGGCATGGCAGAAGGCGTCCTGACGCCGAAGCAGCTGAAGTGCATCTACGCGCTGGGGCGCGCGGGGTGCATGGACAGCGAGGAACTGCACGGGGTGGTCTACACAGTAACCAGGAAGGAGCACGTGTCAGAGCTGACGGTGGCGGACGCGCGGCGCGTGATCGACCGGCTGAAGCTGTTGACGGGCGAGAAGCCGAAACGGGCCGCGGACCGGGCAACCAAAGGGCAGGTGCAACTGATCTACTCCCTGGCGGAGCGGCTGGGGTGGAGCGAGGACCCGAAGCGGCTGACGGCCTTTTTGGAGAAGCAGTATGGGATATCCCATCCCTCCTTCCTGGACCGGCGGAGCACGAACAGCTGCATCGCGGCGCTGAAGGCCATGGCGGCCGGGGGCCGGGGTGAGCGGAAAGGAGGCGCCTGT
>SFDT01000017.1 GCA_004558115.1 Clostridiales bacterium | reverse complement strand
GACGCCCTGCTGCAAAAGACCTTCACCACAGACTGCATCAGCAAGAAGGTCAAGAAGAATACCGGCGAGTTGCCGCAGTATTACATCAAGGACAACCACCCTGCTATCATCCCGCGGGACATCTACCAGCGGGTACAGGAAGAGATGGCAAGGCGGACCAGCAAGCGGAAAATCCTGCAGAAAAGCGGAAAAACAGAACAGGGCAAGTATTCCGCCAAGTATGCCCTCAGTGAGCGGCTGGTCTGTGGGGAGTGTGGTTCCCCCTATAAGCGGTGTACCTGGGCCAGGAACGGCGTCAAACGGATCGTCTGGCGGTGCGTCTCCCGACTGGAGTTTGGGAAAAAATACTGCCATGAGTCGCCTTCCGTAGAGGAATACAAACTGCATGCCGCTATTCTCACGACGCTCAACCGGGTAGTCGAAGCAAGCAATGGCCTGCAGGAAGAACTTGCAGAAACGCTCCGAATGGTATGTGCCCCAGGAGGAGATGGCGACGACCTGTTGGACTTGGAACACGAACTGGAAGTACTGACGGCACGACAGAACGCCCTGTTGGACCAGGCATTAGCCAACATGGAGGATCTGACGATAGCAGAGCAGCTCAAGACCCTGCTGGAAGAAAAGCAGCACCTGCAGGCACGGATCGATGCAGTAAAGACGGAAGCGGCCAACAGGATCAACGAGGACTCACGTATGGCAGAGTTAACAGCTTACCTGGAGGAACACCTCAGTGGCTTCCAACAGTATGATGACGGGATCGTCCGGCAGTTGGTTGAGCGGATCACCGTAGTCGACGCGGAGACAATTCGAATCAAATTCCGATACAGTGATGTAGAGATCGAGCAGACCATGTGCTAAAATGGAAACAAGGAGCAACTACTTATGGAAATATTTATTACAGGGGATACACACGGAGATTTCCGCCGCTTCCGCCCGGACATCTTCTACGAGCAGGAACACATGACCAAGGAAGATTTGGTTCTGGTCTGTGGAGATTTTGGTGGAATCTGGCACGGTGACCCACGGGATGATGCAGGACTGGACTGGCTGGAGGACCGGCCATACACTACTGCATTTGTGCTTGGGAACCACGAAAACTATGACGCTTACAAAGACTACCCCAAAGAAGAATGGCATGGTGGACAGATCCAGAGGATACGTCCCTCCGTTCTGCACCTCATGCGAGGTCAGGTATATGAGCTCAATGGCAGGAAGTTTTTTACCATGGGCGGCGCTTCCTCCCATGATATCCAGGACGGCATCCTGGAACCGGACGATCCTGACTTCGAGGAAAAGTTCCAGCAACTCGAACAGCGCGGTGCGCTGTTTCGTGTGAACCGTCGTTCCTGGTGGGCCGAGGAACTGCCCAGCGAAGCGGAATATCTGGAAGCCAGAGCAAATCTGGCGCGTGTCCACTGGAATGTGGATTACATCATCAGCCACTGCTGCCCCTCCAGCATACAGGATGTGTTCAGCGGAGGAATGTTCAAAAAAGACGCACTGACCGAGTTCTTCGACGAAGTGCGTCAGAAATGTACCTTCCAGTACTGGTTCTTCGGCCACTATCACAGCAATATGGTGATCGAGAAAAGATATGCCATGCTATATGAGCAGATCATAAGGCTGAAGTAAGACAAAGGGCTGTGCTGACGCACGGCCCTTTTTTCGCCTCTGTTTGCACACGGCTTTGTCAGTATGTCATATGGGGGTTCGGAAATGGCTTGAAAAAAGCGCAGAAAAACAAAAACACAAGTTGCGCAAAACCCTGAATCCATTGAGCCGCAAGGCTTTCCAGGGTGTATCTTTTTCGGCAACAAAAGACAGCTCAGAAAAAGCCCTAAGGCGATGAAAAGGCCTTAGGGCCTTTTCATACGCCGGACGTGCTTTTTCCTCGCTTCCGAACCGGATTCGCTCCGCTGGATTCCGGTTCGGGTTGGGAAACGAAAATATCCGGAATGAAGCCGCCTGCACACGGTATCGTGTACAGGCGGCTTTTTTACATTTTTCTCTCACGCGCCATGTCAGATCACATAGTCGTTTCCCACTTCCTCTTCCCGCATCAGATCGGCAAGGGTGACATTGTCCAAATAGTCGCTGATGACCTTGTCCAGTCCTTTCCAAAGAGGCAGGGTCCGGCACGCCTGCATCCGCGGGCAGGCATCCGCGCTTTCTTCCAAACAGGCGACCGGGGCCAGGGAGTCCTCCGTCAGGCGCAGAATGGAGCCGGCGGTATACTGCTCCGGAGCCTTCGTCAACTGGTAGCCGCCGCCCTTGCCCCGCAGGCCATTCAAAAACCTGGCCTTTACCAGGAGTTTAATAATGCTTTCCAAGTACTTTTCCGATATCTCCTGCCGCTGGGCGATCACTTTCAGCGGGATAAAGCCGTCTGTCTGGTGCTCAGCCAGATCGATCATGACCCGCAGCGCGTAGCGGCCCTTTGTGGAAATCAGCATACCGTACCCCCCCTTATCAGATAAACCTATTATACAGCGTGGTTAGTAGGGAATCAACGAAAATTTTCGGCAAATACCCGTTGACAGCCGGCGCGGGGCAAATTACAATTCGTATTAACCCATTAAAAAAATTGGTATCAGGTCGAATGGCATCCACCCGGTGACGGAGGGCCTATACCGCAGAAGGACAAGGAGAATCGCTATGAAGATCACAAGCATCGATGTCTTTGATTTCGCAAAATGCCTGAACTACGAGGACTGCGCCCCCATCTGCATCCGTATCAACACCGACGCGGGCATCAGCGGCTTCGGCGAAGTCGGCCTGGCCTACGGCAACGCCCATTACGCGGGCGTGGGGATGGTCCGGGATTTCGGTCAGCTCATCATTGGCATGGACCCCCTGAGAAGCGAGGCCATCCGGGAAAAGCTGTTCCGCACCACCTTCTGGGGCATGGGCGGCGGCACCGTCATCAACGCGGGCATGAGCGCCATCGACATCGCCCTGTGGGACATCAAGGGCAAATACTACAATGTGCCCGTCTACCAGATGCTGGGCGGCAAGACCAACGACAAGCTGCGGGCCTACGCCAGCCAGATCCAGTTTGACTGGGACCTGGAGGACCGCAACATGATCACCCCCGAACAGTACGCGGAGGCTGCCAAAAAGGCCATGGCCCAGGGATATACCGCCGTCAAGGTGGACCCGGTGGGCGTGGCTGCCAGCGGCAACTGGCAGCGGACGAAGCAGGACGCGGATTGGCGGCTGCGGGGCCAGCTGCCCCAGAATGTGCTGGAGCTGGTCCGGGCGCGGCTGAAGGCCATCCGGGACCTGGACAGCGCCCTGGACATCATCATCGAGCTGCATTCTTTCACGGACACCAGCACCGCCATCCAGCTGGCAAACTACATCGACGATCTGAACATCATGTACTACGAGGAGCCTGTCCATCCTCTCAACGCCGTGTCCATGCGGGAGATCAAGGATAAGATCAAGATCCCAATTGCCTCCGGTGAGCGCATCTACACCCGGCTGGGCTACCGTCCCTTCTTTGAAAACCGTTCCCTGAGCGTCATCCAGCCGGACGTGTGCCTGTGCGGCGGCATTTCCGAGACCAAGAAGATCTGCGACATGGCCGACACCTATGACGTCAAGGTGCAGGTGCACGTGTGCGGCGGCCCCATCTCCCAGGCGGCGGCGCTGCACGTGGAGACCGTCATCCCCAACTTCCTCATCCATGAGCAGCACTCCTACGGCATCAAGCAGGGCCTGCGGGACACCTGCGTGTATGACTATCTGCCGGACGAGCACGGCGATCTGGTGGTGCCGGAGCTGCCCGGCATCGGCCAGGAGATCACGGAGGAGACCATGCAGAAGACCTTTGTCTATACCATTCAGTAACCGCGCTTTCCAATACCGCCATCCCGGAGGGAGCACACACTGTGCTCCCTCCTTTTTTCGCGGTCTTCCGCAGCCGTCGGAAATTTTTTGTAATTGCCTATTGACAACCAGGTCCTTTCGCACTATAATCCATATTAACCTACTTGAAAGGTTGGTTTAAATGAAGGATTACAGATGGTCCCTCCGATGTTGCCTGTGTTGCTGAGCATTTTTTAACACCACACATTACACATCACACGACAACTATATTTATTAGGAGGAATTGATTATGAGCAACATCCATACATCCGCTGACCAGCTGATCGGCAAGACCCCGTTACTGGAACTGGTCCATATTGAGAAGGAAGAGGGCCTGGAGGCCAAGGTCCTGGGCAAGCTGGAGTATTTTAACCCCGCGGGCAGCGTGAAGGACCGCATCGCCAAGGCCATGATCGATGACGCGGAGCAGAAGGGTCTTCTGAAGCCCGGTTCCGTCATCATTGAGCCCACCTCCGGCAACACCGGCATCGGCCTTGCTTCTGTGGCCGCCGCCCGTGGCTACCGCATCATCATCGTCATGCCCGAGACCATGAGTGTGGAGCGCCGCCAGCTGATGAAGGCCTACGGCGCGGAGCTGGTGCTGACAGAAGGCGCCAAGGGCATGAAGGGTGCCATCGCCAAGGCCGATGAGCTGGCCAAGGAGATCCCTGGCGGTTTCATTCCCGGCCAGTTTGTCAACCCCGCCAACCCCGCCGTCCACAAGGCCACCACCGGCCCTGAGATCTGGGAGGACACCGACGGCAAGGTGGATATCTTTGTGGCCGGTGTCGGCACCGGCGGCACAGTCACCGGTGTCGGTGAATATCTGAAGAGCCAGAATCCCAACGTGAAGGTGGTGGCGGTGGAGCCCGCTTCCTCTCCCGTGCTGAGCAAGGGCACTGCCGGCAGCCACAAGATCCAGGGCATCGGCGCCGGTTTTGTGCCGGATGTGCTGGATACCAAGATCTACGACGAGGTCATCGCCGTGGAGAACGACGATGCCTTCGCCACCGGCAAGCTGATCGGCAAGAAGGAAGGCGTGCTGGTGGGTATCTCCTCCGGTGCCGCCGTGTGGGCAGCCATCCAGCTGGCCAAGCGGCCGGAAAATAAGGGCAAGACCATCGTGGCCCTGCTGCCGGACACCGGTGACCGCTATCTTTCCACGCCGCTGTTCGCGGATTGACCTTTTCCCCCAAAGTAAGACTGCCTTTTCAGGCAGCCTTACTTTTTGCACGCTGCCGCACCCGCGCTTCGTTCAAGCCGGCACTGTCCCGCACCCCCTCTGGCCCCGGCGGAAAACATTACCTTTGCAAAAAAGTAACAAAACGGTTACAATTTTCTTGTCCGTGCACGGGACATTCTTTTTTGTGAGGTTCTGTTATGAAAAAAACACGCACTCTTCTGGCCGCTGCTGTTCTGACGGGAAGTCTGCTCACGATGCCCGCCAAAGCCGCCTCCCTTTCCCACAAGGTTATCCGGGGGGACACCATGTGGAAGCTGGCGGTGCAATACCAGGTGGGCACCAGCGAGATCATCCAGGCGAATCCCCAGGTCGCCGACCCGGACCTCATCTATCCGGGGCAGATCCTGCAGATCCCCCAACTGGAGAGCACTGTCTCCAGCTACGAGTCGGAGGTCATCCGGCTGGTCAACGAGATCCGGCAGCAAAACGGCCTGCGGCCGCTGGCCGCCAACTGGGAGCTCTCCCGGGTGGCCCGTTATAAATCTCAGGATATGCGGGACAACGGCTATTTTTCTCACAACAGCCCTACTTACGGCACTCCCTTCCAGATGCTCTCCGCTTTCGGCCTCTCTTATCGGACCGCCGGTGAAAACATCGCCAAGGGATATGCCTCGCCGCAGGCGGTGGTGAATGGCTGGATGAACTCCAGCGGACACCGGGCCAACATTCTGAACGCCTCCTACACGCAGATCGGCGTGGGATACGTTTCCAGGGGCAATTACTGGACCCAGCTGTTTATCGGCTGATGGCGGCAAAAGGGCCGGCGCCTAAAAGGCGCCGGCCCTTTTCTCACTGTTTTTTCATCCGCACCAGCCGGTATAAAAATGTCATCAGCTGTTCCCGGGTACAAAAGCTCTTGTACTGTTTCCGTCCGGCGGCATCTCCCAGGATGAGCCCTGTTTCCTCCGCCCACGCCCGGGCTTCGGCGGAAAACGTCCCCGGCTCCTGCTCCGCCCGGCGCTCCAGCCACGCTTCCATCATGGCGTCAAACTGCTGCTGTGTCATGTTCTCCTCCTCATAGGCCGGCCGGTACGCCCCCAGCACATACCGGTACGGCCGCTCTCTGCGCTGTACCTGTCCGCCGTTGGCGTCATTGCCCGCGCCGGTGTTTCCCTCGATGGTCACCAGCGCCTCCCGGCCCACCGTTTCCACGATGCCGACATGCTGCGGCCCGCCGCTGCCGGAAAACCGCAGAAACACCAGGTCGCCCGGCAGGTACTCCGCCGTCACCAGCCGCCCCCTTCCGCGGGCCCACGCCATCAGCGTCCCGCAGCTGGCGGTCCGGCCGCCGTCATAAAACAGCTCCGCCGCCTCCGCTTTCCGGAACAGCCACCACAAAAACACGCAGCACCAGGGATACGCCCCGCCGGACACCTCCCGTCCGTAGTAGTCCGTGTTGTACTTCACGCGGTTGCTGCCATATGGCTCCTCCCGGGTCCCCAGTTCCCGTCGGGCCAGCTCCAGCACCTCACTGGCCGCCGCCATCCAGCGCCTCCTGGACCTTCTGGCTCTGGGTCCCGAAATAAAACGCGATGACCACGGCGTACACCGTCATAAAATCCTGGCTGATGGCGCTCCGCAGCGCCATGACGGCAAACACCGCCGTCAGCGTCAGTGTCACCAGACTTTTGACCGACAGCAGGTTTCCCAGCCGTCTTCCGATCACTTCCCGCAACGTTCTTCCTCCTTACGCATCCCAGTCTCCGCCCCTGCCCAGGGCGCTGTCATACACGATGCCGCCCCGGGTATTTTCCGCCCGACTCTTGTTGAAATACGCCGCCAGCACCACCGCCGTGGCCGCCTGCAGGGCGCCCACAAGGGCGGTGAGATACGGCAGGCTCCCGGTAAAATTCAGGCGCACCGCCAGACGGCTCACATACAGCACCCAGCCGGTAGCCAGCACGTCCGTGCCCAGGACGCCCAGGGCGATCAGGTGGGACGCCGTCCATTTTTTCATGCGGCGCCTCCCGCCAGCAAAAAGCTGACAAAGGCTCCCGCCAGCACCAGCAGCACCTTGTCCGCCAGGCTCTCCCACCGCTGGCCGGGGCGCCGTTCCAGGCTGTCCATTTTTTCGTTCAGCCGCTCCAGGCTCTGGCCCATACTCTCCTGCTTGGTGGCCAGTACCTCCACCGCCGTGGCCAGACGGTTCAGGGCCGTCTGGCCCTTTTCCAGCCGCTCGGTCCGCCGGGAGAGCGCCGTCACCTTCTCCTCCAGTCCCGCCATACGGGCGCTCAGCTCCTGTTCCATTACACGCCCTCCTCCGTGGGGACCGCCAGCTCAAAACTCTCCCAGGTGTGGAGGTCCGCCTCCACACCCGCCCAGGTCAGCCCCATGCTCTCACACTCCTGCCAGGTCAGGTAGCGGAAATAAAACTCCACCTCCAGATGGCAGGGCAGGATGTCCAGCACGATGTCCTCGATCTCCCGGAACTCCGGCGGCACACCGTTCACCTCCGGAAAGATGACCCGCAGGTGTCCCGTGTCCACCTCCAGGGCCTTGGCCCGGACGCCGCAGCCCTGAATGGTGCGGTTGATGGCCTCCGGCGTCAGGCTGTCACCGTCGATCTGCAGCAGGGCGGCAATGGCGGCCCGGCGGCTCTCCGCCGTATCCGCCACAGGCCGGCGGGCAAACAAACTCTCCCGCCGCTCCAGGCCCTCGCCCTCCGCCGTGGCGGTGAGGCTCTCCCGCTCCACGGTCTCCAGCCGCTGAGCCACCGTGTCCAGCAGGGTGCCCAGGGCATACAGCTCTCCCTCGCTGACTGTGCCTGCCGCCAGGTCATATACCCCCAGCGGCACCAGCAGCTCTTTCAAATACGCTCCATAGCCCATGCGCTCACGCTCCCAGCTCCGTCACGGTCAGAGTGCCCAACACCGGCAGCACGCCCACTCCCGCCGCGATGTCCGCCGCAGGGCTCACCAGCCGCACATTTTCCACGCCCTCCTGCCGGAAGGCCAGGCTGACAAGCTCTGCCATCAGCACCGGCTTTCCCAGGAGGTGTCCGTTGAAAAAGGCCGTCATCGCCTGCTCCAACGCCGCTTTCACCGCCGAAAAGTCCCGGCCGTTCTCCGCCGCGGCCTCCAGCGTCACATTCACCGTCTGCTGCGCGGGCGCCAGCACCTGCACATCCACGGCGATCTCCCGGTTCTCCTGCAAGTCCGCCCGGACGGCCTCCAATAAGGTCTCATCCGGTGTGCCGCGCTCCGTGGCGATGTACACATCCACCGTGCCGGTACCCCGGGCCCTGCCCACCGCTTTCGCCTCCGCCACGCCGGTGTGGGCCATGGCCGACCGCTCATACCAGGCGGCGTTGGCGCCGTTGGGCAGGCGGCGGTAGCTCTCCAGCACCCGGGCACGCAGGCTCTCGTCGCTCTCCGGGTCGCTGCCGCCGGAAAAGGCACCGGGGTTGGTGCAGGCGGTGATGCCCACCGGGCAAGCCGTCATAATGGTGATGGTCCCGGGAGCCGCGTTGAAGCCGCTGCCGCCCTCCAGCGCCTCCGCCGGAACGTCCACAAACAGCTCTCCCGCCTGCAAAACGCCCCGTTCCGTGGTCTGGAACCTGTATTCCGCCTCCGTCATGCACACGCTTCCTGCCGGGACCTCCAGATCCACCACCGAAGCCGTCTCCACGGAAAAGCGCAGCGTTCCCGCCGCCTTGGACGCCTCCTGCCGCTTCAGGCCCCGCATGGCGGCATGGCGCTCCAGATAAATCCCCTGGGCCGTCTGGGGAAAGCTCTGGTCCAGCACCCACTCCGCCTGGATGTCCAGGGCCTGTACCTGGGCGGCAGCGGCGTACAGCCGTACCGCCAGGTCGCAGGATTCCTCCGGCTGAAAGCCGCACCGCTCCGCCAGCTTTGCCAGCATCTCCTGATAGATCTCGTCAATGCTTCTCAAGCCCGTTCTCCTTTCATTGAATATCCAGCGTCACCGCCAGCGCCTGTCCTTCCCAGGTGAGCCGGGCCGTCAGAACCGTCCTGTCTCCCTGTTCTTCCAGCTCCACGGACTCCACCGTCAGGTCCTCCTCCGCCAGCGCCTCCGCCACAAACTGCCGGGCGGCCGCCTGCCGCTGCTGGCGGGGAAGGGTGCCCAGCCGCCACAGGCGGCTTCCCAGGTCCTCCCGAAAGGGAAAGCGCCCCCGGCGGGCCGTCAGCTTGAACAGCACCCGCTGCAAAAGCGCCTCCCGGTTCTCGGCTTTCTCCAGGCGGCCGCCGGCTTTCACATAGTCTCCGTTTTTCAATTTCAGCTCCGCCATGTCACTCGCTTCCCTCCTCGCCGCATTGACAGGGTTTGTACGGCTGCCCGTTGACGGTCAGCGTCCCCTCCAGCCGCACATTGCCCCGCAGGCGGATGGTGCCGTCCCGCATCAAAAAAATGCTTCCGCCGGGGCTCTGGATGCAGACCTCTCCCGGCTGCATCCCCTCCGGTGCCGCCTGCTGGCGGGTACCGGCCACGCACTGTTCCTCTCCGCCGGGGCCGCCCTTGATGACCAGCACCGTCCCGCCGCTCTCCGGCATCCAGATATAGCCGCCGGGGCCGTAGACCGGCAGTGACCGCACCTCTCCCCGGGTCACCACGCCGGCGCTGCCGCCGGCGATGGTGGTGATGCCCAGGTCCGCGTCCGCCGTGGGCGGCACGGTCTTCATTTGTCTGGAGATCCACATCTCACACACGCTCCTCCAAAGTCAGTGTCACCGTGGCGCCGCCGCTGCGGGAAAAGGCGTTTTCCGCCTCCGCCACCCGGAAGGTGCCCCGCAGTCCCATGCGCTCCATGTCCAGCTCCACGGTGTCTCCGGGAAAGGCCAGAAAGCTGCCCGGCAGCGTCACCTCCACGGTCCGCTCCCCCTTTTTCGACTGCTGAAGCTGGTACTCCCCCGTGTACCGCATAGCCGCCCAGGTGCTCTGTCCCGGCGTATACACCACCCGCCGGCACTGGCCGCCCCGGTCCAGCATGTCCCGGTTCTGAACGCTGTACGCGGCGTTCCGGGTCTTGTCGATGACCAGCACCTCCGTCAAAACGCCGTAGTGGTCCTCCCGCAGCACGCAGGAGAGCACCGGGTCCTCTCCGCCGATCCGCAGCCGCCGTCCCTCCTGCTCCGGTGCTGCCAGCAGCCGCCCGTCCCGGCCAAACCGGGGAGAAAAGCCGCCGTAGGTCCTGCAAAAGCCCTCCAGTGCCTTCCACTGGCTGCTGCCCGCCGCCACGGTATAGACGGAGTTTGCCCGCACTGCCGCTGTCTCCGCGGCGGAGATGCCGTAGGGCGTCACATGGTTGCGGATGATCTCCTGAAGGGTGGCCCCCTGGTAGGTCAGGGGCCTGGACTCATTATCCAGCAGCCGGGCCGCGTAGCCTCGGCCGCTGACAGTGGCCGTCAGCCCCTCCGTTCCCATGGACACGGTAAATTCGTCCACGATGCCCCGCAGCATGACCGCTCCCCCCTCCGTGGCCAGAAAGCCCGCCGCCAGATGCAGCGGCTCCGCCATGGATTTGTCATACAAAAATGTCACCGTATAGCTGTCGCAGGGCACCGTGCCCGTGTGGACCACCTTCCACGCCAGCAGGACCGGCAGCTCCAGGGTCTCATGGCGGCAGGTGATGATGGTTCCTTTCATGGGATGCGCACCCTGTCACCGGGATAGATCAGATTGGGATTTTTGATCTGGGGATTGGCGGCGATCAGCGCCGTCAGTGTGACGCCGTACCGCTTTGCGATCCCCCACAGGGTATCTCCTTTCCTCACAGTGTAAACGGCGGACGTTTCCTCCGCCGTCTTGTCGGCGGACGCCGCCTGCTCCCCGCCGGAGTCCAGGGCCGTCAATGCCGCCGCGTAGCTTCCCCGGTCCTCCCAGAAGGCGAAACGATAGCGCACATAGTCCGGCAGGGGCTTTTCCGTCAGCTCCAGGGACACAAAATGGGCATTGGCCGCCGGCCACACCGGATGGACCAGCAGGCCGGGGCCCTCCTGTAAAAACACCTGCTCCAGCGCCTGGAACGTCTCATAGGCGTCCCGTCCCGCGAAGGTCCCCTCGCCCTGCAAGACCCGGTAAGTGCTCCCCAGGTCCTGCAAAACACAGCCGCCGAAGGGCACCTTGTGGACCGCCATTTCCCGGCGGCGCTCCACCTGGTAGACCTCCGGGTTGTGGGGCCAGGTGAAGTCCTTGTATCGCATGGGTGTCAGCTTCATGACCGCACCTCCTTTCAGTACAGGGAAAATCCGCCGTCATACCGGCGGGCGTCCCGCTGGACCATGCGGGACAGGGCTTTTTCCTCAGAGCGTTCCCCGGTCTCCAGCCGCAGCCAAAGCGCCCGCTCGGTCCTTTCGCCGCCGTCCGCGTCCGAAAGCGGCCACCGCCGGGCGGAAGCGGCGGTCCGCTCGCCGGACCGGCGTCCGCCCTGCTGCGCCGCAGGCTCCTCCCCGGCAGGCACACGGTCCGTTCCAAAGGCCGCTTCGCCGCCATCCTCCAGGCTTGCGCCGAAGGCCCCGCCGCCCGTCAGGTCCGCTGTGAAAACCGCTCCGCCTCCGGCCGGCCATGCTGCCTGGAACGCACTGTGCCGGGCGTTTTCCCATGCGCCGCTTTCCTCCAAGCGGTCCGCAGGCCTTTCAGCCGCCCCGGCGGACACGCGCTGTTCCTCCCGCTCCTTGCCGCCGCCCAGCAGCAGGCGGGCCAGCGCCGCCCGCTGCCGCAGCAGCTCCTGATAAATGTAGTCCATGCTCACACCTCCCGCAGCGCCTGGAACCGCGCCGGGTCAAAGGCGGGATTCAGCTGCGCCGCCTCTCCCGTTCCGCCCAGCAGCCCCAGAAGCGATTCCATCTCCCGGGCCGTCAGCTCCTCCAGCACGGCGCCGCTGTCCGGGAACGCCGGCTCCCCCCGGGACCAGCAGCACTCCGCCAGCACCCGGGCGTTGGAGAGCAGGCTCCGCTCCAGCGGGTCCTCCGCCTCCCGGGCGCTCTCCCGCCAGATGGCCAGCAGCCGCCCCGCCGTCAGGGGCCGCAGCTCATCCACCTCTCTCATGCGCCGGTCTCGATGCGCTTGGAGGCCACCACGGTGACCTTCTCCGCCACCATGGCGTTCAGCTGGCCGTCCTCCTGGATCGTGCTCCACTCACAGCCGCTGTAAATGATCTTCCGGTCCGGCTTGCAGATGACCAGGGAGAAGTCCTTCAGCTCATAAAAATTGATGCCGTCGGACACCGCGTCATCGGTGGCATACAGCCGGGTCAGCTCCAGGGTGTACTTTTTCTGGCCCTCAATGGTGGCCACCGGCTCGCTCTCGCCGAAAGCCTCCACGCTTTGGGAGGACTTGACGGCCTTGGCCATGTAGCTCTGCACCACCGCCACCTTCCGGCCGTCCAGCTCCAGATAAATGTCAGAGCTCGTGGGAAATCCCTTCATGCTTGTTCCCTCCTTCCGCCGTTAAACGGTGATATGCACCGTCAGGTAGATCTGGTTCAGGCCGTGGGCCACGGCAAAGCCGAACTCCACCAAGCAAACCGTGGGGTCATCGGGGTCGGCGGTAGCCGTCACCTCGCCGTAGCTGTCGATGATCTCCGCGGCCACCTTCTTCTCCAGCTCCACGATGACCTGGGAGCGGATGGCCCCCCGGTTTCTGGCTGTGTTTTTGGTGCGGGCGAATTTGCTGCGCAGGGCGCCGCGGACAGCGGGGATGATATCGTCCACGATGAGGATGGTGGTCAGCTCCCGCCAGGTGGCATCCGCCGCGCCGCCGGTGGTGGTGCGGGTGGTGACGCCCCGCACCGGCGCGATGATGCCGCTCTCGCTCTCCAGGGGCGTCACGCCGCCCCGCACCAGCAGGTCGATCTCGTTGTCGCTGTAAGACGCGGCCAGGCCGCCCAGGCCCCGCAGCTCCGCGCCGTTCAGGGGCACCGCCGGGTCCGTACCGGCAGCGATGACGCCGGCCACGGCCGCCGCCGCGAACACGCCGGGCAGCGTTCCGCCGTCGCTGTCCAGCGCGTCGGGGCCCACCAGCACCATCCGCTCACTGTTCAGCTCCGCGGCGTGGCTCACCAGCTCCGCCGCCGTCTCACCGCTGCCGCCCACCACGGCGATCCGCTCCCGGCGGACAGCGGAGTCGCTCTCCACGGCGGCGCGCAGGGCCTGGTGCACACGCACTTCGCCGCTGTCGCAGACCACCACCTGCACATCCTGGCTGCCAAGCACGGCGAATGCCGCCTCATAGTCCGCCAGAGTGCCCTCGTCCGCCACGCGCACCGCCGTCACGCTGGACGCACCGTTTTGGAACAGCAGCTTCAAAATGGTGCTCATGCCCGCCTCCGTGTCCTCTCCGAAGGCCCGCACACCGGCGGCATAGCCGGTCAGGGTCACAGCCGCCCCCACGGTTCCGCCGGCGGCCTTTGCCGCCACGCCGATGTTTTTGGGCGCCGCGCCGGCGGATACCACCGCCGATGCGTCATAGGCCGAATACACACCCGGCCGCTCATGTCTCGTCTCACTCAAGTGGTCAAAACTCCCTTCAGTCGAAAGTCCAAAAATGTCTCATCGTCCTCGCCGGCCTCCGCCACGAACACCGCCCGGCACTGCAAGCGTCCCCGGCGCCGGAACATTCCGGCGGCTTTGTCCCAGCAAAGGCCCTCCCAGGCCAGCTCTCCGCAGCGGATGCCCTCCGCGAGCCCGCCCAGCAGCACATCCGCCGCCTGAGCGCAGGCCGCTTCGCAGTCCGCCGCCCGCTGGGCCCGCAGGTCCACCAGGATCTCCGCCTCCAGCTGCTTGCCGTACACCTCCCGCACCGTGCCGAGGGTCTGGTCATAGGTCTCGCCCAGGTAGTTGCAAAAGCCCATGGGCCCGCTTTCCGCGGTGCCTACGTCCACCGCCGCCACGGCGCCGCCGTAGTCCCGCATCCGCTCCGGAGGCCAGGCGGCAAAGGCGGTGAGCCCCGCCTCCCGCAGGGCCCGGACCACCTCGTCCCGCACCAACGCCAATTCTCTCACTCCGCCGCCTCCTTTGCCGCCTCCAGCACCGCCCACCAGTGGTTCAGCCGCCTGCCCACATACCAGGGCCGTCCGCTCCGTACCCGGAAGCGTCTGCCGTTCCATGTGACGGTGTCTCCCGTGTCCGCCGCCGTATCGCCCAGATACAGCCACAGCCGCTCATCCGTCCAGCCGATGTTGGTCACACGCTCCGGCACCGCCTCGTCCCGCTCCGCCAAGGGCTGCAAAAAGGCCCTGGCCGCTGCGGTGCCGCCGGCGGTCTCCACGGTGACCTCCTGTCCCCACCGGTCCAGCAGGTCCCGCATCAGGTTTTGTCTCATCCCCGCACCCCCAGGAACGCGAAGTCTCCCGGCACGGTATAGGGCGCCATCAGCTCCTCCGCCGCCCGGCGGAGAGATGCGGCCAGGGCGGCGGACTCCGCCGCCGTCCTGGCTTTCACCGACACCTGCCCCGCCGTAAAGGACGCCGCGCCGTCTCCGCCGCCGGAGAGCAGGTCCGCCGCGGCGGTAAAGGCCGCTGCGCAGTGGAAGGCCGTGCCGCAGTCCTCGGCCGTCAGCCCCTCCCGGAGCCGTCCCCGCCAGCGGCGGATGGCCGCGCCGCACAGGGCCACCAGCAGGGCCGCCTCATCCTCTCCGGCGCCGCTCACTGTCTCCGCCAGTTTTCGGATCGTCTGTTCCATGCGTCATGCCTCCCCGCCAAGCAGTGCTCACACCTTCAGGACCTTGGAAGCGTCCGTGGACAGCTTGGCAAAGCCGGAGATGGAGGTGATGGCCGCCCGCTCCAGCTGGCGGTCGATGAGCTTGTCGTATTCCACCAGGATGTCGCTGCTGCTGATCTGCTCCAGGGCGTAGCGATTGTCCAGGCCGATGAGGGTGCTCGCGGGCACCACACTGCTGCGCAGCAGCTTGGCGCCCAGGGGGGTGGTCAGGGTGCCGGTGCCTTGGAAGTTCAGGCCGGTCAGGGGGTTCTGGAACTCCTGCATCTTCAGCATGGCCAGCATCATGTCGCTGCCCACCAGCAGCGTATTCATGGTGTAGGGGTCAAACTGGCTCCAGAAGTCCACCATAGCCTCGTAGCTGAGAGTCCCGGCGGAGCCGGAAATGGGGCTGGTGCCCACCTTGTACACCACCGCGGCGTTGCCGTTGCCGTCGCCGTTGGTGAGGACGCCCACGGCGTCCGCCAGGTGCATCCGGCCGATGTAGGCGCCGATCTGGCGCAGGGTCACGGAAAACAGGTCCAGCCGCTGGAAGCGGATGGCCTCGTAGGACGCCACCAGCATACGGCCCCGCTTGTGCAGGCGCACCAGATTCTCCTGGGTGCGGATGACAGTCTCGGGGATGGCGGCGCCCTCCTCCACCCGGCGGAGCTTCTTGTCCTCCTCCGTGGGCACGGAGGTGATAGAGCGGTAATCCATACCGTCAAAGTGGGTCACAGTCGCCACCAGGTCCGGCAGAATGCTGCCCTCCTCCAGTCCCTGGCGCACCACCCGGGACACGAATTCGGGAAACAGCACGGAGGACTCGGTGGTGTGGAAAAATTTCTCCACCATGTCGCTGCCGGCGCCCTTGACCTTGATATCAAAGCGCTTGAGCTGCCGCTGGAAGGCGTCCAGGCCCTCCAGGGGCGTGCCGCGGTAGTGCTCACTGGGGTCCAGCTCCTCCAGCGTCTTGGCAAAGCTCTGGCCGCTGCGGCCATACATACCCTTCTCCAGATGGATATTCTCGTAATGATATGCCATATCTCGTTCCTCCTTACAGTACGAATGTCACGGTTCCGCCGGTGCTGTCCACATCCACCACCAGATAGCTGTGGCCGGCGCTGTCCGCCTTGACGCCGCCGGTGCCGTTGGCGGAAAGGCCGCTCCAGCCCAGTGCGGGCGCCGTGCCGGTGTAGGCCGCCTGTACCATGCCGCCCAGGGCCACGGTGCAGGCCTCCCCATCCCGGCTGACGCTCTGCACCACGCCGCAGAAGCCGTCACCAGCGGCGCAGGGACCCACGGTCTTTCCGGCGGTGAGCTTGACCACCTGGCCCTCCTCCGCCTGGCTGCCCGCAAAGGTGGCACACCACTGTCCGATGCCCTCATAAGAATAATTCATGCCTGTTCTCCTTTCTTTGATCGTCCTCAGACGAGAAATACGGTCTCATCGCCCCGCTGCTCCACTTCCCGGTCCCGCAGCTGGGGCATGGCGGGAAATCGCCGGGCGGCCTGCTTTTCATAGGCCCGCTTCAGCTCCAGCAGCTCCGGCTCCTCCAGGCGGTCCGCCGCGGCGGCGAACACGCCGCCGTCCAGTCCGTCGTCCGCCAGCATGGCCAGGCGCACCACCTCCCGGCGCAGCTCCTTCAGATACTTCTGGCCCAGCGCCGCCTGCTTGTGCAGCAGGGCCGTCTGCCGGTCCTCCTGGCCGTAGCGTTTCAAAACGCCGGCCCCCCGCTGGGCGGGCACCGCCACAAAGGACCACTCGTAGGCGTCCAGGGGCTCCCGCAGCTCCGTAAAGCACAGCTTGCCGCCGTACTGCTGCCCCTTCACGTGCTGGCAGCCCCCCTCGGCGCCGCAGATGGAGCACACCTGCCGCCCCATGCTGCATCCCACGCTGACCTCCTTTTTGATGCCGCCCTCGATCTCCGCGATGAGGTCCGCGTTCTTCTCCGTCCGCAGCAGGTAGGCCCAGCCTTTCAGCCAGCGGTAGCGGTCTCCCGCCGCCGTGGTGACGGCGGGCTCCTCCACCACCTCCGTGCGGTAGATGCGGGCCGTCTGGCCCTGGGCGGACCACTGGTGGTCAAACACGCCGCTTTTGCCTACGAACAGCCTGCCCAGCTCCTCCAGTGCCTCCGGTGCGAACCGCTCCAGGTCCCGGTCCACCTCGTTGTCGCACAGCCGCAGCGTAAAGGTGTACACCTGCTCCGCCGTCAGCGGTGTCTTGGCAAACTGGTTGATGCGCTCCAGCTCCCTCTGCATTTCCTCCGTCGCCATGTTCTTTTACACGCCTCCCTCGTTTTCCTGTTCCATCCGGTCATTTTCAATGCGCAGCCGCCTGGCCTGCTCCCGGTAAAGCTCCGCTCTGGACTCCTCCACCTCGTCCTGGAGGTTGATGTCATCCCAGACCACCTCGCAGCCGCAGGAATAGCCATGCATCCGCAGCCACATGCGGCACACCCGCTCCACCACCGGCGTCAGCGTCCGGCGGATGGCGGTGATCTCCGTGGTCAGCAGATCCGCCTGCTGGGCGCTCATCCGCTCCGTGGAGCTCCAGCTGAGGCCCAGCATGAAGGGCGGGATGCCGGTCTTGGCCACGATCTGCTCCAGGATCTGCCGCACGGGCACCTCGCTGTCCAGAATGGGCGCGTCTCCGCCGATGACGCGGATCTCCACGTCGCCCACCGCCACAAAGTCCCGGACGCTTCCATTGCGGCTCTCCGCCATGGCCCGGGACCACTCCCCGGCCAGCTGGCGGCTCCGCTCCGCCGCCTGTCCGTCGCCGTCCCGGCAGGTGACGGCGAAGCGCACATTGCCGCACCGCTCCCAGTTGACGCCGATGGTGTGGTAGATTTTCATAAGGATATCCGCCAGAAACGGCAAGGAACGCAGCAGCGACACGCCGTAGGGGTTCTCCGCCTCCGGGTGGAAGGGGGTGAACAGCAGCAGCTGCTGGTAGGGCAGGGGCTGGACGTGTCCGTATTCATCCGGCCCGCACAGCACAAAGTCCAGGGGGTGTTCCCCCTCCCGGATCTCCACCCGGTCCACCCGGCCGCACAGCAGCGCGGCGATGTCCCGGTTCCCGCCGGCGGGCACCATCTCCCCCACCGCCCTGCCGTAAGTCAGCAGGGAATCCAAATAGCAGTCCAGAAAGGCGTTCATGCCGAACTGTCCCCGCCCCACGGGCACCGTCCGCAAAAACACCGCCAGCTCCCGCTCCGCGGCAGCGTCGCCGCAGCGGGCCGTCACGCCGCCGCACATCCGCACCAGCTTGTAAATAGCGGCGTCCACCAGGGGCACCGCCTCCCGCACCGCCCGGTACAGCCGGTCCTCCCCACTGCGCAGAGGCACATAGTCCCCCAGCATCCCAAAGGGGTGCTGCTCTCCGCTGCGCAGCTGCACCGGCGCCGCTGATACACTCTCCCTCTTTTTAAACCATCTCACGTTTGATATCCGCCTCCGTTTCTCTGTCATATCCGCCGCTCCACATACGTCGCCGCGAAGCCCCCGTGTTCCTCTCCCGCCAGGTCCATGGCAAAATACCGCAGGTCGCTTTCCCATGGCCTTCGCCCATGGGAGCCCTTTTCATCTGATTCTGGGCCGTCAGGCAAAGCCCGCCGGCCCCAAGGTTTTCCGCAAGCGGAAAACGCTTGTACGCGGCTCAGCCGCGGTTCGCTCTGCTCGCTTCATGGACGCCGTTCCACATACGTCGCCGCGAAGCCGCCGTGTCCTTCTCCCGCCAAGTCCATGGCAAAATACCGCAGGTCGTCCATGGCGTGGTCATTTTCTTTCCGGGGGGCGTCCCGGCCGCCCCGCTCGTCCCAGCAGTACTGCTCCATCTCCCGCAGGCAGTCTCCGCACTCCCGGCACAAAACGATGCGCCCACTTTTCAGCAGGTCCGCCGTCACCCGGATGCCGTCGGCCACGTCATTCACCGCCCGCACCACGGAAAAGCCCTCCCGCCGCAGCGTCTCAATGAAGCTGGCCGCCGACGGGTCCACGATGACCCGCTGAATGTTCCGCCCCGCCGCCAGCTCCTTGAGGTCCACGGCGTATTCCGCGTCTGTTTTCTGCCACCCCTCCTTCCGGGAATCGAAATACCGCTCCGCCACCCGGTACCAAACGCCGTCCAGCAGACCCCAAAGCCCAAAGGACGCCGGGTTGGCCGTACCGTAGTCCACGGAGATGCGCCACTGGCGGAAGGGCCCCTCCGGTGCCGGCACCGTGTCCCGCTGCCGGTCGAAAAAGTCATAGACCAGGCCCTGGGCCGCCGTCCACTCCCCCAGTACGAACCGCCGGTAGAACACCCCCGAATAAGCCCGGCGGTAACGGGCCCGGATACGGGGCGACAGAGCGGGGTTGTCATCCATGGTAAAATGGAGGTACAGTGCCCGCCGCTCCTCCGCTTTTAAGATCCACTCCCGGTAAAACCAGTGCTGGGGCCCCTCGGGGTTGCAGTTGAACCACAGCCGGCTCCCCGTCACGGAGCACCGGGCGCAGGCCTGCTCCACGAAGGAGCGGGGCATCAGTGCCGCTTCGTCCAGCAGCACTCCCGCCAGCGTGCTGCCCTGGATGAGGGCCGCGCTGGACTCGTCCCTGCCGCCAAAGAGCAGATAACGGTTCTCATGGCCGCCGTAGCGCACGATGAGCAGGTTCTCCGACCGCTTCTCCCGGCAGGAAAAGCCCAGCCGCCCCAGGCAGGGCAGCAGCTCCGTCAGGAGGTTGCGCCGCAGGGAGGTGATGGTCTTGCCGCACAGGCCCAGCTGCTGCCCGTTAAAGCAGGTCTGGGCCCACAGGAAGAAGGAAAGCCCCATGGAAAACGTCTTTCCGCTTCGGACGGCCCCATCGCAGATGATGGCCTCCCAGGGCTGGTCCTTCCGGCACCACCAGGTCAAAACCTGCCGCTGCTTGGGGGAAAACCGCAACACCTCAGCCGTGCTCCCACGCTCCTTCCTCGTCTCCGGCGGCGCTCAGCGCCTGGAGCAGCTCCTCCGCTCCCCTGCCGGTGTCTCCGCCCAGCAGGCCGCATAAGGCCTCCAGTGCCCGCACCCGGTCCACGAATTTGACTTCCACGCCGCCCTTGTCCGTTACCCGGACCTCCGCCACCGCCGAGAGGTCCAGCCCCTCCGCCGAAGCCTCCCGGCCCCGCAGGGCCAGCTCCACGCCGTCGTTGGCCTGTCCGAAGGCCAGCTGTGCCAGACGCCGCAGGGCATCCTCCCGGCGCAGCTGGCCCACGGCCGCCTCCCGCATCTGCTCCAACCGCCTCTGGGTGCGCTCCGCCGCCAGCTGGGCATAGCCGTCCCGGCAGCCCGCCTCCCGGGCGGCCCGCTCCGGGTCCATGGTCCGCAGGTAGGCCCGGCAGAACCGCTCCAGCCGCCCACTTTCGCTCTTTGCCATCTCTCCGCCTCCTTCTGTCGATACCCATGGTCTCCCAGGGGGCATTTGTTGCACGCGAACGTGCAACAAATCCAAAAAAATTTTTTTATTTTTTTTGCTGGCTCCTCTACGCCCTGTTTTTTTAGCAAAAATTTAACAGCGAGTCTGTTATAATAAATGTGATCTGTTTTCATAAAGTCATCCTGTGACAGAAAGGAGGCCCCTGTTTTGCACCGTAAAGAGCGACACACCTGGAAGCAGCTTTTTCCCTTCTCCTGGCGGGACTTCCTGCTGGCCTCGGTCATTTTTCTCTGCGCGGTGGTCTTCTGTGCCCTGCTCCGCCTGTCCAACAGCGGCGACGGCTTCGCCTCTCCCATTTTCGTGCTGGCGGTCCTTCTGATCTCCCGGCTGACCACCGGCTACTTATACGGCCTTGTGGCCGCTTTGCTGGGCGTCGTCTGCGTCAACTACGTGTTTACTTACCCGTATCTGGCCCTGAACTTCACCCTCTCCGGCTATCCTCTGAGCTTTCTGGCCTTTCTGGGCGTCTCCATCATCACCAGCACCCTGACCTCCCAGGCAAAGCAGCAGCAGGAGCTGCGGGTGGAAAACGAGAAGGAGAAAATGCGGGCCAACCTGCTGCGCTCCGTCTCCCACGATATCCGCACCCCCCTGACCTCCATCGTGGGCGCCACCTCCACCATTCTGGAAACGCCCACCCTCTCCCCGGTGGAGCAGCGGGACCTGCTGGAGGACGTCCGCGACGACGCCCAGTGGCTCATCCAGGTGGTGGAGAATCTGCTCTCCATCACCCGCATTGGCAGCGACCCCGCCTGCATCCATAAAGAGGCGGAGCCCGCCGAGGAGATCCTGGGCGTGGCCGTGCAGAAATTCCGCAAGCGCTATCCTGACGTCTCCGTGGAAGTCTGCGCTCCGGAAACGCTGCTGTTCGTCCCCATGGACGCCATCCTCATCGGGCAGGTCCTGTCCAATCTTCTGGAAAACGCCGTACTCCACGGCAAAACCACCACAAAGATCGATCTCAGCGTCCAATGCGACGGCGACGACGCGCTGTTTTCCGTGCGGGACAACGGCCAGGGCATCTCCCCCGACCTGCTGCCCACGCTTTTTGACGGCACACTGAAGCACGGCGAGACCTCGTCCTGCGACGGAAAGCGCAACATGGGCCTGGGGCTTTCCGTGTGTCTGGCCATCGTCCGGGCTCACGGCGGCACCATGGAGGCTCAAAATCTGGCGGACGGCGCGGAATTCACCTTCCGTCTGCCTTTATCAACAGGAGGGGAAGTATGAATATTCGTGAAAAGATCCTGGTGGTAGAGGATGAAAAAAGCATTTCCCGTTTTATCTCCACCATATTGAACACCAACGGCTACGAAGCCATGCAGGCCCGCTCCGGCCAGGAGGCCCTGTCCATGATCGCCTCCCACTGTCCGGACCTCATCATTCTGGACCTGGGCCTGCCGGATATGGACGGCATGGACATTCTCCGCCAGCTGCGCAGCTGGACCAGCCTGCCGGTGGTGGTCGTCTCCGCCCGTTCTCACGAGGGGGACAAGGTCAGCGCCCTGGACCTGGGCGCCGACGACTACCTCACCAAGCCCTTCGGGACCGACGAGCTGCTGGCCCGGGTCCGGGCCGCCATCCGCCACACCCGCACCGTCTCCGGCAACGACGAGATCGCCCAAAAGGGGACCTACACGGTAGGCGACCTGGTGGTGGACTTCAACAAGCACCAGGCCCTGGTCCGGGGGAAAAATGTCCGCCTGACCCTCAGCGAGTTCCGCATCGTGGCCCTGCTTGCCAAATACGCCGGCAAGGTCCTCACCTACGACTTCATCATCAAGGAGCTCTGGGGTCCCCGGGCCGGCGGAGACAATCAGATCCTCCGGGTGAACATGGCCAATATCCGCCGCAAGATCGAGGAAAATCCCGCTGAGCCCCGCTACCTGTTCACAGAGGTCGGCGTCGGCTACCGCATGGCCGAGGGTGAGTAAATACGGTAAGCGCCCATTCCGCCGCGTGCCTGCGGCGGGATGGGCGCTTGTCTGTTTTCCCCTTAGCGGCGCCTTTGCGGGCCGCTGTTCTTTTCTCACGGTAAGGAAACGCTATCCGCCGCTCCTTAACGGCCAACTCCTTTGAAATCCGATATGGTATTAACAGATACTGGCCCATGGCGGCCAAAAAGGAGTGTGTGTTTATGGCAACTTTCATCCTGGGTCTTGTGATCCTCTTCGTCGGTGCCGCCCTGTACGGCAGATTCTGTGAAAGGGTCTTCGGCCCCGACGGCCGGAAGACCCCCGCCTACGCCAAGCAGGACGGCGTGGACTACGTTCCCATGAAAAGCTGGAAGAATATGCTCATCAACCTGCTGAACATCGCAGGCACAGGTCCCATCTTCGGGCCCATTCAGGGCATCCTCTTCGGGCCCATCGCGTTTATCACCATCCCCATCGGCAACATCATCGGCGGCGCCATGCACGACTATTTCTCCGGCATGATCTGCCTGCGGGACGGCGGCACCCAGATGCCTGAGATGGTCCGCCGCTATTCCAATCAAACCATTTACCGGATCTACCAGGTGTTCGTCTGCGTCCTTCTGCTGCTGGTGGGCGCCGTGTTCATCTACACCCCCGGTGACCTCGCCGCCACCGGCATCTTCGGCTTTGACGGCAAGGCCACCTCTGTTTCCACCTGGGTCATTTACGGCGTCATCTTTGCCTACTACCTGATCGCCACCGTCTTCCCCATCGACGCCATCATCGGTAAGATCTATCCCGTTTTCGGTGCCATCCTGCTGTTTTCCGCCGCGGGTGTGTTCGTCGGCCTCTTTGCCAAGGGCTATCCTCTGCTGAACCTGTGGGATAACTGGCAGGGCGTTGCCTTCCAGGCGTTCCAGACCACCGCTGACGGCGGCACCGCCCCCTTCAGCTATGGGGAGTACTTCGCCGGCGGCCATTTCATCCCCGTGTTCTTCGTCACCGTGGCCTGCGGCATCCTCTCCGGCTTCCACTCCACCCAGACGGCCATCATCTCCCGCACCATGAAAAGCGAGCGGGAAGGCCGCAATACCTTCTACAACATGATGATTTTGGAAGGCTTCATCGCCATGGTCTGGGCCGGCGCCGCCATGGGCGTGTACAACCTGGGTATGCAGGCGGCCAACGCCGGCGCCACCGGCACCGTCATCGTGGTCTGCAAGGACATTCTGGGCAATGTGGGCGGCGTCATCGCCCTGCTTGGCATCGTGGTCCTGCCCATCACCTCCGGCGACACCGCCCTGCGGGGTCTGCGCCTGACCATCGCCGAGTCCTTCCATATCGACCAGAGCACCAACGGCAAGCGCCTGACCCTGTCCGCCATCATCTTCGCCCTGGTGGCCGCCATCCTGGTCTTCGCCAAGTTCAACAGCAACGGCTTCAACATCCTGTGGCGCTATTTTGCCTGGTCCAACCAGACTCTGTCCCTGTTTGCCTTCCTGGCCATCTCCATCTGGATGTTTGAAAACGGCAAGCGCAAGTATGTCTGGATCCCCCTGCTCCCCGGCGCGTTCTACACCATCGTCACCGTTACGTATATCGCCAACGCCAAGATCGGCTTCAATCTCCCCTGGGGCGCCGCCTACGCCATCGGCATCGCCGCGGCCGCGGCTTACGTGGGCGCCATTTTGTGGTACGGCAAGCAGCGTGCCGCACGGCTCACCGCAAGATAATCGCCATCCATCTCTCCCGGCCCGCCGCGTCTTCCCTCGGCGCGGTGGGCCCACTCTTTGAAAAAGGCACAAGGCGGGAAGCCGCAGCTTCCCGCCTTGTGTTTTTCCTTTAGCTTTTCTTCATCTGCTCCACATACGCCTGTACGTACCGCATGAAATTCCGCGTCATGGGAGACGCCGTCTTCACCTGGGGCACGCCCATGCCCAGCATCCGGAACTGGGGCGGCTGGATGGGCAGCGCCACGGCGTCGTTGGGATAGTTCCGCAGCAGCAGGTCCGCCAGGATGGAAACGCCCAGCCCCTTGGCCACCATGGAGATGATGGCGTAATCGCTGCACGCGGAAAACAGGATGTGGGGCTGCTGGGGGAGGTTGGAGAGGATATCATGGACCTCGCCGTCATAGCCCTGCATGGGCATGATGAACGGCTCCGCCAAAAAGCTCTCCAGCGGCACGAAGGCTCCCTCTGCCAGGGGATGTCCCGGCGGCACCAGAGCCAGCATCTGGTCCTCGCACAAGGGCAGCCACTCAAAATTCTTCCCCTCGCCGCCGGCGTACAGGCACAGGTCCGCCTCCCGGCGCTCCATGGCCCCCTCGATGATGTCCGTGCCGCCCTCAATGATCTGGATCTCCACGTTGGGATAGTCCTTTTGGAAGCCGGCAATGATGGCGGGCAGCCAATAGGTGGCCACGCTGGGATAGGCGGCGATGCGGATGCGCCCGATGTCGGCGCCCTTGATCTTGGCGATGTTCTGCTCCAGGGACTCGTTGGTCCGCAGCAGCTGGCGGATGATGGGCAGCAGCATCTCCCCCTCCGTGTTGGGCACGATACCCGAGGAGGTCCGCACCATCAGGGGAAAGCCCACCTCGTCCTCCAGGGACTGCATCATGTGGCTGATGCCGGACTGGGTGTACCCCAGCTCCTCCGCCGCCTTGGAAAGGCTTCCCAGCTCCACAGCCCGTACAAAGGCCTCGTATTTCCGAATGTTCACGCCGCCGTCCTCCCTTTGCCGCCCCGGCCTTCCATGAAATTCCCGCATGAAAACTGTGCAAGACCGGAAATTTTTGAATATCTGCTTTTATGTTACAGGATTCCCGCCCAAAAGGCAAGCATCTTTCGCCTTTCCAGCACGATTTGCACGGAATTACCCATTTAGGCGTTCTGTTTCCGCCTTTCACCGCATATGCTTTGGCAGAGGTGATGGGGAAATGATCGTTCATGTGGTGCGTCCCGGCGAGACCGTGGAGCTCATTGCGGCATCCTATGGGGTGGACCCCGACCGTCTGGCGGCAGACAATGCCGTGCCGGATACCGGCGCCCTGGCGGTGGGACAAACACTGGTGGTCCGTTTTCCGCGGCAGGTCCACTCCGTCCGCCCCGGGGAAACGCTGACCTCCATCGCGGACGCCTACGGCATCTCCCTGCGGCAGCTGTGGCGGAACAACTGGCCCCTGGGCGGCCAGTCCGGCATCTATCCGGGACAGGTGCTGGTCCTCTCTTACTTTGATGAAAAGCTGGGCCCCGCCACTCTCAATGGCTACGCCTACCCCTTCATCAGCCAGGACCTGCTGGCCGCCCAGCTGCCCTATCTCACCACCCTGGCCCCCTTCACCTACGGCATCACCGCCGAAGGAGGCCTTCTGCCGTTGGAGGATGACCAGCTGCTGGCCGCTGCCCGGCAGCGGGGCACCCGCCCTGTCATGCACCTGTCCACCCTGACGGAATCCGGCCAGTTCGACACGGAGCGGGGCGCCCTGGTCCTGACGGATGAGGCGGTCCAGTCCCGCCTGGTGTCGGAGATTTTGCAAACTGTCCGCTACCGGGGCTATGTGGGCGTGGATGTGGATTTTGAGTACCTGCCCGGCCGTCTGGCCGCGGCCTACGCCGCCTTCCTGGCCCGCCTGCGGCGGCTGCTGTCCGCCCAGGGTTTTTTCCTGTGGACGGCACTGGCCCCCAAGACCTCCGCCGCCCAGCGGGGCCTTCTGTACGAGGGCCACGACTACGCCGCCGTGGGCGCCGCCTCCGACGCGGTGCTCCTCATGACCTACGAGTGGGGCTATACCGCCGGGCCGCCCATGGCGGTGGCGCCGCTGCCCAACGTCCGGGCGGTGCTGGACTACGCCGTCACGGAGATTCCCCCGGAAAAGATCATGCTGGGCGTGCCCAACTACGGCTATGACTGGCCCCTGCCCTTCGTCCAGGGCGTCACCCGGGCCCAGTCCATCTCCAACCAGCGGGCCATTCAGCTGGCCATCCAGTACGACATCGCCATCCAGTACGACGAGACTGCCCAGTCCCCCTTCTTCCACTACACCGATGACGCCGGCACCGTCCACGAGGTCTGGTTTGAGGACGCCCGGAGCCTTTCCGCCAAACTGCGCCTCATCGCGGAGTACGGCTTCCTGGGAGCCGGCGTGTGGAACCTGATGCGTCCCTTCTCCCAGCTGTGGCTGGTGGCGGACTCCCTGTACGACATCCGCTGAAAAAAGCAGCCTGCCGCGGCAGGCTGCTTTTTTAGTTGGTTTCGCTCCGCAGCCGGCGGCACAGGGGAATGAGCACACCGCCACAGGCGTTGCCGGCGGTCATGACCAGCAGGTACCCCAGCGTCCGCGGGCTCCACACATTGGCCGCGGAAAAGTAAAACATATTGGCCACACAGTGCTCAAACCCGCACAGGATGAACACCGTGACCCCCAGGAAAATACCGATGTACTTGCCCGCCTGGTGGGGGTTGTTCCTGAACCCGTCCACGGCGATGAACATCAGAATGTTGCACAGCACCGACAGGATGAAAATGGACCCCAGTCCGTCCTCCAGCTTCGCCTGGCACAGGCTCTCCGCCTTGGGCACGATGGCCGCCGCGATGCGGGTGGCCCGGACGGCGTAGCCCACCAGGGCCGTGCCCACCAGGTTTCCCAGCCACACGGACAGCACAAAGCCCGTATAGGACAGGGGCTGCTCAAACACGTACCCCACCTTTCCGGTGAACAGATTGAAGCCGAAGGTGCAGATGGCAAACAGCCCCAGGCAGAAGAACACCGCTCCCACCACCTTGTTCTCACAGGACAAAAACACCACGCCGCCGATGCCGATGCACACGCCGCCCAACACGGAGTAAAGGAATGACGCCGCTTTCTCTCTCATAAAGGGAACCTCCCAAGTTGTAGTACCTTTCCATGATACCATCCCCCTTCCCGCCCTGTAAATCTCCGTTCCGCCGATTTTCGTGGGTTTTTCCGGCGGCCGTTGTATGATATGATAGAAAGAAAGGGGGGACTGCCGCGATGATTCGGAAATGCTGCCGCGCATTGGCCGCGGCGCTGGCGGCGCTGACGCTGCTGGGCGCGTGGCTGTTATATAAAGGGGACTTCTGGTCCCTGGGGACGGAGGAGCAGAAGGTCCGCGCCATTGTGGAATACGCCTCCGCCGGCCCGGAGGACACCCACTCCCTGCGGGCCGTGCTCCACCCCGTGGTCCTCCACGACAAGACCTTCGGCTCCCGCCGCATCCTCACCTTCACCGACAGTGAAATCTCCGGCCTTTTGGGCAGCATTCAGTTCCGCCGGGGCATCCTCGGCGGCTGGCAGCCGCTGCAGGCCTCCTACTGCGCCGGACCGGTTATCCAGTCCGCCCGTGTCCGGGATACCGACATCCGGGTGGTGTACGCCGCCCACTGCCCTCCGGAGATCGCCCGCTACAAGGTCCAGGCCAACCTGGAAAACGACGCCACCCTCATGGCGGAGGGAGATGTGACCTCCCCTGATTTCTTCCATGTCTACAAAACGGACCGGGATTACTTCCCGGACATCCACCTCTACGGCAAGGACGGAAACGAGCTGCCCTGGCAGGACTATCTTGCCTGCGATGACTCCGTGCCCTCCCCCGGCATCGGCTCGGCGGAGACGGACCTGGTCTACTGGTTCTGCGGCATCCTGCTGCTGGTGGGCTGGGTCATCGTGAAATTCACCTGGGACGCCGGTGCCCCGGAACCGCCCAAAAATAAGGAGACCGCCTGAGGCGGTCTCCTTATTGTATTGTTTTTCGCAAATATTACAGTCCGTTGACGATCCGTTCCGGCCGCTGGCCATCCATGATGCGCTTCAGGTTCTCAAACAGCATCCGGTACACGTTCCGGTAGGCCGACTGGGCGATGCCTCCCTGGTGGGGGCACAGCACCACCCGGTCCGGGAACTCCCGGGCCAGGACCACCAGGGGGTGGTCCGCCTCCACCGGCTCCGGCTCATAGGCATCCAGGGCCGCTCCGGCCAGACGGCCGGACCGGATAGCCGCCGCCAGGGCCTCATCGTCGATGACGGCGCCCCGGGCGGTGTTCACCAGGTACGCCCCCGGCTTCACATGGTCAAAAAACGTCTGGTCCAGCAGGTGATGGCTCTCCGCTGTGGCAGGCAGGTGAAGGCTGATGAAGTCGCAGGTCTCCGCCAGCTCATACAGGGGCAGGTACTCCACGCCGTAGGCCCGCTCTGTCTCCGCTTCCCTGCGGTGACGGGCGTAGTAGTACACCCGGCTGCCGTAAGGCCGCAGCCGCTCCGCCGTGGCCTGAGCAATGGCGCCGAAGCCGATGAGGCCCACCTTGGCCAGCGCCAGGTCCAGCGGCGCGTGGCAGTCCAGCTCCTGCTGGGCCTCCAGCTGACGGCCGGAGAGCACCATGCGGTGGCCCCACAGCGTCCGGTGGAGCAGCATGCTCATCAGCGTGACAGACAGCTCCGCCACCGGCGCCGCGTTGCATCCGGCGTTGTTGCACACGTAGATACCCCGCTTCCGGGCGGCCTCCAGGTCGATGCGGTCCACACCCACGCCCTCGCAGTGGATCATTTTCAAATGGGGCATCCGGCTGATGAGGCTCTCCCGCACCCATGTCACCGGCGTGACGAACAGCACCTCCGCGTCGCCGGCGGCCGCCAGCCACTCCGCCTCCGTGCCGCCCCGGGCGCAGAACACCAGCTCCGCCGCCTTCCGCACCTCGTTGCCGGCGGCGAAGGTGTCATACCGCTCCTCCGGCGCCAATACCAATACTTTCATGTCTCATGCCTTCTTTTCCGTGTTTTTCGCATCTCCGTAGGGCGGAGGCACAGTCCCCTCCTCCATGCCTCTTGCCATCAGGACATCCTCCGCCGTGATCTCCATAAGTGCCTCCCGGCTCACCTGCTCCAGCCCCGCCAGGCGGTTAGCCTGGTGCACCAGGACCTGCTCGAAAATATTCCGCACACCACGGGCGTTGCCGAAGGTGATGCCGCCGGTGTTCTCCTCCCGGATAAAGTCCCGGACCATCTCCTCCGCCTGCCCCACCAGGGTGTAGCAGCCCTTTTTGCACTGCATCTTGAAGATGTCTATCATCTCGTCCACGGTGTAATCGTCAAAGTGCAAAAAGCGGTTGAACCGGGACTCCAGTCCCGGGTTGGAGTGGATGAAGTCATCCATCAGCCCGTCATAGCCCGCCACGATGACCACCAGGTCGTCCCGGTGGTCATCCATGGCCTTCAAAATGGTGTCGATGGCCTCCTGGCCGAAGTCGTTCTCCGCCTTACCGTTAAGGGCGTAGGCCTCGTCGATGAACAGCACGCCCCCCAGGGCCTGTTCAATGACCTTGGCGGTCTTCAGGGCCGTCTGGCCCACATAGCCCGCCACCAGGCCGCTGCGGTCCACCTCCACCAGCTGCCCCTTGGACAGGATGCCCAGGGCGTGGTAAATGCGGGCCATGAGCCGGGCCACGGTGGTCTTGCCGGTGCCGGGATTGCCGGAAAACACCATGTGCAGGCTCAAATCCGTGGTGGGCAGGCCGTTTTCCCGCCGCATCTGGTACACCCGCACCATATTGATGAGGTTTTTCACCTCTTTTTTCACAGCCTCCAGGCCGATGTAGCCATCCAGTTCCGCCTGCAGGTCCTCGATCTTCTCCGGAGGCGGTGTCTGTGCCTCCGGGGGCTTGGTGCCGTCGTTGCCGGTGGAGGCGGCAGTGTTGTTTTCCGGCGTCTTCTCTGCCGGCCGGTCCGTCCGCAGGGGCGGCGTCCCCCAGAAGTCCGTCCCCATACGGCTGAGATTGTGCTCCGTCATGGTGCGGATGACCTCCAGCTGCTGGAGGATCACCTGGTCTTTTTTGCTGATTTCCTTTGGGTCCATACCATCACCCTTTCATCAGATCCGTGTGGGCCAGCGCCCGGAACAAGCACGCCGCCATCAAGCCCGTCAGCGCCCCGGTCAAAAGGGACACCCCCAGCAAAATGGGCAGGTAGTAAAGCGGCGCCGTGTTCCCCAGGGACAGCACCGCCGCCGCGATCTGGCCGCAGTTATGGGCCGCCGCGCCGCCGATGGACACGCCGTAAACGGACAGTACCCGCAACCGCGACAGCAGGATCATCACCCCCATGGCGGCAAAGCCCCCCATGAGGGAAAACAGCAAAGCGTTCATATTGCCCGCGAACACCGCCCCCAGCAGGCACCGGGCCAGCAGAATGAGCACCGCCTGGGCCGGGCCCAGGACGTACAGGGCAAACACCGTCACGATGTTGGCAAGGCCCAGCTTGATGCCGGGGATGGGAATGGCCAGGGACAGGGGGATCTGGTTTTCCGCCACCGACAGCGCCAGGGCCAGGGTGGTCAGGATGCCGCACAGCGTCAGCTGCTTCGTGGTCAGTTTCACCGTCCCGCCCCCTTATCCGATGACGGCGTCCACGCCGGTGTCCACGCGCTCGCCGCCCTCCAGCTGGATGATGACCCGGGCCGGCAGGCACACGATGCTCTGTCCGCCCCGGGAGATGTGTCCCGTGTGGACGCAGTCCTGGGTGGGGCAGTCGGCGGACTCCACCCACACCTCCGTCTCTGTCAGACGCAGGCGCAGGGTATAGCCGCCGGCCTGGATGGTCCGCTCCGTGCCGTCCGCCTCCTTCAGCGGCAGCCGCTCCGTTTCCACGCCGTCCACGCTGACCACCGCCGTCAGCTCCGTTCCCCGGTCCTGTCCGCCCCAGACGGTCCAGGCACAGCCCACGGCCAGGGCCGCCACCACCAGGACCACCAGGGCGTCCCAGAGGCCGGGCCGCAGCTTAGGAGACGAATTCATAGGTGTACCCACTCTCCTCCATCTCCACAAAGCCGTCCTTCAACCCCTCCGTCACCACCACGCGGCCGTCCTCTGTCACCAGCACCAGCTGGAAATCGCAGACGCCGCTGCGCCAGAAGTCCAGGGCCTTGTCCTCACCCATGACGAACAGGGCCGTGGACAGAGCGTCGCACATGGTGCCGTTGCCCTGGGCGCTGTCCGCCACCACGGTGACGGAGGTCAACCCGCTGTCCGCCGGGCAGCCGGTGGCAGGGTCGATGATGTGGTGATACCGTTTCCCATCCTGCTCAAAATACCGCTGGTAGCTGCCGGAGGTGACGGCGAAGGCGTCCGTCAGGTTCAGCACGCACACCAGACCGTCGGCCTCGTCCGGGTGCTTGGGGTCCTGTACGCCCACCCGCCAGGCGGTGCCGTCGGGCTTGTCGCCGATCACCAGGATGTTGCCTCCCAGCTCCACCTTGCCCCGGGGCACCGCATGCTCCTGAAAGATCTCCGCCACCCGGTCAGCGGTATAGCCCTTGGCGATACCGCCCAGGTCGATCATCGTCCCCGGGTCCAATCTGGCGCTCCCGCCGGACAGGTGCACATGCTCCATGCCCACAGACTCCAAAAGTGTCTGGAGCGCCTCCCGGTCAGGCACCTGGTAGCTGTCAGTAGTAAAGCCCCAGGCGGACACCACCGGTGCGATGGTGATGTCAAAGGCGCCGCCGGTGGCCTCGGTAAAGTCCCCGGCCGTCTGGATCAGGGTGCAGATCTCCGCGCCCACCGGCACCATCTCACCGCCGGCGCCGTTGAGCATACTGATCTCGCTGCTGCCGCTGGTGCGGGACAGCAGGGCGTCCAGCCGCCGCACTTCCTCCTCCGCGTCGTACACAGCTCTGGTGGACTCCTCGCCATAGGCGGTGAGCACCATGGCCGTGTCCATGGCAATGACCTGAATGCTCTCCTGGGCCTCGTCCGGGTCCCTCGTTCCGCCGCAGCCCGTCAGGCCGCACACCGCCAGCGCCGCCAGCAGCAGTGCCGTGATTCGTTTCACTCCCATGTGATCCGCTCCCCCAGTGATGCTTTTTATAATACGTTTCAGTATAACACGGACAGCACCACTTCTCAACCAAAAATCCGCGGACAGGCCGGAAGTTTATCCGGAATCCCCAGGTTTCCCTTGCAAACCGCCGGGAAGTCTGCTATACTATCAAGGTATGCCGACAGCGGACCTGTTTTTCCGCTGCATCAATTTTGAAAAAACCCCTGGAGGTTGTTATCATATGGCGAAGAATCCGAGCAAAAAGTCCAAGCCGGTCAATCGGGAGGATCCCATGAACGGCGCCATGAAGTTTTTCTTGGCTGGTCTGGTGGCGGAGCTGTATCTTCTCATTATCCGCCGTTTTTATGTGAACGGCACTGCCGTGCAGATGATTACCTGGTATGATTACCTGTTTTATTTCTCCATCGCGGGCCTTGTGATCCTGGCCGCCGGTGCCGTTTTGAGCGCGGTGTGGCGGAAGGAGCAAAAGAAACGGCATATCGGCTGGTACATCGCCGGCGCCGGCGCGTTTTTGGCTCTCGCCTCCTTCCTCATCTGGAAGCTGAACACCCCCGCCCTGACCTTCCTCAGCGTGCTGGTCCCCGTGGTCATGCTGCTGGGCATCCTCTGGAACCTGTATGACCGGGAGTGCGCTTACGCCCTGACCATTCTGGGCCTCTCTCTGGTGGCGCTGTGGGGCTGCCGCCGGGAACTTTCCAACCTGTATCTGGGCACCTATGTGAAGGTGTTCGTGGTCGTGTATATCCTGCTGCTGGCGCTGGTTGCCGCTGCGGCCCGGAAGGCCGGCAAAGACGGCGGTAAGCTGGGCAAGCTCCAGGTCCTTCCCTCCGACGCCGACATTCTCCCCATTTACGTGGCCTGCGGCCTGTCCGCCGTGGCCATGGCCTCCGCTCTCGTCAGCATCACGGTGGCCTATTACGCCATGTGGATCTTGGCCATGGTGGTGTTCGCCCTGGCGGTATATTACACCGTCAAGCAGCTGTAATTCCCGAACCTGAAAAACCGGGGACCGTCCAATGACGGTCCCCGGTTTTTTATTTGTAGTAGATGCCAAGCACACTTTTATGAGGCTGGGTAAAATCCCCGATTTCCAGATCCATGCCGATCTCAAAGGCCCGGTCCCAGGGGAAACGGTAATTGGACAGCGTCACGCTGCCCCAGCCCCGCTCCTCATAAGGCTCCAGCGACGAGATGAAATTGCTGCGCTCCAGGTTTTTCACCACAGCCTCCGTGGCCTGTGCCATGCCGCCCTCCAGTCGGGCCTGTACGGTCTCCCGGTCGATCTCCGGCATCCAGAAGTTGTTGGGATCGCCGCCCAGTTCATTCCGAATGCAGGCCAGCAGATTCTCCCGCACCACGTGCTTATAGCAGAAATCCTTGATGACGCTGTCCGCCAGGGTCCGGGCGAAGGCCCGCTCCGTGGACTCTGTCTGCTTCCCGTTTTGCAGGAAGGCGTACCGGGCGATGCCGTGGCTCAAAGCCGTGCCGGTGACGATGGCCATGTCCAGAAAGCCGGCGTAGCTCAGCAAATACCCCAGCTCCGCCTCCTCCGTCAGTGCCTCCTGGAAGGCGTTCCCGTATTTGCCGTTGCCGGCGTCGATGAGGATGACGGGGATCTGCCGGTTCCGGAATGTCCCCAGCCAGTCTATCAGATTGGTGTATGCGTTTTTCTTCTGCCTGTCCTGCTCCGCCTGGGACATCCCCGCCGCCTCATAGGCCTCCGTATCCGGCTGCGTCAGCACCAAAAGCTCGATATCCGCCGCGCCGCTCCCGCCGGAGAGCTGGGAGACGCCGAAAAACGCCAAATGCTCCTCCACGATCTCCCGCAGGGGCTTGTAGTCATAGTCGCAGGCGGGCTTGTCCTCCGTCCCGCCAAAGTAGGTGACGCCCACCTGCACTGTCCGGCCGTCCCAGCCGCTCTCCTCCAGATACAGCTTCGCCACCGCCTTGAAGGCCAGGTCGTCCACACCGGACAGCAGCGCATCCCCCTGCCGCAGGCGGCTGCGCAGGTAGGCGATCTCATTTTTCTGGATACTGTCCTCCTCAGAGGAATCGTCGATGCCGATGAGCACCCGGAAGCTCCCGTATTCCCCGCCGCTGACCAGCTCCAGCATCCGGTCCGCCAGCTCCAGCTTCCGCCGCCGGGCGGAGAGGTATTCATCCGCCTGGCTCTCCGTCAGGCCGAAGTCCGCCGCCGCCAGCACCGCCCCGCCGCTGCCCAGCCGGTAATCCGCCGTGACGGCCTCCGCCGTCAGCTCCGTGCCGGAGGCCTCTTTTCTGGGCGCCGCCCCGTAAGCGCGCAGGGCGTTGTATTCCTCAATGCCGAAGCCCGCGTATCCCACGGTGGGTGCCAGCCGCATAACGCTGTCCAGCAGCCACACCCGGTTGTTCCCGTCCGCCGCCAGGGCCGCCAGCAGCCCCTCCAGCAGCTCCGTGTCTGTCATGGTCCTCCCGTCGGACAGGGTGACGGTCAGGCTCTCTGCTGTGTGCCGGGAGTTCACCAGTCCGCCGGAGAGCAGCTGGTCCATGGACAACATGTAGCGGTCGCATCCCGCCGCCTCCTGGGCCAGCACCCATTCGTACAGGGCCGCCAGGTCCCCGTACTGGGTGCCGTTTTCATTGGCGGGCTGTCCGTCCAGCCGGGTGCGGTATAGGTCCGCCTCCGGCATGGCCAGGGTGTAGCCCACGGACTCCGCCAGATACACCACCCGTTCCACATTGTCCGGCCGGTCGTCCAGGGGCACATAGGCAATGACCGGCCGCTCCTCCGGCGTTTCCTCCGCCGGTGCGGCCGCCTGCCGGCCGCACCCCGCCAGCAGGGCGCAGGCCAGGACCGCCGCCAAGATCCTCTTTTTCATGGCACCTCCATTCCAAAAAGAGCGGAGCCGCCGCCCCGCTCTTTTCCGCGCTGATATCCGTTCTTACAGGCCGAAGGCGCCCAGGTTCAATCCGCCGGTGACACCGGACATCCCCTTCTCCATGGCCTCGTCCGCCTGGCGCAGGGCCTCGTTGACAGCGGAGACCACCAGGTCCTGGAGCATCTCCACATCCTCCGGGTCCACGGCCTCGGGCTTGATGGTGACGGACTGGACTTCCTTCTTGCCGCTGACCTTGGCCTCCACAACGCCGCCGCCCACGCTGGCGGTGAAGATCTGGGCCTCCACGGCCTCCTGCGCGGCCGTCATCTGCTCCTGCATCTGCTGGATCTTCTGCTGCATCTCCGCCTGGCGCGCCGCGCCGGACACCTTGCCGTTGGTAAATCCACGGCGAGCACTGTATCCCATAGTTATGATTCTCCTTTACTTGATCTGGATATTATCGAACTGACTGCCGAACTTCAGCAGGTTCTGCAAATTTTCCCGGGGCGTCGCCTTGGGCGGCTCTCCCACCCGGAAGGTAAGGCGCACCGGTATCCCGGCGGCCTTGGACGCCTCCTCCCCCAGAGCGGAGCGGACCCGGTCGTTGTCCAGCCGGCCCAGGGTGATGTCATCGGGGGCGTAGACCGTCACCATGTCCCCCTCCAGGGAGCCGGTGCACATGTCCAAAAATGCCCGGTACATGGGCGGCAGGCGGCCCTTGCACCCCTCCGCCAGCGCCCGCCACCAGTTGCCGCCGGCAGCGGCTGGAGCCGCCTGCTGGGCGGGAGCGGCGCGGGCCGCGGTGGCGGCCGGTGCGGCAGGAACACTGTCCCGTCTGTTGGGCGCCGACTCCGCCGGAATGTCGAACACCCGCTCTCCCGGTTTCTCCGCCATGGGCGGTTCCTCCTCCCAGGGGGGCGTGTCCGCCGCCGGAGCCGCAGGCTTGGCAGCCTTCGGCGCGGGCTGGGGCGGCGCGCTCTGCTCCACGGCGGCGCGGATGACCGTGCCCCGAACCTGGGCCTCCTCCAGCCGCTGGATGCGGGCCTCCAGCGCCGTCAGGTCTCCGGACAGGGACTCGTCACACAGCCGCAGCAGGCACAGCTCCGCGTCCGTCCGGCGGTTGGAGCTGTAATACAGGTCAGCGGTGGCTTTTTGCAAAGTGGTGGCCAGATAGATGAGGCGGCTGGCAGAGACATCCTTCCCCAGCCGGTCCAGCGTGGCGGAATCGTACCCGCCGGACAGCAGCGCCGCGCCGCCCTCGGGCGCGGTCCGCCGCAGCAGCAGGTCTCTCGTCAAAGTGGAAAGCTCTCCCAGCACCGCGCCCACGTCCTTGCCGCCGGCGTACAGCTGGTTCAGCAGCAGCAAAGCCGCCCTGGCGTCCCGCCCCAGCACGCGCTCCATCAGCTGGGCGGTCTGCAAATTGCCCGCCAGGCCCAGCACCTCCAGCACGGCGGCGGCATCGATGGTGCCGCCGGCGGCCGCGCACTGGTCCAGCAGGGAAAGGCCGTCCCGCAGGGCGCCGTCCGCCAGGCGGCTCAGCAGCTCCGCGCCGTCGGCGGTCAGGTCGATGCCCTCCTGCCCGGCCACGTAGGCCAGGCGCTTCGCCACGTCCTGGGGGGTGATGCGCTTGAAGGAGAACCGCTGGCACCGGGAGAGGATGGTGGCGGGCACCTTGTGCAGCTCCGTGGTAGCCAGGATGAACATCAGATGCTCCGGCGGCTCCTCCAGAATTTTCAGCAGGGCGTTGAAGGCGGCGGTGGACAGCATGTGGACCTCGTCCACGATGTACACCCGCTTTTTCACGTTGGCCGGGGAGTAGATGGCCTCGTCCCGCAGGGCGCGGACCTGGTCCACGCCGTTGTTGGAGGCGGCGTCCAGCTCCAGCACATCCAGAAAGCTGCCGTTTTCGATACCCAGGCAGCTGGCGCACCGGTTGCAGGGGTCGCCGTTCACCGGGTGCTCGCAGTTGACGGCCTTGGCCAGGATCTTGGCGCAGGTGGTCTTGCCGGTGCCCCGGGTGCCGGTAAAGAGGTAGGCGTGGGAAGTGCGGCCCTCGGCGACCTGTTTTTGCAGGGTCTCGGTAATATGGGACTGGCCGATGACGTCGGAAAACGTCTTGGGCCGCCATTTTCGGTACAGGGCCTGATACATAGGGACCTCCTTGAGATATGGGAAGTCCTCCGTATGCAGCTGCGGAACCGGCGCCCTCGCGTCACATGGAACATCCCGCTTAATGCTGCTCGGTTCCCCGCCTGACATGGTTCGCGGGGTTACATTGCGCGAGACCGGCTCCGCAGCTGCTTGCGGAGGACTTTCAATCAATAGCTTATTTATTTTACTATATCTCGATACAATTGGCAACCAAAAATTTTCGATTTCCAGAAAAAATCGCTCTTTACAATTCAAGAATTTATGGTATAATATTATTTGCCGCTGAAATATCGGCGGCAAATGGGGGCGTAGCTCAGCTGGGAGAGCGTACGGTTCGCATCCGTAAGGTCGAGAGTTCGATCCTCTTCGTCTCCACCACCAAGAAACCCTGCAACCGCAATGGCTGCAGGGTTTTCTTTTGCTCTTCCCGTAAGCGTCAATTCTAACAGCGTATAAAAATCTCCACCTTGGCGCGAATGCGCTGAGGTGGAGATCAATCATTATTGAGGAACATGGCATTCTTGCGG
>SFDT01000054.1 GCA_004558115.1 Clostridiales bacterium | reverse complement strand
AGAAAAATATTGATTACAGGAATTAGACTGATGCCCGGAAGGGATGGCCTCCTGTCAAGGGCTCAGCATGAGAGGAAAACATTTTCTAACAAACAGACAACATTGATGTCTATTAAGGGAATGCACTGAACGTAAGAATTATAATATTATTTTCTCATGGAATAAATTCTCATGTTCTTAAAATAACAGAAATTTTTCAAATAAATTCTTATTGACGCTAAATCTGAATAATGCTACTACGAAAATAATAATAGAGGGTTGTTCTCTTCTAATTTCATTATCAATACTAACTCTTGAATACCTGATGAATCCCCCTCATCGTTCTGCCGTTCCCGGCTACCGGAAATGGTACTTTGGAGCCGGCGGCAGCGTCGGCAGGCGGGGCATGGAGGCAGCTCCGGAGCCCGATCCGCTACCGTTTGAAGCGATCCGGATCCATGGGGAAAGAACCGTGGGGCCGCCGAGCACGTCGGCGGACGGGCACAGCGCGCACGGGACATTCACCATCCCGGAAGGGGCGGAGGGCAAAAAGCTCTACGGCACCTGCTCGCTCTTCCTTGGGGTGGACGACTGGGGAAGCCTGGAAGTAAAGGACTCCGGCGGCAACGTGGTGGCGCAGGTGGATCTGAAAGAAAACCCGCAGACGGCGGGCGAGCAGGGCGGGCACAAATACCACACGGGGACCGGCGGGGCGCAGCTCCCCTCCGGCGCCTACAGCTGGGAAGTCAGCCAGACCAACATCGACTACAATCCGGCAAGCGGCAACACCTCCATCTGCAACTACAGCATCGACGTGGTGCCGACGGAACCGGGGGGCAGGAAAGAACCCGAACCGTGTCCCTGCGAGGGAGACACGTGCGACAACAGCGGCGGAACGCCGCCTTCCCCGCCGCAGGCCCGGTCGGGCCCTGAGGCGGGCATGGAAAGCGGCGTCCTGGGAAACTACAGCTCGGCGGGGTGCAGCGTGACGGCGGAAAGCACGGCCACGCTGATGTACTGGTCCTGCAACTTCGGAGCGTTCCGTGGACTTGGGGGCCTTCCGGCCGGAAGGGTGGAACTGAGGGCTGAACAAAACGTCTCCGGCCTGGAAAGCCCCTCCTCGCTGGCCTACAACCATCCCCTGAACAGCCGTCTGGACGTGCCGGAAGGGGGCATTGCGCCGGGAGTGCGGTTCAACCTGGTGCAGGGAGACCGGGTAATTGCCATGCGCTGCTACACGGACGGGTCCGTGCTGCCCATCGGGGTGGACACGTCGGGCGGAGGGCGTGCGGCGCTGGCCACGGCGGAAGGACAATCCTGCCTGCGCTGGGTGGTGGAAGACGGCAGCCAATACCTCTTCTCGGCGGAAACGGGACAACTTCTCTCCTACACGACGGCGGACAGGCAGGTTATTTCCAATGCCGCCGCTTACCTGGACGTCAAATATGCCGAAAACGGCTCGCTGAGGCAAATCTGGAACCTGTGGGACGGCCTGCTCAACGTGGAAAACGTCACCTCCACGGGTTACGTCATCGCGCTCTACACGCCTGGACAAATCACCGGAACGGACGAACAGGGATTTTATACCGTTACGGGCGCTCCCTTGAAAACATTTATTCTTTCCCTGGATGCTGAGGAAAAGTTCACCATCACGGAACAGGCGCCTGCCAGGCAGCCCTACGCCGTCACCTGGTGGAACGACGGCCTGGCGTGGAACATGCGGCAGGGCACGGGGGAAGACGCCCTCACGACCCTCCGCACGCGCACGGAGCTGGAACCGGAAAACTCGGTCTGGCAGCTGGTCACGGAAATCTCCAAAAACGGAATCGTGGCGGCGCGCACCTGCGCCATCTACCAGACCACGGACGTGGGCGACCTGCTGCTCACGCTGGCGGAAGGCTACGGAAGCCCGGAGGAGCAAACCACGCAATACGCCTACGACCAGTGCGGGCGGCTCAGAACGGAAACGGCCCCGGACGGCAGCCAGACTCATTACGCCTATGACCTCTACGGCCGCCCGCTCAGCCGGGACGAACCGTGGGCGGAAAGCGGCAGGCGCATCACGCGCTACACCTACGCCTGTTCGGGAGAAGCCGACTTCAGCAACGAACCCGCCACGGAAACGGCAGACCTGCTTCCGCTGGAAGGACACGTCAAAACGCTGACATCCACCACCTGGAAATACACGACGGCCAACCACATCAAAAGAACGGAACGGCGGGTCACGGGCCTGGGTGTGGCGGGCACGCGCCTGACGGCGGAGGAACAATGGCTGGCCGGAGCCGCCAACATCCATGCCCGCGGACGCACGCGGTTCAGCCGGGACCTCGACGGCGTGCAAACGTGGCACGACTACGCGGCCACGACGGAGCACGGCGCCCTCTACACGGAAACGGTGGAAACGCGCATCAACGGAGAAGCCGTGCCGGGACAAAGCACGCGCGCCGTCACCTGGATCACGGCGGAAGGGCAGCGCGTCAGGGAAGAAAACTACCTCCTGCTTTCCACCGGGCAATGGGCGCTCACGGGCAGCGCCGTCTACGAATTTGACACGCAGAACCGGTGGGTGAAGCGGACGGCGGGCAACGGCCGGCTCACGGAACGCGAACTGATGTGCGACGGAGGCCTGCTGTGGGAAATCGATGAAAACGGCATCAGGACGGACTACGCCTACGGCACGGCGCGCCAACTGGTGGAAGTCACGCGTTCCGCCGTGATGGACGGGGAAACCGTCATCACGCCGGAAACCATCACCACCTACGCCCGGGATGCGGCAGGGCGCGTGCTCTCCACGCGTCAAGACACGGGGGCGATGACTACCCAAGAAAGCACGGAGTACGACTTGCTGGGGAGGATGACTTCCTCTACGGACGTCCTGGGCCGGGTCACTACCTGCGCCTACAGCCAGGACGGCTTGACGGTCACGCAAACCGTCCCTTCCGGGGCTACATTCATCACGCGCAGCGCGCCGGACGGAACGGTGATGGAAGAATCCGGCACGGGGCAGCGGCACGTCATCTACGCCATCGACCTGGTCAGCGACGGTGTGAGGACCTTCACGAAAGCCGTCTCCGGGGAAACGCAAACCGAGCTGCAGCGCAGTATTGTCAACGGAGCCGGGGAAACCCTGCGCACGGGCGTCCCCAACACCGTCGGCGGAGTCATTTACACGAGGAACACCTACAACGCCAGGGGGCAGCTCACCAAAACGCAGACGGACGCGGGCAATGCGGCCACGACGATGGCCCCGACCCTGTGGGAATACGACGCCTTCGGCAACAAAACGAAAGAAACCTGGAAACTCGCCGATCCGGCTACGGTGTCCAACTCGCGCATCACCACGTGGAGCTACGGCGTGGAACAGGCCCGGGATGAAGTATACCGCGTTGTTACGGCGACCAGGAACAACAGCCGGGGAACGACCTACGACGAAACGCAGAAAACGCTGGCTTCCTCCCTCTCGCCCACGCTGGAAAGCAAAGTCATTTCCATCGACCCCAGGGGAAACGCTTCCGAACAATGGAGCGAATACGGCCCGGGCGCCGTCCGGACGCAGAAAAGCAGCATTCCCACTTCCAATGTCATAGCAACGGCCACGGTCATTGACGGGTTCACCACCACGCAAACGGACCATGCGGGCGTCACGGCCACGCATACCCGCGCCTACACGGAAACCGGCGTCATCTACGCCAGCACGGACGGCCGGGGCAACACGACCACGACGCACACCGATATCGCCGGGCGCACCGTTTCGGTGACGGACGCGGCGGGCAACACGACTTCTACCGCCTACGGCCCCTGGTTTGACCAGCCTGCCGTCGTCACCAACGCCCTGGGCAACACGACCTGCTACGGCTACGACCTCCGGGGCCGCAACACGGCGCAATGGGGAACGGGGGCCCAGCCCCTGCTCTTCGGCTACGACGAGGCGGACAGGATGATAAGCCTCACCACGTTCCGGGAGGACGCGGGCGACATCACCGCCGACCCCACGGGACGCACGGACGGGGACGTCACTACGTGGAGCTACGATGACGCCACGGGCCTGCTCATCCGCAAAACCTGGGCGGACGGCACCCATGAAGACACCGCCTACAATGCCCTGAACTTCAAATCCACGCTCACGGACGCGCGGGGGGTGGTCACCACCTGGGGCTACAACCTGAAAAAGGGGGTCAACAACTCCGTCTCCTACAGCGACTCCACGCCCGGCATCCAGTACGCCTACAACCACCTCAACCAGCTGACCCAGGTCACGGACGCCTCCGGCTCGCGCGTCCTCACGTACACCCCCTGCAACGAACCGGACACCGACAGCATCACCATCGGAGGGAGCTCTTACCAGCTCCAGGAACACTACGACACTTACGGACGCTCCTCCGGCTATACCCTGAAACAGGGAACCGACGTCCTCCAGGAAGCCAGCCAGGGCTATGAAGCCGACGGAAGGCTGGCCAGCGCCGGAATCAGGCACGGGGGAACGGAGCAAAGCTTCGCCTACGGCTATCTGGCGGGAAGCAGCCTGCTCTCCAGCCTCGCGATGCCCGACGGCATCGTCCGGGAACTTGCCTACGAACAGCGGCGTAATCTGATCACCGGGATAGACTGCCGCCTGGGGGAAACCGTGCTGGTCTCCCGGACCCAGAGCTGCGATGCCCTGGGACGCCCGGTCACCCGCACCCAGCAGCGTGGAACGGAACCCGCCCGCAGCGACAGCTTCAGCTACAACGGCAGAAACGAACTCACCGCCGCCACCCTGGGCGCCGCCCCCTACGGCTAC
>SFDT01000016.1 GCA_004558115.1 Clostridiales bacterium | reverse complement strand
GTGGACACCATGATCAAGGACGGCCTGTGGGACGCCTATAACAACTATCACATGGGCACCACCGCCGAGAACATCAACGACATCTGGGGCATCACCCGCAAGGAGCAGGACGAGTTCGCCGCCGCTTCCCAGCAGAAGACCGAGGCCGCGCAGGCCGCCGGCCGCTTCGACGATGAGATCGTCCCCGTGCCCGTGAAGGTCAAGAAGGACATCGTGGAGTTCAAGAAGGACGAGTTCCCCAAGGCCGGCGTCACCGCCGAGGGCATCGCCAAGCTGCGCGGCGCCTTCCCCGTGGGCCCCGAGTCCCCCAACCCCCAGGTCGTGCACACCTTTGAGGTCACCGGCGCGCAGGACGCCGAGGACAAGGGCACCCAGCGCGTCACCGCCGCCAACGCCTCCGGCATCAACGACGGCGCTGCCGCCATCGTGCTGGCTTCCGGCGAGGCTGTGGAGAAGTACGGCCTGAAGCCCATGGCCAAGCTGATCGGCTGGGGCCAGGGCGGCGTCGATCCCAAGATCATGGGTGTCGGCCCCGTGCCCGCTTCCCGCGCCGCTATGAAGAAGGCCGGCGTCGCCATCGAGGACATCGACCTGGTGGAGGCCAACGAGGCGTTCGCCGCGCAGTCCATCGCCGTGGCCCGTGAGCTGCACTTCGATATGAGCAAGGTCAACGTCAACGGCGGCGCCATCTCCCTGGGCCACCCCGTCGGCGCTTCCGGTGCCCGTATCATCGTCACCCTGCTGCATGAGATGCAGAAGCGTCCCGAGGCCAAGAAGGGCCTGGCCACGCTGTGCATCGGCGGCGGCATGGGCGTTGCCACCGTCTTCGAGAAGTGCTGATCCGTTCAGCCGCATAAGCACATATAAAACCGCGGGGCACCAACTGGTGCCCCGCGGTTTTGCGCGGTGCGCGGAAAGCAGAAAGCCGCCTGTCCCAGCGGGACAGGCGGCTTTTCAACTGGTCGATAGACCCGCAAACCATATATAGCGGGAAGGAAGATAGTTACGAAAGAAACCCAGGAGGGGTGTCTTTCGTTTGAAATATAAGTTTTTCAGGACTTCAAAAAGTCCTGAAAAACTTGCTCAGCTTGCCGAAAAGCCTTTTCGGCAAGCTGAGCCGCCTGTCCCAGCGGGACAGGCGGCTTCGCTTGTTTACAGGTTCTTTTCCAGAACGGAGGTAAAGGCGTCCGGGGGCATGACGCCCACCTTCCGGTCGAATTCCCGGCCGTTTTTCAAAAACACCACCGTGGGGATGCTCATGACGCCGAACTGGGCGGCCAGGGCCGGCTCCTCGTCCACGTTGACCTTGCCCACCAGGACCTTGCCGTCGAACTGCTCGCCGATGGCCTCGATGACCGGGGAGAGCATTTTGCAGGGACCGCACCAGGAGGCCCAGAAATCCACCATTGCCAGGGGAGCCGCGTCCACGGCGGCGACAAATTCTTCCGTTTTCAAATGCTTGACTGCCATTGTGATATCTCCTTTACATATTTTAAAGTTTGCTCACGCTTGTTTTTGTTCCGCCGCGGACAAAAACGCGGCGGCGCTTTGACCGGCGATGAGGCCCTCCCCCACCGCTTTGGCCACTTGAAGGGGACCGCCGGTGCAGTCTCCCGCCGCGAACAGGCCCGGCAGGTTGGTGGCCATGCGGCGGTCCACCGTCACATAGCCGTTTTCCGCCGCCAGCCCCTGGAACAGGTCCGTGGGCGCCATGGTGGGCCGCAGCAGGAATACCGCATCCACAGCGGCGCTCTGCCCGTCGCAGGTGATGGATTCCACCGCCTGGCCGCCCTGGATGACACAGCGTTTGGGCCGGTCAAAGTAGGTGACGGCGCAGCCGATGCTCCGCAGGAAGTCGGCCTCCCGCCGGGCGGAGTCGGAAAAGCCCACCACCGCCACCGGCCGGTCCCGGTACAGCATCCCGTCGCAGGTGGCGCAGTAGCTGACGCCCCGGCCCAAAAACTCCGCCTCACCGGGGAACTTCTTCCCCCGGGCCACGCCGGTGGCCAGCACCACAGCCCTGGCATTGTACATCTCCTGCCCCACGCTGATAAACCAGCTGCCCATCATGGGAAGGGCGCTGAGGACACGGCCTGTGACAAATTCCACGCCGGCCTCCTCCGCCTGGCGGCGCATGGCCGAGAGCAGGGCCCTGCCGGAGACGCCGGGAAGCCCCGGGTAGTTGTCCACCCGCCCCGCCTTCCACAGGGGGTTTTCCTCCGGCGGATTGGAGACCACCAGGGCACTCCTGCCCCGGGCGTGGGCGTTCAGGGCGGCGGAGAGGCCCGCGGGGCCGCCACCGATCACCAGGATCTCAAAAGACATAGCTGTCCGCCTCCTCTCCGAATAAAGAGGCCACCAGCGCCGCCACCTCCGGGGAGGCGGCGGAATAATAGACCTCGTTACCGCTGCGGCGGGCGGTCACCACGCCGGCGGAGCGCAGCTTTTGCAGGTGCTGGGAGATGCAGGACTGGGACATGCCGGTACTTTGCTCCATGCAGGAGACGTTGTGGCAGCCGCTGCGCAGCAGGCTGTGGACGATCTGAAGGCGCACGGGATTGGACAGGGCCTTCAGCAGCGACGCCTTCGCGGTATAGTCTATCCGGTTTTCCACGGGTCTCACCGCCCTCGTTCAAATTTCAATATTAGAATATCATAATGTTTTAATGATACAAGTGATATTTGCAACAAAATAAAAATAATTTCCGGAGGGAGGGCGGTTGCTTTTGAAACGGGAGTTTGGTACACTAATGGCAATCAAATGGGAGCCGGCGGGCGGACCCACCGGCTCCCTATCTAAAAAAAGCGGCGGCGCCCCGGCCCGGGGGCGGACGCTGCGGGGAACAGGGGGAACGCCCAGCCGCTTGCGCCATCCTATGCGGCGGCGGCGGCCGCCGCCACTTCCGCCTGTTTGCCGCAAGGGTCCTGTTCGCGCCCCGCTGACAGAAAAGAGGAGCTTTTTATGGTCAAAATCGCACCGTCCATCCTCTCCGCTGATTTTGCGAATCTGGAGCGGGATATCCACCGCATCGCCGACGCCGACTACGTCCATGTGGACGTGATGGACGGCGTGTTCGTGCCCAACATCTCCATTGGCATCCCTGTGGTCCAGTCCATCCGGAAGGTGACGGACATGTTTTTGGATGTGCACCTGATGATCGTGGAGCCGGTGCGGTATGTGGAGCGGTTCTGTGACGCCGGCGCCGACCTGGTGACGGTGCACCTGGAATCCGACACGGCGGAAAACATCCACGCCGCCATCGACAAGATCCACGCCAAGGGCAAGAAGGCCGGCGTGGTCCTGAAGCCCGGCACCCCTGCCGAGGCGGTGCTGCCCTATGTGGAAAAGGTGGAGCTCATCCTGGTCATGACCGTGGAGCCCGGCTTCGGCGGCCAGAAGTTCATGGCGGACATGATGCCCAAGGTGACCGCTATCCGAGGCTACATCGATGAGAAGAACCCCGCCTGCGAGCTGGAGGTGGACGGCGGCGTGGCGCCGGACACCTGCCGCACCTGCATCGACGCCGGCGCCAACGTGCTGGTGGCGGGCAGCGCCGTGTACAAGGCGGCGGATATCCCCGCCCGCATCGCGGAGCTGAGGGGGTGAACCGGATGCGGGAGAAGCTGCACCTGGGCGTGTACCCCACGCCGCTTTACAAGCTGGAGAACATCAGCGCCAAATACGGCCGCAGCATCTGGGTGAAGCGGGATGACCTGTGCGGTGTGGCCCTGGGCGGCAACAAGGTCCGCAAGCTGGAATACCTGCTGGCGGAGGCCCGGGCCCAGGGCTGTGACACGGTGTTCACCACCGGCGGCGCCCAGTCCAACCACGCCATGCTCACCGCCGCCTGCGCGGCGAGGCTGGGCATGCAGTGCATTTTGCTGCTGAAAAAGCGGGGCGTCACGGAGCATAAGGGCAACCTGGTCCTGAACGACATCTACGGCGCCCAGGTGCGCTTTGTGGATACGGACAGCTATGAGGACATTTACGCGGAGATGGACCGCCTCGGTGAGGAACTGGAGCAGGAGGGCCGCAAGGCCTTCCACATCCCTGTGGGCGGCTCCACGCCCCTGGGCGCTCTGGGCTATGCGGACTGTGTCCGGGAGATAGCGGAGCAGCTGCCGGACTATGGCGCCGGCCTGGGCCACATCGTCTCCGCCACCGGCTCCGGCGGCACCACCGCCGGACTGCTACTGGGCACCAGACGGTACCTGCCCCATGTGCAGCTCACCGGCATCGGCGTGGACACGGACCCCTTTGAGGACATCGTCCCCCAGCTGGCCGCCGGCGCGGCGGACCTGATGGGCTGTGGTCTGGAGCGGGTCCCCGGTGACTTCCAAATGGTCTACCATGTGGGTCAGGGCTATGCCATCCCCAACCCGGAGGACACCCCGTACATCCAGGAGCTGGCCCGGCTGGAGGGCATTTTGCTGGACCCCGTCTACACCGGCAAGGCCTGGAGCGGGATGCTGAAGCTGCTGCAAGAGGGCGGCCTCGGCGGCCGGGGCGATATTCTGTTCGTCCACACCGGCGGCGCGGCGGCCCTGTTCGCCATGGATCTAGCGTGACCGCTTAGGAGGGGAGCGGGCTCCCCTCCTAACCACCCCACCACCAGTGACATCGGTCACTGGTGTGTGCGCCCCAAGGGCGCACAGGTCGGGGTATTTTCGCCACGTACACGCCGCGGCGAAAATCATTGAAATTCAATTGCCTGCCGGAGGCGGCAATTAAAGGAGCAACGAAGCATGGAGTACTTCCCCGCACCGCTGGAAAAGCTGGTGGAGCAGTTTGCCCGGCTGCCGGGCATCGGCGGCAAGTCCGCCCAGCGCCTGGCCTTTTACGTGCTGGGCCTTCCCGAGGAGGAGGCCCGGGAGTTTGCCGACGCCATCCTGGACGCCAAGCACAGCGTCACCTGCTGCCCGGTGTGCCAGAACTTCACCGCCGGAGGCCTGTGTCCCATCTGCGCCTCCTCCAAGCGGGACGGCTCCACCATCTGCGTGGTGGCGGACCCTCGGGACGTGGCGGCCATTGAGCGCAGCCGGGAGTACAATGGCCACTACCATGTGCTCCACGGCGTCATCTCCCCCATGAACCACGTGGGGCCCGACGACCTGGCCATCAAGTCCCTGGTGGAGCGGGTGGCCAAGGGCGACGTGCAGGAGGTCATCATGGCCACCAACCCGGACACGGAGGGCGAGGCCACCGCCATGTACATCGCCCGGCTGCTGAAGCCCTTTGATGTGCGGGTGACCCGTCTGGCCTACGGCATCCCTGTGGGAGGACACCTGGAGTTTGCCGATGACGCCACCCTCATGCGGGCCCTGGAGGGCCGCCGGGATATTTGAACGCATAAAAAGGAGACATAGCCAAAGGCTATGTCTCCTTTTTTTACGCGAAGACCTCCGATAAAAGGGCCATGGCCTCCGGCAGCTTTTCCGCGTCCAGTCCGGCGTAGTTCACCACCAGCGTGTGGGCATGGGCCGGGTCCGGCACGGCGGCGTACTCCGACAAAAAGCCCAGGCGGACGCCGTGTTCCTCCGCCCGCAGGCGCAGGTCCTCGTCGGACAGGGGCGTTTTCAGCCGCAGCAGGAAGTGGAGCCCGGCGCCCTGCTCGGCAATGGTGACGCGCTTGGCAAAGGGACTGGCCCGGAAAGCCTCCAATACCCGGCCCCGGCGGAGGCGGTACTCCTTGCGCATCCGGGACAGGTGCTGCTCATAGTAGCCCTGGTCCAGGAACCGGGCCAGCACGTGCTGCTCCAGGGCGGGGACGGTGCAGGCGTAAAAATCCAGCTCCCGGCGGTAGCGCTCCAGCAGCCGGGGCGGCAGCACCATGAAGCCCACGCGCATGGAGGGGGAGATGGTCTGGGAGAAGGTGTTCATATAGATGACCCGGCCCTCCCGGTCGATGCTTTGCAGAGTGGGGATGGGACGGCCGGAAAAGCGGAACTCGCTGTCGTAGTCGTCCTCGATGATGAAGCCGTCCCGCTGGCGGGCCCAGCGCAGCAGCTCCTGCCGCCGGCCGATGGGCGTTACCAGGCCGGTGGGATAGTGGTGGGAGGGAGAGAGATGGGCCACGCTGGCACCGGAGGCCGTCAGGGCGGCGATGTCCATGCCCCGGTGGTCCAGGGGCACGGGCCGGCACACGGCGCCGCACTTGCCGTACACCTGGCGGATCTTGGGATAGCCCGGGTCCTCCACGGCGAACACCGCCTCCGGACCCAGCAGCTGTGCCAGCAAAAGATACAGATATTCCGCACCGGCGCCCACTATGATCTGCTCCGGGGACACGGCCATGCCCTTGTAGTCCCGCAGATCGTCGGCAATGGCCTGCCGCAGAGCGTCCAGGCCCTGGTGGGGCACGGGGCGCAGCAGGGCTTCGCCGCCCTCACTGAGGACCTGGCGGGTGAGCCGGGCCCAGGTGGAGACAGGGAAGCAGGTCACATCCACCTGGTTGCTTTTCAGGTCCAGCCGCCAGACACGCTTTTCCGGCTGGGGCGGCAAAGGCTCCGGCGCCGGGGGCGCCGCCAGCCGCTCCACCGGGGCAACGAAAAAGCCCCGCTTGGGCTGGGTGTACACATATCCCTCCGCCTCCAGCTGCTGGTAGGCCCCCTCCACGGTGATGACGGACAGCTGCAGGTGCTCCGCCAGCCGCCGCTTGGAGGGCAGCCGCTCCCCGGCGGCCAGGGTGCCGCTGAGGATGTCGCCCCGGATGCAGCGGTACAGGTATTCGTATAAGGGCAGGCCGCCCCGCTCCTCCATGGAATAAGTCAGCATATGCCGCCCTCCTTCTGACCTTATAAAAAATTCCGGTTTTGGATATTTCAATCATATCACATATGGCATATGATGGCAACATCGAAACACACCCGAAAGGAGAAAAAACACATGGAAAAGACGATGGAAGGCCATACCGCGGCCGCTTATGACCGGACGAAGCTGCTGGTGATGACGGCGCTGTTCGCGGCGCTGGGCTACGTGGCCACCCGGGTATTGATGGTCCCCTCCCCCACCGGCGGCTATATGAATCTGGGCGACACGGTGGTGCTGCTGGGCGCTTACCTGCTGGGCCCGGTCTATGGCGCCGTTGCCGGCGGCATCGGGCCCGCCCTGGCGGACCTGCTGTCCGGTTATGCCGTCTATGTCCCCGGCACGTTGGTCATCAAGGCCCTCATGGCGCTGACGGCGGCGCTGCTGTACCGGGCCCTGGGCAAAAAGAACTGGGCGCTGGTGGTATGCGGCGTGGCGGCGGAGGCCATCATGGTGGTGGGCTACTGCCTGTATGACGGCCTGCTCTCCGGCAGCCTGGCCGCCGGCGCCGCCGGCATCCCCAGCAACCTGGTCCAGGCGGCCTTTGGCTTGGTGGTGTCCACCCTGCTGGCCATGATCCTGAAAAAGAACGGCTACGTTCGCCGCCAGTTCCCCCAACTGTAAAGAAGCGCAAAAGAGTCCCCGGCGGGTTCTAAAACCCGCCGGGGACTTGTACGCTGTTAGGGGCTTACCAGCCGCCCAGGTCATCGGGGTGGATGCGGCCGTTCCAGCCGTCCTGCCGGGGCGGCTCCGCGCCGAAGCCCACGCCGGAGGTGGACTTGGCGATGTCGAAATAGCCCAGCTCCGTGCACTGGTAGGCAGGCAGGTAGAACAGGGACACCGCCAGACTCCAAAGGTCGATGATGAAGATCCAGGTGAGGTCCGGCAGGGCCAGCAGGGAGGTGATGAGGGCGGAGGCGGAGGCGGCGCCCAGAATGGAGCAAAGCTCCTGGTAGGACACGCACCACTCCAGCAGGGCGGCGGGAAGGGAGGCCAAGAACGTCCAGCCGAAGTAGCTCAGGTCCAGCATGAAAAGCTGCATCTTGTAGCCCGTGGTCTGGCGCTTGCTCATGTTCAGGGCCTCCATGATGCCAATACTTGGGTTTTCATAGAGATTGTACAGGGCGAAGCGGTAGCGGTAAGCGGCCACGATGCCGGGGATGACGAACAGCATGGACCACAAAGCGGTGAAGACCATAATGACGATGTTCAGGCCGATGACCTTGCCCACGAAGGAAAAGCCGTCGAACAGTGTCAAAAACTCTGCCCGCTCCCCCCGGCGGATGGCCATGCAGTACAGCACGAAGCCCGCGGAGAGCACGATGCCCACCAGCCAGGTCAATACGGAGACAAAGGTGCTCAGAAGGCTCCCGATCCCCAGGGCCGCGCTGCCGCCGGACACCACGTCCGCCGCGTCCAGCACCAGAACAAGCCCCAGATACAGGGCCGTCATGGCCATGGGAGCGACCTGGGCCGTGCGCAGGAGCGCCCTGGAATCCCGTTTCAGTTGTTTTCGGTCGATTTGCTGCACCATCATGGTAAATGCCTCCAAAATCAGCAGGCCCGTCCTGTACACGGTCCGGGCCGGAGTGAATGTTTGATTGGACATTATATCATGCTTTTTTGCCCGTGACAAGAGAACGGCCCCGCGGGGCGGAAGGTGCGGCGGAGAAAAATGTGTAAAATCACAAATTACTCCGCAAAAAAACGGTTTATTTCCGCAAAATCTGTCGTTCACAGACTGGACAAAAATCGAGTTTAGGTGTAGAATCAAACGCAGTATGTGGTAGTATCGCCAGGGCAGAATTGCGCCCCGGCCCGCGTGCCGGCGGGACGGAGCCGGTATGTGCCCTGGACGCTATCAGGAGTAAAAATGAGGTGAAGACAATGGCACAAGCTTTCTTTGGCGGCGTTCATCCCCATGACATGAAGGCCGCGACCAATGAAAAGGCCATCGAGCAGCTGGCTCCCCCGGCAGAGGTGGTCATTCCCATGTCGATGCACTTTGGCGCACCCTGCACCCCCCTTGTGAAAGTGGGCGATCAGGTCAAGGTGGGCCAGAAGATCGGCGAGTTCCGTGGCTTGGGCGCGCCCATCCACGCCAGCGTTTCCGGCAAGGTCAAGGCTGTTGAGCCCCGTCCCTATTCCATGGGCGGCAACATGGTGTCCGTGGTCATCGAAAACGATTTCCAGGACGAGCTCAGCGAAGAAGTTCAGGCTCCCGCGGACCCCGACGCCCTCACCGTCGATGAGATGGTGGAGATCGTCAAGAACGCCGGTATCGTGGGCATGGGCGGCGCAACGTTCCCCACTCACGTGAAGATCTCCGGCGGTATCGGCAAGGTGGACACCGTCATCATCAACGGCGCCGAGTGCGAGCCCTATATCACCGGCGACCACCGCGCCATGCTGGAGCGCCCCGAGGAGATCATCGGCGGCGCCACGTATCTGGCAAAGATGTTCGGCGTGGACAAGGTCGTCGTCGGCGTTGAGGACAACAAGCAAAACGGCATCGACGCCATGAACAAGGTCATCGCCGAGAAGAACGCCCCCGTGGTGGTGGAGCCCCTGCGCTGCCGTTACCCCCAGGGCGGTGAGAAGCAGCTCTGCCAGGCCATCACCGGCAAGCAGGTGCCTCCCGGAGGCCTGCCCTCCAACATCGGCTGCGCCGTGTTCAACATCAACACCACCATGTGCATCTACCGGGCCATCACCCAGGGTATGCCCGTGGTGCGCAAGGTCGTCACCGTGTCCGGCAGCGGCATCGTGGAGCCCAAGAACATCGAGTGCCCCATCGGCACCCCTGTCTCCGCCCTGCTGGATGCCTGCGGCGGCGTGAAGGACGGCACTTACAAGCTCATTGCCGGCGGCCCCATGATGGGCATGGCCCAGTACACCGCCGACATTCCCGTGGCCAAGGGCACCGGCGCCATCCTGGCCTTCTGTGAGAACGAGGAGCAGACCGTGGAGCATCCCCAGTGCATCCGCTGCGGCAAGTGCGTTGCCGCCTGCCCCGTGCACCTGGAGCCCCTGTTCATGTACCAGTATGCCGCCAAGGGCATGGTGGATGAGCTGAATGACGCCCACATCATGGACTGCATGGAGTGCGGTGCCTGCGCGTATGCCTGCCCCGCCCGTATGCACTTGACTCAGATGTTCAAGACCGGCAAGCAGCTGGTGAAGAACAAGATGGCTGCCGATAAGGCCGCCGCAGAGGCCAAAAAGGCCGCGGAAGAGAAGAAGGAGGCTGTGAACAAATGACGGATTACAAGAATTTGAAGCTCATTGCCACTTCCAATCCTCATATCCGTGCTGCCGAGACGACCCGTTCCATCATGCTGGATGTGATCATCGCCATGGTGCCCGCCCTCATCTGGGCTGTGGTGTGCTTTGGCGTGAAGGCCCTGACGCTGACCGCCGTGTCCGTGCTGGGCTGCGTGTTCTTTGAGTGGCTGTACCGCAATGTCATGAAGAAGCCCCAGTCCGTGGGCGACCTCAGCGCCGTGGTCACCGGTATGCTGCTGGCTTTCGTCTGCCCCGTGACCACTCCCTACTGGATGATCCTCATCGGCGACCTGTTTGCCATCGTCGTGGTCAAGCAGCTGTTCGGCGGCATCGGCAAGAACTTTGTCAACCCCGCCCTGGCCGGCCGTGCCTTCCTGCTGGGCAGCTATGCCGGCAGCATGACCCACTGGATCGACCCCGCCGCGGGCAAGGCGCCCCTCATGGGCTCCGTGGCTGACGTGGTCACCCACGCCACTCCCCTGGGCATGATGAAGGGCTCCGGCGCCGACCTGGAGGCCAGCTTTGCCACCCTGAAGGAGACCTATTCCGTGGTGGATATGTTCCTGGGCAAGACCGGCGGCTCCCTGGGCGAGGTTTCCGCCCTGCTGCTGCTCATCGGCGGCGTGTACCTGATCTGGCGCAAGGTCATCAACTGGCAGACCCCCGTGGCCTACATCGCCACCGTGGCCGTGCTGACCCTCCTGTTCCCCAAGGCCGGCAGCGGCGTGGACTGGATGCTGTACAGCGTGTTCGGCGGCGGCCTGTTCCTGGGCGCGTTCTTCATGGCCACCGACTATGCCACCTCTCCCGTCACCAAGAAGGGCCAGCTGATCTTCGGCATCGGCTGTGGCCTGTTCACCGTGCTCATCCGTTACTTTGGCTCCTATAACGAGGGCGTCTGCTACTCCATCATGGTCATGAACCTGTGCGTGGCCCTGATCGACAAGTACACGAAGCCCACTCGCTTTGGCGTCGTAAAATCCGATAAGAAGGAGGCGGCTGCGAAATGAGCAACGAAGTCAAGACCAAGGAAAAGGTCGATATGGACCCCAAGTATATCATCAAGCTGACCGTGACTTTGTTTGTGACCTGCGTGATCGTGGCCGGCCTGCTGGGCCTGGTCAACAGCGTCACCGAGGGCCCCATCGCAGAAAAGAACAAGACCAAGACCGCGGCGGCCATTCAGGAGGTCCTGCCTGAAATGGAGGGTTCTCCCGCTGTGGTGGAGCTGACCGACGAGATGACCGCCGCCGCTTCCGGCGCCGGCGCCACCATCACCGAGGCTTATGAGGCGCAGGCCGGCGGCAGTGTCATCGGCTATGCGCTGAAGATCGTGGCCTCCGGCTCTCAGGGCAACATCGAAATGATGGTGGGCGTGGACGCCGAGGGCGCTGTTACCGGCGTTTCCATCGTTAAGAACTCTGAGACCTCCGGCATCGGCTCCAAGGTCATGAGCAACGAAAACGGCGTCCTGGACCAGTTCATCGGCAAGAGCGCCGCTGACGGCACGCTGTCCGTGGGCAAGAACGTGGATGCCATCTCCGGCGCCACCGTGTCCAGCCGCGGCGTCACCACCGGCGTCAATGCCGCGCTGGCTGTGGCCGGCGTCATGGGCTGAGAAGGGAGGAGCAAACACTTATGAATTTGAAGAAGCAGTTTATGGATGGCCTCCTGTATCAGAACCCCGTTCTGGTCCAGGTGCTGGGCATGTGCTCCACCATGGCCATCACTACATCGTTCTTTAACGGCCTGGGCATGGGCCTGGCTGTTACAGTCATTCTGACGCTGTCCAACATCATCATTTCCGCCATCCGCAAGATCGTGCCCGACAAGATCCGTATCGCCATGTTCATCGTGGTCATTGCCGGCTTCGTCACCATGGTGGACCTGTTCCTGCAGGCGTTCGTCCCCGCTCTGGCCGAGTCCCTGGGCGTGTTCATCCCCCTGATCGTGGTGAACTGCATCATCCTGGGCCGCGCCGAGGCCTTCTCCTACAAGAACGGCGTCGTGGCCTCCTTCTTTGACGGCGTGTTCCAGGGCATCGGCTATACCCTGGTCCTGCTGGCCATGTGCATCATCCGCGAGCTGCTGGGCGCCGGCACCTTCGGCGGCGGCCTGCTGGCCGGCGGCAAGGGCATCCAGATCATCCCCTCTCAGTTCCCCGCCGGTATGCTGACCCTGCCTGTGGGCGGCTTCCTGGTGCTTGGCTGCCTGATCGCCGCCATGCAGTGGGCACTGTCCAAGTCTAAGAAATAAGGAGGATAGGAACGTATGGAACAGATTACTAACCTCCTGGCGATCACGCTGGGCGCCGTTCTGGCAAACAACTTTATCTTCTCCCAGTTCCTGGGCATCTGCCCCTTCCTGGGCGTTTCCAAGAAGGTCGACACCGCCGTCGGTATGGGCGTGGCCGTTACCTTCGTTATGGGTCTGGCCTCCGCCATCACCTGGCTGGTGAACCTGCTGCTGGTGCAGCTGGGCCTGGAGTATATGCAGACCGTGGCCTTCATTCTGGTCATCGCCTCTCTGGTGCAGTTCATTGAGATGTTCCTGCAGAAGGCAATGCCCACCCTGTACACCGCCCTGGGCGTGTACCTGCCCCTGATCACCACCAATTGCGCTGTGCTGGGCGTCGCTCTGCTGAACATCCAGAACAACTACAACTTCATTGAGTCCGTGGTCTACGGCATCACCGGCGGCCTGGGCTTCCTGCTGGCCATCGTGCTGTTCGCCAGCATCCGTGAGCGCCTGGTGTTCGCGGAGTATCCCAAGGCGTTTGAGGGCTTCCCCATCGCCCTGATCACCGCTGGTCTGATGGCCCTGGCGTTCATGGGCTTCTCCGGCCTGAAGATCTGGTAAGGAGGCGTTTGAGATGAATATTGCATATGCTGTGATCCTGCTGGGTGTGCTGGGCGCTTTGTTCGGCCTGATCCTGGCCATCGCCTCCAAGATCTTCGAGGTGAAAAAAGACCCCCGCGAGGAGGCCATTTTGAGCCACTTGGCCGGCGCCAACTGCGGCGGCTGCGGCTATCCCGGCTGCGGCGGCTGCGCTGCCGCCATCCTGGCCGGTGACGCTCCCGTCAACGCCTGCGCTCCCGCCGGCCCTGAAAATGCCGCCGCCATCGCCGAGATCATGGGCATGGCCGCTCCCACCGGCGAGCGCCAGGTGGCGTTCGTCCGCTGCAACGGCGGCACCAACGCCAAGAAGCGCTTTGAGTATGTGGGCGTGAAAGACTGCATCTCCGCCACCAAGGTGGCCGCCGGCCCCCTGGAGTGCGACTTCGGCTGCCTGGGCTTCGGCTCCTGCGTGGCCGCCTGCCAGTTCGGCGCCATGAGCATCGGCCCCAACGGCGCCGCTGTGGTGGACCCCGAAAAGTGCACCGCCTGCATGGCCTGCGCCAAGGCCTGCCCCCGTCACCTGATCACCTCCGTCCCCGTCTCCAAGAAGGTCCACGTGCTGTGCGCCAACCAGGAGAAGGGCAAGGCGGCCATGAGCGTCTGCTCCAACTCCTGCATCGGCTGCGGCCTGTGCCAGAAGGAGTGCAAGAAGGACGCCATCCATGTGGTGAACGGCGTGGCCGTCATCGACTATGACAAGTGCGTGGGCTGCAAGCTCTGCACCAAGGTCTGCCCCCGTGACGCCATCTCCCCTGTGGCTACCGCCGAGGAGAAGGAGAAGTACAAGGCCATCAAGAAGGCTCAGGCTGAGAAGGCCAAGGCCGCGGCGGAAGCTGCTGCCAAGGCTGCCGCTGAGGCTCCCAAGGCTGAATAATTGCATATTTCACTGAAAAAAGGTCCCCAAGTCGTAAGATTTGGGGACCTTTTCTATTGCTATTTCCCTGCAAATGGCATATCATGGCATCATACCCTTTGTACACCGAGGGGAAAGGCAGAGTAGGAACACACGTGTGAAATAGTGCCGGAAAAACGGGGAGTTGTTTTTCGGACGAAAGGACCGTTTCGGGTCTTGCAGTGTGTGTTTCGCATCCCGCTGCCGCATATGGGATACGGCCAAGACCTTCCTCTGTGCGGCGCTCCGGTACCGGACTGCCGAAATTTACAGAAGGAAGGTATTTTTATGTCTCTCTATCCCCATCCGTTTTCCGCGGCCTACTGGCGCGATGCCGCCCGGGAACTCCGGGACCTGCGGAAGCTGACCTTTGCGGCCCTGATGATCGCCCTGTGCGTCGTCCTGGGCCACATCCCCTCCGTGCCCCTGTTCGGCGGCGCCAAGATCACCTGGGGCTTCCTGGCCCGGGCACTGTGCGCCCTGGTGTGCGGCCCGGTGCTGGGCGTAGTGTTCGGCTTTTCCGAGGATATCCTCAGCTTTTTCCTCACCGGAGGCGGCGGCTACCCCTTCTTCCCCGGCTACACCCTCACCACCATGCTGGGCGTGTTGATCTATGCCCTCTTTTTGTACCGGGCGGAGCTCAACATCCGGCGGGTGTTCCTGGCAAAGCTGCTGACCAATATCCAAAATGTGGTGCTGGGCTCTTTGTGGTCCGCCATCCTCTACGGAAAGGCCTGGTCTGTCATGGCTGCCGGCAGCTTCTGGAAAAACCTCATCATGCTCCCCTTCCAGACAGCGCTGCTGGTGGTGCTGTTCGCGGCGCTGCTGCCGGCACTGCGGAGGGCCGGACTGGTCCCCCGGCAGATGGTGGGGAAGCTCCGCTGGTGAGCGGGAAAACAAGAGAAGACGGCGGGCGGATGCCCGCCGTTTTTGTCGGCGGAAAACCGGGAGACGGCGGGAAAACAGGCCCTTTTTGCAAAAGTTCAAAAACAGGTTTCCGTTTGTTCACAAATTGTTTATAAGCATCCATTGACAATACTTTCCCACGGTGGTAAACTCGCTTTAGCACTCAGGGGAATTGAGTGCTAACCCCTGAAAACAACGGTCGAACGGGAGCGGAGAGATGGAACTGACGGACCGGAAAAAGAAAATATTGAAGGTCGTCATCGAGGATTATATCCGCACCGCCGAGCCGGTGGGCTCCAAGGCCATTGCCTCCGAGATGGGCGGCAAGGTCAGCTCCGCCACCATCCGCAACGAGCTGGCGGACCTGGTGGAGCTGGGCTATCTGGAGCAGCCCCACACCTCCGCTGGACGGGTCCCCTCCCCCAAGGGCTACCGGCTGTACGTCAACGAGCTGATGGAACAGCAGCGGCTGAGCCTGGCGGAGACGGAGAAGATCAACCAATCCCTGCAAATGAAGATGGAGGAGCTGGACCACATCCTCTCCCAGGCGGGCCGGGCGGTGAGCTCCTTTGTGAACTATCCCACCTACATGAGCGTCACCGGCCGCAAGACCCTCACCGCCAAGCGCTTTGAGCTGCTGCCGGTGGATGAGCGCAGCTGCATCGTGGTCATGATGATGAGCGACGACCGGGTGAAAAGCCAGCTGCTGCGTTTGCAGCTGAAGGTGGACCTGGACCAGCTGCCTACCCTGGTGAATCTGCTGAACGGGCATTTTACCGGTGTCTCTCCGTCGGAGATGAACCACCGGCTCATGAATGTGGCGGAGCAGATCCCGCCTCAGCTGTTTTTGCTGCTGTCCCAGACCATTTCCTACGCGGCGGACTCCCTGGAAGAGGCCGGCCAGCGGGAGATCGTCACCGCGGGGACCAAGGAGCTTTTGAAGCTGCCGGAGTTCCGGGACGCCGACAAGGCCCACCAGCTGATGAGCTTTATGACGGACAGCAAGGAAAACCTGCCGCTGCCGGATGACGGCCCCATGAAGATCCTCATCGGACCGGAAAACGTCATCGACGCCTTGAAAAACACCAGCGTCGTGGTGGCAAGCTATGATATCGGCGACGATATGCGGGGCCTCATCGGCGTGGTGGGCCCCACCCGTATGGATTACGCGTCTGTGGCCGCGCGGCTCTCCGGCTTTGCCGACGGGCTGACACGGCTGTTCGGAAAACAGGAATTACCCCCGAAGGAGGATACGAAGGAATGAGCGAAGAGACGAAGCAGCCCACTGCCGAGGAAACGCCGGAGACCCAGACGGAGGCGGAGCAGGAGACTGCCAAGGCGGAGCAGACCGCCCAGGAGCCGGCGGAAAAGACCGGCAAGAGCAAGAAGAAAAAGGAAAAAGAAAAGACCTATACCCTGACCCAGCAGCAGATGGAGGCCGCCGAGCTGGCCGCCAAGCAGCTGGAATCCGTGAAGGACCAGTTCGTCCGCCTCACCGCGGAGTACGACAACTACCGCAAGCGCACCACCAAGGAAAAGGACACCCTGTACCAGGACGCCAAGGCGGACACCATCAGCGCGTTTTTGGCGGTGTACGACAATCTGGAGCGGGCCGCTGCCAGCGAGGGCGGTGAGGACTCCCCCCACAAAAAGGGACTGGAGATGATCTTTGCCCAGTTCAAGGAGATCCTGCAAAAGCAGGGCGTCACGGAGATGGAGGCCCTGGGAAAGCCCTTTGACCCGGAGAAGATGAACGCCGTCATGCACATCGATGACGAAAACCTGGGCGAAAACGTGGTGGCCCAGGTGTTCCAGGCGGGCTTCATGCTGGGTGACAAGGTCATCCGGCATGCCATCGTCCAGGTGGCCAATTGACAAAAGAGTAAACAAAAAACGTTTTCGATAGATTTAGGAGGAATTATTTATGTCTAAAGTAATCGGTATCGACCTTGGTACTACCAACTCCTGCGTGGCCGTCATGGAAGGCGGCGAGGCAGTCGTTATCCCCAACGCGGAAGGCAATCGCACCACCCCCTCCGTCGTGGCCTTCTCCAAGACCGGCGAGCGCATGGTGGGCCAGGTGGCCAAGCGTCAGGCTATCACCAACCCCGACCGCACCATCTCCTCCATCAAGCGTGAGATGGGCTCTGACTATAAGGTGAGTGTGGACGGCAAGTCTTACACTCCCCAGGAGATCAGTGCCATGATCCTGCAGAAGCTGAAGGCGGACGCCGAGGCCTATCTGGGCCAGACCGTCACCGAGGCCGTCATCACCGTTCCCGCGTACTTCACCGACGCCCAGCGCCAGGCCACCAAGGACGCCGGCAAGATCGCCGGCCTGGACGTGAAGCGCATCATCAACGAGCCCACTGCCGCGGCCCTGGCCTACGGCGTGGATAAGGAGCAGTCCCAGAAGATCATGGTCTACGACCTGGGCGGCGGCACCTTCGATGTCTCCATCCTGGAGATCGATGACGGCGTCATCGAGGTCCTGGCCACCGCCGGCAACAACCGTCTGGGCGGCGACGACTTCGACGAGTGCATCATGAAGTACCTGGTCAGCGAGTTCAAGCGTACCGACGGCGTGGACCTGTCCTCCGACAAGGTGGCCATGCAGCGCCTGAAGGAAGCCGCAGAGAAGGCCAAGATCGAGCTCAGCGGCGTGACCACCTCCAACATCAACCTGCCCTATATCACCGCTGACGCCACCGGCCCCAAGCACCTGGACGTCACGCTGACCCGCGCCAAGTTCAACGAGCTGACGGCCCACCTGGTGGACGCCACCATGGGCCCCGTGCGCCAGGCCATGTCCGACGCCGGCCTGCGTCCCTCTGACCTCTCCAAGGTCCTGCTGGTGGGCGGCTCCAGCCGTATCCCCGCCGTGCAGGAGGCCGTGAAGAACTTCACCGGCTCCGAGCCCTTCAAGGGCATCAACCCCGATGAGTGCGTGGCCATGGGCGCCGCTCTCCAGGCCGGCGTGCTGACCGGCGATGTGAAGGGCCTGCTGCTGCTGGACGTGACCCCCCTGTCCCTGGGCATCGAGACCATGGGCGGCGTGTTCACCAAGCTCATCGACCGCAACACCACCATCCCCGTGAAGAAGAGCCAGATTTTCTCCACCGCCGCCGATAACCAGACCAGCGTGGAGGTCAACGTCCTCCAGGGCGAGCGTGAGATGGCCGCCGCCAACAAGAGCCTGGGCCGCTTCCACCTGGACGGCATCGCTCCCGCCCGCCGGGGCGTGCCCCAGATCGAGGTGACCTTCGATATCGACGCCAACGGCATCGTCAACGTCTCCGCCAAGGACCTGGGCACCGGCAAGGAGCAGCATATCACCATCACCTCCTCCTCCAACATGAGCAAGGAGGACATCGAGAAGGCCGTGAAGGAAGCCGAGCAGTATGCCGCTCAGGACAAGAAGCTGAAGGAAGAAGTGGAGACCCGCAACCAGGCTGACCAGATGGTCTATCAGAGCGAAAAGACCCTGGCCGAGATGGGCGACAAGATCCCCGCCGATGACAAGAACAAGGTCCAGGCCGGTATCGACAAGCTGAAGGAGACCCTGAAGGGCCAGGATACCGCCGCCATCAAGGCTGCCACCGAGGAGCTGACCCAGGCCTTCTACGCCGTCAGCGAGAAGCTGTATCAGCAGGCCAACCCCCAGGGCGGCGCCCAGGCGGGTGCCCAGCAGCCCGGCGCTGACGCTGGCGCCCAGGGCGGCCAGTACTATGACGCCGACTACAAGGTCGTGGACGAGGACGAGAATCAGAACAAGTGAGCGACCCTCTCATAAAACGTATCAGGGACAGCGCGTGCCGCCTGTCCCTGATACGGCGTTTCGGAATATGAGGAGTTTTCAATATGGCAGAGAACAAGCGTGATTACTACGAGGTCCTGGGCGTGACCAAGGGCGCCTCGGAGGACGAGATCAAAAAAGCATATAAAAAAATGGCCCGGAAATACCATCCGGACCTGAACCCCGGCGACAAGGACGCCGAGGAGCACTTCAAGGAGGTCAACGAGGCCTATGAGGTCCTGTCGGACCCTGACAAGAAGGCCCGGTATGACCAGTACGGCCACGCCGGTGTGGACCCCAACTTCGGCGCCGGCGCCGGGTTCGACGGCAACTTTGACTTCGGCGACCTGGGCGATATTTTCGGCAGCTTCTTCGGCGGCGGCTTCGGCGGCGGACGGCGCACCAATCCCAATGCTCCCCAACGGGGCGAGAGCATCCGCATGTCCCTGGCCATCAGCTTTGAGGAGGCGGCCTTCGGCTGCGAAAAAGCGGTCACCGTGGAGCGCATGGAGCAGTGCGAGACCTGCCACGGCAACGGCTGCGCCCCCGGCACCACGCCGGAGGTGTGCCCGGACTGCCGGGGCACCGGCCAGGTGCAGGTGCGGCGGCAGACGCCCATGGGCGTGTTCGCCACCAGCTCCCCCTGCCCCAAGTGCGGCGGCAAGGGCCAGATCATCCACCAGCCCTGCAAGGACTGCCACGGCAGCGGCACCGTCCGCCGCCGCAAGACCATCCAGGCCAGCATCCCCGCGGGCATCGACAACGGCCAGACCATCTCCATCCGGGGGCAGGGCAACGCCGGCAAAAACGGCGGCCCCGCAGGCGACCTGCTCATCACCATCACGGTGCGGCCCCACGAGCTGTTCCGCCGGGAGGGCACCAGCGTGCTGTGCGAGGCGCCCATCACCTTCACCCAGGCGGTCCTGGGCGCGGAGCTGGAGATCCCCACCATCGACGGCAAGGTGAAGTACACCCTGCCGGAGGGCACCCAGTCCGGCACTACATTCCGCTTGAAGGGCAAGGGCATCCCCTCCATCAACGGCCGGGGCCGGGGCGACCAGTACGTCACCGTCTATATCGAGACCCCCCGCAACCTGAACAAAGAGCAGAAAGAGGCACTGAAGAAGTTCGCGGAGAGCGTGGGCGAGAGCAACTATGAGGAGCGAAAAAAGTTCTTCAAAAAGTTTAAGAAGTGAGGCCCGCCATGTATCTGGCTGATTACCACACCCATTCCCGCATTTCCCCGGACGCCGCGGCGCCCATGGCGGATATGGCGGAGGCGGCCATCACGGCGGGACTGGAGGAGCTGTGCTTCACGGACCATGTGGAGCCCATCGTCTGGGGCACTGACCAACCCCGGGAGCCCTATGACTGGCAGGCCCTGACGGAGGAATTCGCCAGGGCCCGGGCCGCCGCGGACGGCCGCATCACGCTGCGGCTGGGCATTGAGCTGGGAGACGCACCCTGGAATTTTGCCCATACGGAAAAGCTCCTGGCCGGCATGCCGGAGCTGGATTTTATCATTGGGTCCATCCATATGCTCTCCAGGGCGTATGACTGCAAGGACCTCTATTACTTTGACCCCGCCGATGACGCCACGGCCCGGCGGGGCATTGCCGATTACCTGGAGCAGGTGCGGCTGCTGGCAAACTGGGACGGGACCTATTCTGTTCTGGGCCACCTGACGCTGCCCCTGCGGTATCTCAATGAAAACAAGGGCTTTCACCTGACATTTGACGGCTTTGAGGCCGAGGTGGAGGAGATCCTCCGCATCCTCATCCAAAAGGGCCGGGGCATCGAGCTGAACACCAACCGGGGCCACACCCCCCTGCCGGACGAAAAGTGGCTGCGGATGTACCGCCGGCTGGGCGGCGAGATCATCACTCTGGGCAGCGACGCCCATAGCACGAAATACGTGGGCTGTGCCATCCGGGAGCGGCAGGAGCTGCTGCGCCAGTGCGGCTTCCGGCGGTTCTGCACCTTCCGGCGGATGGAGCCGGTATGGCATGAACTGTGATTGATTTTTGAAATCAGCAGGCATATAATAATGCTACTTTAAGAAAACGGGAGGATTCCACCATGAAAATTGCATTGGGTTGTGACCACGGCGGCTATGAGCTGAAACAGCACATCATCAAGGTGTTGGAGAAGCTGGGCTATGAATATGAGGATTTCGGCTGCTACGGTCTGGAGAGCTGTGACTATCCCGACTTCGGCGCCGCTGCCGCCCGGGCTGTGGCGGAGGGCAAGTGCGATAAGGGCATCGTCATCTGCACCACCGGCATCGGCATCTCCATCGCCGCCAACAAGATCAAGGGCATCCGCTGCGCCCACTGCGCCGACTGCCTGGAGGCGGAGATGACCCGCCGTCACAACGACGCCAACATGATGGCCATCGGCGCCGGCTTCACCGGCAAGAACATGGCCGAGCGCATGGTGGAGGTGTTCTTGTCCACAGAGTTTGAGGGGGGCCGCCACGCCCGCCGCGTGGACAAGATGATGGCCCTGGAGGGCTGAGCGCCTCTCTGACAAAGGAAACGAGGTGAACTGATGGCAGGCCCCAGAGGTTATCATAGCTACCGCGGCCGAAGCTCCAAGGGAAAGCTCGTGCTGGCGGTGCTCCTGGTGCTGGTCATCCTGGCATCCATCGGCTTTATGATGATGCAGAAATACATCGTCTATGATGAGACGGGGACGCCGAAACTGGTGCTTCCGGAAAAGACAGAGGAGTCCCTGCCGCCGGAGGAAGAGGAACCGGTGAACATCACCATTCAGGAGCAGGAAAAGAAGTCCCTTCTTCAGGCAGTGGAGCTGGGAGACGACCCGGCGGACTGGCCGGCGGAGCTGGCGGCTGCCAGCGGGCAAAACGCCTTTTGCGTCACCATGAAGGCATCCGGAGGCCAGCTGCGCTATCCCTTTGAAAACGCGGCGGCGGTGGCCGGCGCGTCGCTGGCCGGTACGGCATCCAAAGCGGCGGAGGTTTTGCCGTCTTTGCTGGAAGGCGAATGGTACACTGTGGCCCGGATCTCCTGCCTGCGGGACGGCGGCGTTGCCCGAGGCGATGTGGAGGCCATGGGCCTGAAGAATACCGGCGGCTATATTTTTTACGACGGGAACAACGAGAACTGGCTGGACCCGTCCAAACAGGCCACAAAGGATTACCTTTCCCGCCTGGTGTGCGCCTGCGCGCACCTGGGCTTTGACGAGATCCTGCTGACGGACCTGACGTATCCCACCGTGGGTAAGCTGGATAAGATCGCCTACGGCTTTGATCCCAATTACGAGACCCAGGCTGCCTACAACACGGAGCAGATCGCGAACCTGCTGGCGGCGGTGAAGGAGGCTTTGGGAGACCGGAATGTGAAGCTGTCCCTGGAGCTTTCGGAGACGGTACTGGGCAATGAGGGCGTGGACGAGACCGCGGGCATCGATTTGTGGAACACGCTGATGGCCCGGCTGGACCGGATCTATGTGCCCACCGTGGAGGACCGGGTGGACGCCATGGTGACGGGCGGCCTGGAGGAGGGCGTGCTGGTGCCGGAGCTGACGGCCGTGCCTGCCGCTGCGGAATACCAGTGCTATTTGCTTTTGCGGAAATAAAAAAGAAGCCTGACCCTATGGGCCAGGCTTCTTTTTTTATGTGCAGGGAAGAAAGACTCGGACTCTGTGAGACAGGTCAGTCCCCCAGGGCCTGCTTGAGGTCGGCGATGATATCGTCCGGGTCCTCCAGGCCGACGGACATGCGGATCATGCCGTCGGTGATGCCGGCAGCCTCCCGGGTCTCCCTGGGGATCATGGTGTGGGTCATGGTGGCGGCCTGCTCCACCAGAGTCTCCGTGTCGCCCAGCGAGACCGCCAGGGTGCAGAGCTTCAGGCTGTTGATGAACTTCTTGCCTGCTTCCAGGCCGCCGACCACATCAAAGCTGATCATGCCGCTGCCGCCCCGCATCTGCCGCTTGGCGATCTCGTACTGGGGATTGGACTCCAGCATGGGATAGCGGACGGTCTCGATCTTGGGGTTGTTCTCCAGCCAGCGGGCGATCTTCAGGGCGTTGGCGTTGTACTGCCGCATTCTGACGCCCAGGGTCTTCAGGCCGCGGCTGGCCAGGAAGGCGGTGAAGGGCGCGATGACGGAGCCGAAGTGCATCAGGGTGCCCAGGCGGCACTGGCGGAGGAACTCCGTGTCATTGGAGACCACGGCGCCGCCCAGCAGGTCGCCGTGGCCGCCGATGTACTTGGTCAGGCTGTGGATGACCACATCCGCGCCGAAGTCCAGGGGATTCGTGTTGTAGGGGGAGGCGAAGGTGTTGTCCACAAAGACCTTCAGCCCGTGCTTTTTCGCAATGTCCACCACGCCCTGAATGTCCACCAGGACCATGGTGGGGTTGGCGGGCGTTTCAATGTAGATGAGCTTGGTGTTGGGCTTGATGAGCGGTTCGAGCTGGCTCAGGTCCGCGGCGTCAAAGGTGTCGTAGGAGATGCCGAACCGGGGCAGCCAGTCGGTGGTGATGTCCTCGGTGCCGGAGTATTTGGCCTTTGTGAAGATGGCGTGGTCGCCGCTTTTCAAAAGGGCGAACAGGGCGCCGGACACGGCACCCATGCCGGAGGCATAGGCCACGGCGCCTTTGCCGTGTTCCAGGGCGGCCAGCTTCTGCTCCAGATAATCCTGAGAGGGGTTGGTGATGCGGCTGTACGCAAAGCTCTCCGCGTAGTCGGCACAGGCCTCCACAGCGTCGTCCGTGGAATCGAAGTAGAAGGTGGAGGTCTGGTAAATGGGGGGGATCAGGGCGCCGTACATATCCCGCGGTTCACCGCCGTGCACTTCCACGGTATCGAACTTCACACTGCTGGGGTCGAATTCCGGATGCTTCAGTTTCAGCTGGCTCATTGTTATCTACCTCCTGTTTTTCCGCCCGGTATGCCGCCGGGATTCTTCCTATTATCAAAGCTTGGCCAAGGCCTGGTCAAAATCGTTCAGCAGGTCCGCCGTGTCCTCCAGACCGGAGGAGAGCCGGATCTGGCCCATGGTAATGCCGATGGCGGCCAGCTCCTCCTGGTTCAGGTCCCGGTGGGAGGCCTTGGGCGGATAGGTCAGCGTGGTGCCGACGCCTGCCAGCGTGGGCACGAAGCGCACGATTTGCAGGCTCTGGATCAGCTTGTTGATCTCCGCCATGCCGCCCTTGAAATTGACGCACAGCATACCGCCGTAGCCGTTGCCCTCGAACTGCTGATCCGCCAGGGCCTTGCTGGGAGAGGACTCCAGACCGGGGTAATACACCTTCTCCACCTTGGGGTGGGACTCGAAGAACTTGGCCAGGGCCAGCGCGTTTTCGGACATTTTCTTCACGCGCAGGGGCAGCGTCCGCAGGCTGCGGGCCAGCAGCCAGGACTCCGTGGCCCCCAGGTTGGAGCCGTACAGGCCCAGGTAGAACTTGATCTTCTTGATGAGCTCCTGAGAGCCCAGCACCGCGCCGCCCACCAGGTCGTCGTGGCCGCCCAGGTACTTGGTGGCGCTGTAAAGGACCAGGTCCGCGCCGAACTTCATGGGCTTTGCGATGATGGAGGTGGCGAAGGTGTTGTCAATGAACAGCTTGGCGCCGTGGGCGTGGGCCACATCCGCCAGGTGCTGGATATCGGGCACGGACATCAGGGGATTGGCGATGGTCTCGCCGTAGACCAGTGTTGTGTTGGGCCGCATGTAGTCCGCCACATCCTGGGTGTTGAAGTCGATGAACGTGGTCTCCACGCCCCAGCGCTTCAGCTCGTACTTCAGGAAATAGAACGCCTCACCGTAAATGATGGGAGAGGCCACGATGTGGTCGCCGGGTTTCACCACGGCCAGGATGGAGGTGGTGATGGCCGCCATGCCGGAGGCGAACACCAGGCCCTTTTCGGCGCCGTCGCCCTCCGCCAGGATGCTGGACACCGCGTCGGCGTTGGGGTTGCCCAGACGGAAATAGGCGTAGCCCGGGGCACCCTCGTCGCAGATCTTGTCGATGGGATCAATGGAATCGAAAATGTAGGCGGAGGACAGGTAGATGGGGAATGTTTCCGGCACCGTCAGGGCCTTGTTCAGCTCATAGCAGAGCTCACCGTTGCCGCTGTGGATATATTTGGTCGTATCACTCTTTTGGATCGACATGAAAACCCCTCCATTTATGCAAAAATTGATCGAAAGATTATGACCGGGTTACTGTGCTTTTTTGCTCAGCTGGGGATAGACGACCAGGCCGATGATGAAGCCGGCCACGGCGGGCACCACCCAGCCAAAGCCGTAGTTGTACAGGGGGATCAGGCCCAGCAGCTTATCCAGGACGCCGATGTGCACGCCGTACTCCGCGGGCAGGTCCAGGAAGGCATACACCACGGTGAAGTAAGTAGCGCCCTTGAAGCCGCCGTCGTTGGGGATGAACTTCTCAAAAATGCCCAGCAGCATCAGCACCAGGGCGATGGGGTATGTAAAGGAGAACCAGGGGGAAGTGAGGCTCACGATGGTGTCCAGGCCGAAGCTGGCGACGACGGTGGTGACCACGGGGACGATGATGACCAGGATCTTGTAGGGCAGCTTGCCGTGGGTCTCGGCTTCAAAGAAGTCCGCCACGGCGGTGATCTGGCCGATGGCCGTGGTCAGGCAGGCCAGAATGACGGAGAGGCACAGGCCGTAGATGGCGATCTGTCCGCCGCTGCGGCGGATGACGGTCAGCAGCAGCTCGGCATTGCCGATGTCAGAGGAGAACTCCCCGCTGACGCAGGCGCCCATGAAGAGGAGGCCGCCGTAGATGATGGCCAGGCAGGCCGCCGCCACCAGGCCGGCGCCCAGGTTCACCTTTTTCAGCTGCTCGCCCTCATAGCCCTTGTTCCGGATGGTGCTGAAGAACACCGTGGCCATCAGGAAGGACACCAGCACGTCGCCGGTGCTGTAACCGCCCAGGAAGCTGTTCAAAAACGCGTTGTCCACCGTGGGCTCGGCAGGCGTGCCGATGGGGCTGACGGCGCCCTTGATGACCAGGATCAAAAGGATGACCGTCATGACGGGGGTCAGGATCTTGCCCACCTTGTCCAGGGCGGAGCCCCGGTCCTTGGCGAAGAAGAAAGCGATCAGGAAGTAAATGATGACGGAGACCAGATAGGGAGCGCCGCCCCAGACGCCCTGCAGGCCCATCTCAATGCCCACAGCCGCCGTTCTGGGGATGGAGACGCAACAGCAGAGGATCATGATCATGCCGATAAAGACGGTGTAGAATTTCTTGTGTACATGCTCGGAGATCTTCTGCACGGAACCGCACTTGCCCAGAATGAGGATGGACAGGATGGGCAGGCCCACACCGGAGGCAAGCATACCGATCATGCCCGCGGTCCAGCTGGAGCCGCTCTTGAGACCCAGCATCGGCGGGAAGATCAGGTTGCCGGCGCCAAAGTAGGTCGCGAAGAATGCCAGACCGATAAACAGGATATCTGCTGCCTTGATCTGCTTTTTCATAAGTTTCCCCTCCAAGTTGTGTTTCTACAAAATCACGCAATTCCTACGGGTTTACTATGTTTAGTTTACGCAAACGGTCGTGTTTTGTCCAATAACAAAATGTTTTTGCCTGACATAACTTTCGATTATGGGCGGCTGCCGTAAAAAGAAATAGGAATTTCCTACTAAAATAGGATGATTTTTGGGGAAAATCCGCTATAATGGGAGAAAAGACCGCAGCACCAACGAAAGGAAGGAAGCACCATGACTCTGCTGCAGCTGAAATACATTGCCATGATCGCGAAATGCGGCTCCTTCAGCAAGGCCGCGCAAACGCTGTATGTCACGCAGCCCGGCATCAGCAAAATGGTCCGCGCGGTGGAGGAGGAACTGGGGATCACCATCTTTGTCCGCTCCAGCGCCGGCATCACCCTGACGGCGGAGGGCGAGGAGTTGGTCCGGATGGGAAACCGCCTCCTCAAGGACGCGGACCAGATCACGCAGCATTTCAAGCAGGAGATCCGCAATACCCATGAGGAGCTGAACGTCAGCAGCCAGCATTACTGCTTTGTGATCGACGCGCTGACCATGCTGCAAAAAAAGTCCACCATGGACTCCTATACCTATAAGCTGCTCATCGGACAAAACCCCGAGGTCATCCAGCAGGTGGCGGACGGCGAAAGTGAGCTGGGCGTGTTGTTCGTGGGCGAGCATAACCGGAAATTCATGAACCGCGTGTTTGAGGAGAGCGGCCTGGAATTTCATGAGCTCATCACCAGCGTTCCCTCTGTGTTCATCCATAAAAACCACCCGCTGGCGGCCAAGACCTCCGTGACCTTTGAAGACCTGCAGCCCTATCCCTGCATCATGTACGCCCTGGACGCGGACGCCCCCTCCATCCTGCATGAGGAATTTCTGGCGGCGGATTTTTATCCAAAAAAGGTGAATATCATCAGCGACCTTTACCAGAGCCTCCAGGTGATGACCGCCTGCAACGGCTATGATTTCGGCATCGGCGTCATCTCGGAGGGAAACAAGGCCCTGGGTATCGAAAAGCGGCCCATCGAGGGCTTTGACCAGCCCATCTCCATCGGCTGGATCTGCCGGAAGGCCCATGTGCTCAGTCCTCTGGCAGCGGAATTTGTGGAAAACCTGAAGACCTTCAGCGTGGATACGTAACAGGCGGAACATACAAGCAAACAGGCGGAACGGGCATCCATGGATGCCCGTTCCGCCTGTTTTTCGGCTTTTTTTACAAGGAAGTCACTGCTCCGGGGCGGAAGCGTCCGCTTCCAGCCCCAGGCGGGCGAATTGCTCCGCAGGGGCGTCGTTTTCCTCCATGAGCCGCACCATTTCTCCAATCAGGCGGCGCTCCTGCTGACTGTCCTGAAGGGGATGCAGCTGGCGGGGGTCCTGGTCCAGGTCAAAGAGCAGGTCCCGCCGCTCCTCCTCCACGCAGGACATGAAGGGGTAGAAGTCTCTGGGCATGGGGACCTTCAGCAGGGGACAGCCTTTGGTGAAGGAGAAGGGCGGCGCCAGCTCCAGACGGCGCAGCTCCTCCGGTGCGTACATGGCCCGCTGGTGGAGGGGAAGAAGCGTATAATCATACAGCGCCTTGCCGGGGCGGTCAGCCCGCATGTAGACATAGTGTCCATCCGTGACGCAGACGTGGGAGCCGTGCATGCCGAACAGGCAGCTCTCCCGGACAGGCGCGTCGGACCGGAGCACGGGGCGCAGGTCGTGTCCCTGCATATCCGGGGTGGGGTCCACATCGAAAAAGCGCAGCAGCGTGGGGGCCAGGTCGATGGTCTGGACCAGGGCGCTCCGGGCCGTGTCCGCGGCCTTTTCCCGGGGGTCCCAGATGAACAGCGGCGTGTGGACCAGCTCCTCGTAGAAGGGAGAGCGGTTTTTCGCCCACCAGTCGTGCTCCCCCAGCAAAAAGCCGTGGTCCGTGGCAACGATCAGCATCGTGTCCTTCCACAGATCATAGCGGTCCATGGTGTCCAGCAGACGGCCCAGATAAGTGTCGCACATGGAGAGCAGGGCGCCGTACTGGTTGCGGCAGTGCGCCTGGGCGCTGAGAGACTCCGTGACCCTGGCGTAGTCCGGCCAGTCGAACCGGGGACCGTCGTAGTCGTCAGGGTACAGTGCCTGGTAGTGCTCCTGGGTGAAAAACGGCTCATGGGGGTCAAAGGGCTCCACATGGAGCAGCCAATTGTCCGCGTCGCGGTTGACCTCCAGAAAATCCTGGGCCAGCTGGAACACCTGGGCCAGGGGCTGCTGATCCTCGCAGGTGAAATAGGCGCGGTTGATGGTGTCCTGGCGGCTGGCCTGTCCCAGGTGGGGCGGGATGACCGGGTCCTCCACCCGGGCCTTCCAGGGGTCCCCCTCCTGGCCGCGCACGCACTCCCAGGAGTTATAGCGGGTATGGTAAGTAGCGCCGCCGTCCTCCCAGTAGTGCTGGTGGTCGGATATGAGGTGGGTGTATACGCCGTGCTGCTTCAGGATCTGGGGCATGGAATCGTCGTAGGGCTCAATGGGTCCCCAGCTCCGGTGGAGGAAATTGTACCGTCCGGTATGCAGCTCCCGGCGGGCCGGCATACAGGGGAGGGAGCCGGCGTAGCAGCGGTCAAAACGGACCGTGTGCCGGGCAAGACGCTGAAAATTGGGCGTGATGGTCCAGTCGCAGCCGTAGGGGGAGAGACAGTGGCGGTTCAAAGAGTCGAACAGCAGTAAGATCGCCCGCAAGGTCATTCACATCATTTCTGTTTGATCTCCCGCTCCTTTGGGGGAGCGGGGCTGTATCCAGAGTAGCATTTCGCGGTCCGGCTTGTCAACCGGGAGGGACCGGCGGCGAAAAAGATAGTTTTTCGCCGCATTCTCTGATATACTTTTTTCGACATGAACTAAAGACCGCGTGCGCAGCGGCGCGCGGGAGCGGAGGAAATGATGGCTTGTATGTGCAAAGAAAGGCGGAAAAAACCAAGGAAGATCTTCCAGGTGGTGTTCCGAACGGTCATGCTGAGCATTGCGTGCGTGCTGGTGATGGCAGCCGCCGCGGTGATCTATTTCACGGTGCGCTTTGTCCTCATGGAAAAGGGGCAGGCCCGTGTGGAGGTGCTGGAGCAGATCAGTGATGTCAGCAGCAGCAACCGCCATTCCATGGAAAATGTGATGGATATGATCTACGAGGAGCTGTATCCCCAGCTGGTGGACGGCGAGGTGGAGGAGCAGGTCCTGCAAAAAAGTCTGGATGAGATGCAGAAGCTCCTGGACAAGGTGGGCATCGACGCCACTATCGACGTGGTCATCAACGCCCGGAAGGTCTACATGACAGACAATGAAACGGATGAGAGCATCCGGAACCTGCTGAACTCCTACTGGTACATCAAGCATTACAGCGGCGAAACGGCGGAGAGCTGGAACCTGCGGTTCGTGGATGTGGAGGATATCAGCAGCTACTACCTCTCCTACGGCCGGACGGTATATGACCAGGATGGGAAGTCGGCTGCGGTCATCGTCATCAACACGTCCCAGGAGGCCCAGTTCCGGGCGCTGCAAAAGCTGGTGGGCGAGAGCGACAAGGTCTACATCCTGGACCAGAACGGCATCGTGGTCTGCCATTCCAAGCCCCAGATGGTGGGCACCTGGCTGGCCAATATGAACACCTTTTCGGAAAAATACGGGTATAACGACTCCCGCATCCTCCAAAAAAACAACGAAAGCTACATGGTATCCAACTATCACGACCCTGAAAGCGGCTGGACGTTCGTGGAGGAGCAGAACATCTCCAACCTGCTGACCAGCGCGGTGCACGTGCTGGCGGCGTGTATTTTGACGGTGATCGCCACCGGTGTCCTTGTCATTCTGGCATCGTATGTGCAGGTGCAGCGGGCCCTGCGGGACCTGACGGTCTTTACGGAGAGCATCGGCCGTATGGACCCGGAGGAGCTGGAGGTGGTGCCGGTGCAGTCCCGCTATCAGGAGGTAACGGTCCTGGGCTATGTGTTCAACCACATGGTGGTGGAGCTGCAAAAGCTGATCGTGGACATCCAGAACCGGGAGGCGGAAAAGCTGCGGTCGGAATATGACTTCTTGCAGACCCAGCTGAGTCCCCATTTTATGCACAACACCCTCATTGCCATCAAGAGCCTCATGGCCATGGGGCGGCTCCAGGAGGCCAGCGATATGATGAGCGAATTTGTGGAGCTCATCTATATCCCCACCAGCACGGAGATCCCCATGGTGCCGCTGCGGGAGGAGATCCACCTGCTGGACAACTTTGTGTCCATCATGAATTGCCGCACCGTCAAGGATGTGGCCTTTGTACACAATATTCCGGAAAGGCTGCTGGATATCCCGGTCCCCCGTATGATTCTTCAGCCCATTGTGGGAAATTCCTTTTTCCACGGCTTCGCCGACCGGGAGAGCGATTGCCGGATCTCCATCACGGCGGCGGTGGACGGAAAAGTGCTGGAGATCACGGTGGAGGACAACGGCGAGGGCGTGTCCCCCGCCCGGCTGCAGGAGATCTCCACCGACCAGTACGCGTCTGTGGGCAATCATCACGGCGTCGGCATCCAAAACGTCAAAAAACGGCTGGGGATCGTGTACGGCGGCAGCTCCAATGTGATCGTGCAGAGCATTTATCAGCAATTTACAAAGGTGATCCTCCGGATCGACGGCTATGACCATCCGCTGATGAACCTGGCGGCCCAGCGCATCGTGCGCAACGACATTCCAAAGGAGGAAAAGTATGAAGATCTTGGTGGTTGACGATGAGGCGCTCATCAACCAGTATGTGGTCCAATGCATCCGGGACACGGACAGCAACGTCCAGATCGTGGGGACGGCGACCTCCGGGGAAAAGGCGCTGCGGCTCCTGCGGGAAACGCCGGTGGACCTGGCGTTTGTAGACATCACCATGCCGAAGATGGACGGCCTGGAGCTTTTGCGGACCATCAAGGCCGAGTATCCCTCCACCATGGTGGTCATGCTGACCTGCCATGACGAGTTTGAGTATGCCCGGCAGGCCATCCAGAACAAGGCGGACAACTATATCCTGAAATCCGAGCTGACGCCGGAATACATGGAAAAAGTGCTGGAGGAGCTGCGCAGCAGCCGCAAGCGGAGCGGCCTGGACCGGCAGACCGGCCTTTTGAAGCAAAATGACTATCTGAAAAAGCTGATGTCCGACAGCGGCGGCATCTATGTCATCACGGAGGAAAACCTGCGGAAAAACAACATCTTCCTGCGGGATGACGGCTTTATCGCCCTGTGCTTTCAAAATATCAGCGGCAATCTGGAAGCGGTGCTGGCGGCCACGGAGGCGGACTATGAAAATCCGGTGGTCTATGCCTATAATGACGACCTGACGGTATTGCTGCTGAATATCCGCAGGACCGGCCGGCAGTGGGACACCTTTGACGCGCTGTATACGGAGCTGGACCGGTATTTCCAAAACGTTCGGAAACAGATGACGGGACACCTGGGCCACAGCCGGATGTTTTTCAGAATGGCCCGCCTGGGCGAAGCCATCACGGAGGCGCTGGAGGCCCACAACGATGCCTTTTACCTGGAAAAGGGGAGCAGCGAAGCACCCTATGCGGAGCGGGCCGCCCATTTGCAGAAGCTGATGACGCAGACGGCCATCCGCATTGAGGAGGGCAATTGGGAAGCGGCCCGTTCGGCGCTGCTGGAGGCGCTGGAATATGCCAAGTGCCAGCATGCCGATGCCGTCACGCTGAAGCGGACCATCCGGCAGGTGTGCGCCGTTTTGAAAGAGCACTGCCCGGCGGAGCTGGACACCTGCGAGCGGCGGCTGTCCCAAGCGGAGGACTACCCGGCGCTGGAGGCGGGGGGCGCTCTTCTGGTGGAGGCCATGGAGCGCCAGAGCGGCGCCTATTCCGCCGCCATCAGCGGCGCGTTGGAGTTTATGGGGCAGCACTACGCCGAGGACCTGACGCTGAACATGGTGGCGGACCACGTGTTTTTGAACCGGGAATACCTGTCCCGCCGCTTCAAACAGGAGGTGGGCATGACCTTCTCCGAATATTTGACGGCCCACCGCCTGAAACGGGCGAAGGAGCTGCTGGAGACCACCGGGCTGCGGATCTCCGAGGTGGCGGAGCAGGTGGGCATCCCCAATGTCAGCTACTTTTCCACGATTTTCCGCAAGGAATTCGGCTGTTCTCCCTCGGATCTGCGCCCTAAAAGGCCCAAAGACTTTTCGTAAATTTACGCACAGGTCAAGAAAACGAAAAAATACATCAAATTTCTGCAAGACGTTTCAAAGAGATTTGGATAGAATGTAGAAAACCAAGAAAGAAGGAGGAGCAGACCCATGAAAAAAAGTTTTGGTAAACTCTTTGCAATGTCCCTTGCAGTCCTGATGCTGCTGACCCTGGCCGCTTGCGGAGGTTCCGGCAAAAACTCGACCTCTGAGAAAACCGAGGCTCCGGCGGAGAGCAGCGAGTCCTCCGGGGAGCGGACCTTTACCGCCAGCGGCGAGACCCTGAACGTGGGCGTTCAGTCCAACATCATCTCCATCCCCACGGTCTATGCCTATGAGCATGGCTACTATGAGGAGCTGGGCCTGGATGTCAACCTCATCATGTTCCCCAACGGCTCTCCCGAAAACGAAGGCCTGGCGGCCGAGCAGCTGGACCTGGCCTCCAACGGACTGGCCTCCGTGTACTCCATGGCCTCCGGCCTGTGTGACTGGATCGGCGAGTCCGACAGCGGTTCCTCCACACTGGCCATTTATATGCGCCCCGACTGCGACGCCCTGAACTACAAGGGCGAGATCGAGGGCAAGCCCGATATGTACGGCAGCGCGGAGAGCCTGAAGGGCCTGCGGGTCCTGGGCCCCACCTCCACCATGGAGCAGTGGGCGGCCGCTTCCTATTTCAGCCAGTTCGGCCTGGAAGCCGGTGCTGACTATGAGTACCTGAACATGGACCGTGCCGCCGCCGCACAGGCTGTTCTCACCGGCGAGGGCGATGTCTTCGTGGCGACGGACGTGGACTATGCCAACATGATGGAGCAGGCTGGCTTCGTCAAGGTGGCCGACTGCATGGACGCCACCGGCACCAACTTCAACAACGGCTTCCTGGTCCGCAAGGACATCCTGGAAGAGCGCTATGACGATGTGGTTCTGTTCCTGCGGGCCATGTACAAGGCCGCTGAGGAGCTGCAGGACCCCGCGCTGCGCAACGAATTTGCTTACAAGTACTACTCTGACAACGGCAAGCCCGCCACTCCCGAGGATGTGGCCTATGAGACGGAGATCCGTCCCTTCCTGACCGCAGAAAACCTGGCCGCTGACGATTTCTATCTGGGCTCCGGCGCCCTGCAGGTGGGCGAGTTCTTCGCCTCCATCGGCACCATCGAGGAGGACCAGGTGGCCATTATCGAAGAGGCCATCAACCCCGCTCCCATGCGGGATGCCTTTGGCTATGATGTCAAGGGTGCGACCCTGGGCTAAGTAAAGAGACCGTTCCTGAGAGGGGGGCCATGCTCCATGGCCCCCTTTTTCAATCAAAATTTTCCTGAGCGAGCTGAGAAGGGAGACACTCCTGTGAAGAAAAAGCAAGGCGTTCGGATGGATAAGTACCTGTTTGTCAGTGTGCTTGCCGTCTGTGTGGGTATTTTTGTGTGGTGGCTGGTCACAGACGGCCTGGGGCTGTTCCGCTCCAACGTGCTGCCGTCCCCCGTGAAGGTCTGCCAGACGTTTTTGAAAAAGTGGGTCGAGACAAAGCCCGACGGCGCAACGCTGCTGCAGCATCTGGTAGCCAGCTTGAAGGTTGCCTTGGGCGGCTATCTCATCGGCGCCCTGGTGGGCATCCCCCTGGGCATTTTCATGGCCTGGAACGACAAGATCGACATGCTGGTGCGTCCGGTGTTTGACCTGGTGCGTACCATCCCCGGCGTGGCGTGGACCTCCGTCATGGTCACGCTGGTGGGCATCGGCTACATGTCCAAGGCCTTGGTTATTTTTATCTCCGCCATGGTGGCCATGGTCATCAACAGCTATTCGGGCATCAAGCAGACGAAGACGGTCCACCTGTGGGTGGGTCAGACCTTCGGCGCCAGCAACTGGGACCTTTTGACGAAGGTGGCCATTCCGTCGGCGCTGCCCATGATCTTTACCGGCCTGGATGTGGCCCTGGGCTCCGCCTGGACCACGCTGGTGGCCGCTGAGCTGCTGGCCTCCACCCGCGGCCTGGGCTTCATGATCCAGCAGGCCCGCGGCATCTTCCGCCTGGATATCGTCATTGTCGGCATGGTGGTCATCGCCATCACCGGCGCGATCCTGTCCTCCATCATTCGCAAGATCGGAGATAAGGTGGTCAAGGGAGGCAGACTGAGATGAGAGCTTATGAGAAAAACAAGCGCCTGATCCTGGGCGCTGTGGGTATTTTTATCTTCCTTTGCATCTGGTACGCGGCCACGAAGCTGACCTCCCTGGGAAAGGTCATGCCGGACCCTGTCACGGTGTTTGGCGGCTTTTTCAAGGCGTTCATCGAGCCCATCGGCACGAAGACCATGACCATGCACATCCTCATCAGTCTGCGCCGTATGCTGATCCCCTATGTGTTCGGCGGCTTTTTCGGCGTGCTGGTAGGCGTGCTCATGGGCTGGTATAAGGTGGCGGACGCCATCTTCATGCCCTACATCCAGATGCTCCGTCCCATCCCCCCCATCGCGTGGATCCCCCTGTCCATCATCTGGTTCGGCTTTGACGAGGGGTCCAAGTATTTTCTGATCTTCCTGGCCTGCTTCTTCACCATCGCGCTGACCACCTACAACGGCGTCCACTCCGTGGACGAGACGTTGGTCCGCGCCTCCAAAATGCTGGGCGCCAATGACCGGCAGCTGTTTTTGACCATCGTGCTGCCCACGACGGTCCCCTACATCTTCTCCGGTTTGCAGGTGGCGCTGGGCTCCGCCTGGGCCACCATCGTGGCGGCGGAGATGATCCGCTCCTCCGAGGGCGTGGGCTGGCTGATCGTCCGCGGACAGGACGTGGGCAACATGACCCAGATCATGATCGGCATCGTGGCCATTGCTCTGACGGGCCTGCTGATCACCACGCTGATGCGGGTGCTGGAGAGTAAACTGTGTGCATGGACGGTGAGAGGCAAATGAGCGAAAATAAGAATGTGTTGATCGAATTCCGCCATGTGGACAAGGAGTTCGACAAGCCCGAGGAGGGCATGTATAAAGTTGTCGGCGACCTGAACATCCAGGTCCGCGAAAACGAATTTTTGGTGCTGTTCGGCCCCGGACAGTGCGGCAAAAGCACGATCTTGAACATGATCGCCGGCTTTGAAATGCCCACGGCCGGAGAGATCATCTGCGACGGCAAGAAGGTGGACCGCCCCGGCCCCGAGCGGGGCATGGTGTTCCAGAACACCGCCCTGTTCCCCTGGCTGACCGTCATGGGCAACGTGGAGTACGGCCCCAAGATGCAGGGTGTGAAAAAAGAGGAGCGCCGCCGCCGGGCCCAGAAGTACATCGACTTGGTGGGCCTTCAGGGCTTTGAAAACTCCTTCCCGGTCAAGCTCTCCGGCGGTATGCAGCAGCGTGTGGGCATCGCCCGGGCCTACTGCAACGAGCCCCTGGTCATGCTGCTGGACGAGCCCTTCGGACACCTGGACGCCCAGACCCGCTACCTGATGCAGGACGAGCTGACCCGCATCTGGCAGGCGGAAAAGCGCACGGTCATTTTTGTGACCAACAACATTGAGGAGGCTGTCTACCTGGCGGACCGGATCCTGGTCCTGCGGAACTGCCCCACCGGAGTCAAGGCGGAGTATGAGATCAATCTGCCCCGTCCCCGGAACTACACGGACCCGGAGTTTCTGCGGCTGCGCCGTGAGATCGACGCGGTCGTGGACCATACCCTGTGAGGAGGCCGGCTGACATGGAGAAAAAAGAACCCAAGGTCGTGGTGAATCACCTGACCAAAAAATTCGGCGATCTTCTGGTGCTGGACGACCTGAATTTCGAGGTGCAGGAGGGCGAGTTCCTCTGCATCGTAGGTCCCACCGGCTGCGGCAAGACCACGTTTTTGAACAGCCTGACCCGGCTGTACGAGCCCACCGCGGGCGAGATTTTGGTCAACGGCATCCCGGTGGACCCCAAAAAGCAGAACATCTCCTACATTTTCCAGGAGTATTCCTCCTTCCCCTGGCTGACCGTGGAGCAGAATGTCCGCTTCGGCCTGGAGATCAAGCGGGTCCCCAAGGAGGAGGCGGACGCCAGCGTGGAGGAGATGCTGGATATCGTGGGCCTGACGAAGTTCCGCAGCTACTATCCCAGCCAGCTTTCCATCAGTATGCTGCAGCGGGTGGCCATCGCCCGGGCCTTCGCCACGAAGCCGGAGCTGCTGCTGATGGACGAGCCCTACGGACAGCTGGACATCGACCTGCGCTTCAAACTGGAGGACGAGCTTTTGAAGCTGTGGAAAAAGACCGGCACCACCGTGCTGTTCATCACCCACAACATCGAAGAGGCGGTCTACCTCAGCCAGAACATCATGGTCCTGACCAATAAGCCCACCTCTGTCAAAACAGTCCTGCACAATCCGCTTCCTCTGCCCCGGGATGTTATGTCCCAGGAATTTGTGAATCTGCGGAATCAAGTGACAGACCTGATCAAATGGTGGTAAGAGATGCTGGCCGTCTGACGCTCAGGCGGCCGCTTCTTTTTTGAAAAAAGACAAAGCGCCGAAGGAGCGGCCGCTCCCGGCGGATATTGAGGAAAGGACGCGTATCATATGCCAAAGAATATCCTGCTGTTCATGACAGACCAGCAGCGGGCGGAGTATGTGGGCTATGCGGAAAACGGCTGCGGCGCGGTGACGCCCAACATCGACCGCATCGCCGCCCACGCCCATTTCACCAACTGTCAGACCACCAACCCCATCTGCACGCCGGCCCGGACCTCCCTCATCACCGGGCGCTACTCCCGCCAGATCGGCACCCTCACCATGGCCGGGGATCTGTTTCCCCAGATCCCGACGTTCATGCAGGCCCTGCAAAAGGCGGGATACACCACTTACGGCATCGGCAAGTTCCACTATTTGCAAACCTACCCCTGGTCCACGCCCCGGGGCTGCGGCATGGACCCGGTGTCCGGCGTGGAGGATGAGAAAACGTTTGGCTACGACTTCGTGTGGGAGACCGCCGGCAAGCAGCAGGTGGTGGGCAATTACTGCTTTTACGGCGATTACCTGAACCAAAAGGGCATGCTGCCCGCCGTGCGGGATTTCTTTGTGGAATGCGGCGGCATCAACGGCGACACGGCGGACCACAACTATGACAAGGCTCTCCCCTGGCCCTTTGACGAGGAGGACTATATCGACGTGGTGACGGGCCGTGTGGCCCGGGAGCAGCTGGAAAAGCACCCGGCGGACAAGCCCCTTTACATGAAGGTCTCCTTCTGCGGCCCCCACAAGCCCTATGACGCACCCCAGCGGTATCTGGATATGTTCCCCCTGGAGCGGAAGGACGATTTCCTTTTGCCGGAGGGCCAGGTGCTGACGGAGGCGGAAAAGGAGACCCTGTACCGCCAGCGACGCAGCGCCAAGGCTATGATCCGGCTTATTGATGACCAGATCGGGGAGATTTTGGAGCTGCTGGAGCGCCGGGACCTGCTGAAGAACACCCTGGTCCTGTTTGTCTCCGACCACGGGGACATGCTGGGGGACCACTACATGATCCAAAAGGGCGTGCCCTGGCGGCAGGCCATGAATGTGCCTCTGGCGGCGTGGCTGCCGGGTGCGGCGCCGGTGGGAAAGCGCACCTGCCCGGTGGAGCTCCACGACATCGCGGCCACCATCCTGGATTACGCCGGGCTGGAGCCCCAAGCAGCCCTCAGCCGCCCCTGGCCCGCCTATAACGACTGTATCCCCTGCCGTTCCTTCCTGCCGGTCCTGGAGGGAAAGGCGGAGCGGCACCGGGACTTTGCGTACAGCGAAAGCGACTACTCCGAGGAGCGCCATGACGGGACAGATTTCTCCCAGGTCCTGCGCAAGCGGGGCGCCGGCGGCCGCCGGTCCAACGCCTGGCGGAGCGTCGTGACGGAGCGGTCCAAGTACATCCGCTACCTGGGCTATGAACTGGGCGAGGCGCCCTATGAGGAATTTTACGACCTGGAGCGGGACCCCGGAGAGACGAAAAACCTTGCCGGCGACCGGGCATACGCCGGCCAGGTGGAGGAGGCCCGCCGCAGGGCGGACTACATCACGGACCACTATCCCGCGGCCCAGATGACCTGGGCCACCGCCTGCGCGGCGGACCGGCATATCATTTGACCGGTTGTGTTCTTGGCCGCCGGATGGTATGATAGCGGTGTTGGCA
>SFDT01000053.1 GCA_004558115.1 Clostridiales bacterium | reverse complement strand
AAACTTAACTATGTCAAAAAAATCCGGAGGTTTTTCCATGAAGTGCATGGTCATTGACGGCAACTCCATCATCAACCGGGCCTATTACGGCATCCGCCCCCTGACTAACCGGGAAGGGCTGTACACCCACGCCGTGTTCGGCTTTCTCACCACGTTGCTGCGCCTGAAAGAGGAAGAACGGCCGGATGCCCTATGCGTCACCTTCGACCTCCACGCCCCTACCTTCCGTCACAAGGTGGACGAGGCGTACAAGGCCACCCGGAAGCCCATGCCGGAGGAATTGCGGATGCAGGTGCCGGTGCTGAAAGAGGTGCTGGATACCCTGAACATCCCCCGCTATGAAATGGAGGGGTGGGAGGCCGATGACCTGATCGGCACCATTTCCCGGAAATGCGAGGCGGCGGGCTGGGACTGCGTAGTGGTGACGGGAGATAAGGATTCCCTCCAGCTTATCACCGACCATACGAAGGTGAAACTGGTGTCCACCCGTATGGGCCAGACCACCACCAAGGATATGACCCCGGAGACCTTCCGGGAGCAGTACGGCTTTGAACCCATCCACATGATCGACCTGAAGGCCCTCATGGGAGACACCTCCGACAATATCCCCGGCGTACCGGGGGTGGGTGAAAAGACCGCTATGGATCTTATTCAAAAATATGGCAGCGTGGACGCCATTTATGAAAAGCTTCCGGATATCGACGCCAAGCCCGCCGCCATCAAAAAGCTGACGGCGGGAGAGGACGCAGCCCGCCATTCCTACTGGCTGGCCACCATCGTCACTGATGCGCCGCTGTCCTTCGACCCGGCGGAAAACCGAGTGCAGGAGCCGACACCGGCGGCGTATCCCCTGTTTTTGAAGCTGGAATTTTCCAAGCTGATTGAAAAAATGGGCCTGCGTCCAGAGGAAACGGCTCCGGCGGATGCCGCGCCGGACGTCACCGTGACGGCGGAGCGGATCGCGGAGGAATCCCGTGCCCGGGAGGTGCTGGAACTGTTCCGCAAGGCGGATCATGTGACGGTGCTGGCCTTGCCGGACCTCTCCGGGGTCATTGCGGACTGCGATACCGGGGCGGATACCGCCCTGTCGGCGGAATTTTTCTTCGAGCGCTACACCGGTGACTGGAACGCGCTGCTGAACGCCCTGTTCGCCGCCGACATCAAAAAGGTGAGCCACAACGTCAAGGACCTCATGCGGACGCTACTGGAAAACGGCCTGAACGCAGAGGGCTTCGTGTTCGACACCGCTCTGGCCGCCTATCTGGTGGATGCCACCAGCGGCAAATATGAAATCGGTCAGCTGTTCGCCGGGTATTTCCACACGGAGCTGGTAAAGCCGGTCCATCTGGAACCGGATGCCTTCTCCTTGCTGGGGGATGTGACGGCGGCGGAGGCTGCCTTCCACAGCTACACCAGCGCCGTGGACGCCCTGTACGGAGTGCTGGCCTCCAAGTTGAAGGAGCTGGACCTCTGGGATCTGTACGCCACGGCGGAGCTGCCGCTGTGCCGGGTGCTGGCGGAAATGGAACTGGCTGGCTGCCGGGTGGACAAGGGGGCGCTGGTGTCCTTCGGGGAGATGCTCTCCGAAAAGGCCGCCGCTCTGGAACAGGACATTTACAACATGGCCGGGGAGGAATTCAACATCAACTCCCCCAAGCAGCTGGGAGAAATTTTATTCGGCAAGCTGGGCCTGCCCCACGGCAAGAAAACGAAAACCGGCTGGTCCACCAATGCCGATGTGCTGGAAAAGCTGCGCTACGAGGCCCCCATCGTGGGGGCGGTGCTGGAATACCGGCAATATGCAAAATTGAAATCCACTTACGCCGAGGGGCTTTTAAAGGCTATGGACCCGGACGGGCGCATCCGCACCCGGTTCCAGATGACCGTTACCGCCACCGGGCGGCTCAGTTCCACGGAGCCGAATCTGCAGAATATTCCCACCCGGACGGACCTTGGCAGCGAAATTCGCCGGATGTTTATTCCGGTGGAGGGCTGCGTCTTAGTGGACGCGGACTACTCTCAGATCGAGCTGCGGCTGCTGGCCCACATCTCCGGGGACGAGGCCATGCGGGCGGCGTTTACCACCGGAGCGGACATCCACACCGCCACGGCGGCCCAGGTGTTCCATGTGGCCCCCGGCGATGTGACCCACGAGATGCGCCGCCGGGCGAAAGCCGTGAACTTCGGCATTGTCTACGGCATTTCCGCCTTTTCCCTCAGTCAGGACATCGGCGTGACGGTGGCGGAGGCCAAGGCGTATATGGAGGCCTATTTCGCCACCTTCCCCGGTGTGCGGAAGTATATGGATGATGTGGTGGCAAAGGCCAAGGAGCAGGGGTATGTGGAGACGCTGTTCCACCGGCGGCGGGAGCTGCCGGAGATCCGATCCTCCAATTTCAATATGCGCTCCTTCGGGGAGCGGGTGGCGCTGAATATGCCCATTCAGGGCACGGCGGCGGACATTATGAAGCTGGCCATGGTGGCCGTGGAAACGCGGCTGAAGGCCGAACTGCCGGCGGCAAAGCTGGTTTTGCAGGTTCACGATGAATTGATTGTGGAGTGCCCGGAGCCGCAGGCGGCGGCCGCGGCAAAGCTGCTGGAGGAGGAAATGGAGCAGGTGGCCCACCTGTCCGTCCCCCTGACGGCGGAGGCCCACTGGGGCCGCAACTGGCTGGAAGCTAAGGGATAAGGAGTAACATACGATGGAAGAGAAAAATCTGCATGTCCGCATCGTGCCTATGACGGCGGACCATCTGGATGAAGTGGCGGAGCTGGAACGGATCTGCTTTTCTACGCCGTGGAGCCGGAATATGCTGGCGGAGGAACTGGACAACTACCTGTCCGCATTCCTTGTGGCGCTGGATGACAACGATAAGGTAGTGGGCTACGCCGGTTTGCAGGCGGTGCTGGACGAGGGTTATATCACCAATGTGGCTGTCCGGCCGGACTGCCGGAAGCAAGGCGTTGCCGGAAAGCTGCTGCAAGTGTTTCTTGACTTTGCTCAGGCCAACCACCTGGCATTTCTGACACTGGAAGTCCGGGCCTCCAACTACCCCGCCATCGCCCTGTACGGCAGCCGGGGCTTCCGGGGCGTGGGCCGGCGCAAGAATTACTATGAGCATCCCCGGGAGGATGCCATCATTATGACAAGGGAGTTTGAACAGCATGGAACTGAGAATCCCGTCAGTTGAACAACTGAGGACGATTTATGACCGGGACCTGAAGGAAGCGTTTCCCACAGCGGAATTAAAACCCCTGCGGAATATTGAGAAGAGTTGGGCGGAGGGCTGGTACAAGCCCTACTGCCTGTTTGACGGAGACAATATCGTAGGCGAAGCATTCCTCTGGCTGGGACATCCCGGCTGGGCACTGCTGGATTACCTGTGTGTTTCCAGTATCCGCCGCAACGGCGGCGTCGGTGCATCCATCCTGGAGAAGCTGCGGGAGCGGGAGGCGGACACGGTGATCTTCGGAGAGTCGGAAGCTCCGGAGGACGCGTCGGACCCGGAGATGGCCCGGCGGCGGTTGGGGTTCTATGCCCGGTGCGGTCTGCGGACCGCCGGGTATGATACGGAGATGTTCGGCGTCCACTACAAGACCCTGTATCTCGCCGGCGGCCCGGTGGATGACGCCGCCCTGATGGAAGAACACCGGTTCGTTTACGAGAATACATTTTCTGCGGACAAGTACCACAAGTATGTCCGCATCCCCTTTGATCCCAAGGCGGCACCGGGGCCAAAGGTGCCCTGGCAGCAGTAAGGCGGAGAACGCCGATCTTTTGGAGAAAGAAGCATTGCTATGAAGATTTTAGCCTTTGAATCCTCCTGCGACGAGACCGCCGTGGCAGTGGTGGAGGACGGACGGCGGGTGTTGTCCGATGCCATTGCCTCTCAGGCGGACCTCCACGCTCTGTACGGCGGCGTGGTACCGGAGCTGGCCTCCCGCAAGCATGTTGAAGTGATCGCGGTCCTGACAGAAAAAGCCTTGGCGGACGCCGGCTGCACCCGGCAGGATATTGACGCCGTGGCCGTCACCTACGCCCCCGGTCTCATCGGGGCCGTACTGGTGGGCTTGAGCTTTGCCAAATCCGTGGCCTACGGCCTTGGGGTGCCTCTGATCCCGGTGCACCATGTCCGGGGCCATATCGCCGCCAACTATCTGGCCTTCCCGGAGCTGGAGCCACCCTTCCTGGCGCTGGCCATCTCCGGGGGCAACACCATGATCGTGGACGTCCGGGATTATACGGATCTGGAAATTTTGGGTGCGACCCGGGACGATGCGGCGGGGGAATGCTTTGACAAGGCGGCCCGAGTGTTGGGACTTCCCTACCCCGGCGGCGCGCCCATGGACAAGCTGGCCCAGCAGTCCAGGGGCGGTGTCTACACCCTGCCCCATTCCCATGTGGAGGGTGCCCCGCTGGATATGAGCTTTTCCGGCCTGAAAACGGCAGTGGTGAATCTGGCCCATCACGCCGAGCAGGTGGGCGAGCCGCTGGATGCCCCGGCGCTGGCCCGGGACTTCGCCCAGGCTGTCAGCGATACGCTGGTCCCCCGCGTCATGGAAGCCGCAAAGCAGTCCGGCCGCACCGTCATCGTCGCCGCCGGCGGCGTGGCGGCCAACTCCGTCATTCGGGCGGACCTGGAGCGGGCCTGCGAAAAAGCCGGCTGCCGGCTGTATCTGCCGCCGCTGCGGTGGTGCGGCGATAACGGTGCCATGATCGGCGCACAGGGGTATTACGAATATCTGGCGGGCCATACGGCGGGCATGGACCTGAATGCCTACGCTACCCGCGACATCAGCGAATAAACGATACCGGCGGTCATCGAACCGCCGGTATTTTTTGCCGATATATGGATAAGCGCCGCGGCTCAGCCGCGGCGCTTATCGTGATTTAAGAGAGAATTAGAGAAGAAAAAGAGAAGAAAGAAAAATCAATCCTGAAACAGCGGAGTGGAGAGATAGCGGTCGCCGGTATCTGGCAGAAGAACGGCAATGGTCTTGCCTTCAAATTCCGGCCGTTTGGCCAG
>SFDT01000015.1 GCA_004558115.1 Clostridiales bacterium | reverse complement strand
TATCCGAATTGTTGCCACCTTATGGAGGTGACACCCGGATTTGAACCGGGGAATCAGGGTTTTGCAGACCCTTGCCTTACCACTTGGCTATGTCACCATCGGGGACATCTATATTATATGCAGCTTTCGCGAAAAAGTCCACATTTATTTTTAGATTTTTGATGCCCACACATTTGTGTGGGCATCAATCTGGAGCGGGCAACGAGGCTCGAACTCGCTACCTCCACCTTGGCAAGGTGGCGCTCTACCAGATGAGCTATGCCCGCAGGTGGTGCCCAGAGCCGGAATCGAACCAGCGACACGTGGATTTTCAGTCCACTGCTCTACCAACTGAGCTATCTGGGCAAATCTTTCGACCCGCCGAAACGGCGCGGCCGGGGAATTTCAACCCCAAAAGGGACCCACGAGATGAAACGCCATCCCGTGGGAGATGGCGACCCGGAACGGGCTCGAACCGTCGACCTCTAGCGTGACAGGCTAGCGTTCTAACCAACTGAACTACCGGGCCATATAAAACTTTGGTGGGAACAACTGGACTCGAACCAGTGACCCCCTGCTTGTAAGGCAGGTGCTCTAACCAGCTGAGCTATGCTCCCAGGTTGCCGCTCTCGTCAGACGGCAAAAGTTATTATACTCAACAGTACCCGGTATGTCAACCCATTTTTTAAATTTTTTAGGCTTTTTTCTTCATATTCGACAGCAGCGTTTCCAGCTGTTGGCGTGTAAAGGTCTGGACATTGTCACAGAACTGGCAGCGCAGCTCCGCGCTGCCCTGCTCTTCAATCAGGCTTTCCAGCTGCTGGGGGCCCAGGCTGATAAGGGCCCGCTCCATCCGCTCCCGGCTGCAATAGCAGCGGTACTCCACAGGGCTCTTTTCCAGGATATCCAGGTCAAAATCCGACAGGACCTTCCGCAAAATTGCCTCCGGGTCGTCGTTTTCCCGCAGGAGGCCCGTGACACTGCCGGCGGCCATGACGCCGCCCTCCACCTTGGAGATGACGTCCTCCCCGGCGCCGGGTAGCAGCTGGATAAGATAGCCGCCGGCGGCCAGCACGCTCTGGTCCCGGTCCACCAGCACACCCAGGCCGCAGGCGGTGGGGATCTGCTCGGACTCCACGAAATAGGCCGCCAGGTCCTCGGCGATCTCACCACCCAGCAGGCCCACGCTGCCCACGTAGGGCTCCTTCATGTTCAGGTCCCGGATAACGGTCAGGGTGCCGTCGCAGCCCACGGCGGAGCCCACATCCAGCTTGCCGTCAGGCCGCAGGGGAATGTCCACCGCCGGGTCATCCACGGTGCCCCGGACGTTGCCCTCGTTGTCGGACACCGCCAGGATCTTGCCCAGCGGGCCGCCGCCCTTGATCTGGAGGGTGACGGAGGCGCCGTCCCCCTTCAGTGCGTTGCCCATCATGGATGCCGCCGCCAGGGTGCGGCCCAGGGCCGCCGTGGCCACCGGCAGCGTCTTGTGGATCTGCCGGGCCCGCTCCGTCAGGTCCCGGGTGGACACCGCCACCGCCTTCACAAAGCCATCTTTGGAGATGGCGCGTACCAGTTGATCGCTCATTGCGCAAAATCCTCCATGAAAGTTACCGGGGCTTTACCGCCCGGATGATCCAGCGGTCTTCCTCCGCCTTGGGCGGGCGGAGCGTCAGGTCGCCGGTGACGCGGATATCCGTGAAGCCCGCGTCCGTCAGGTACGTCCGCAGCTGCTCCTGCGTCCAGGCCCGCTCCCGGTGCTCCTCAAAGTCCCGGTCCCAGGCGCCGTCCCCGTTCAGGCGGAACAGGTCCACCTGGTAGGTGCACACCTGCGTCCGCTCCGAGAAAAAGGTCCGCCAGACGCAGAAGCTCTCCTCCGTCTCGTCCATATACATCTGGCCGTCCATCCGGCGGAGCTTATAAGGCGTATTCACATCGAAAATAAACTGCCCGCCGTCTTTCAGCCAGCGGTGCACCCGGCAAAAGGTCTCCCGGATGTCCTTCTCCCGGGTCAGGTAGTTCAGGGAATCCAGGGTGGACACCACCGTGTCCACCGGCTCCAGAAGCCGCAGCCGGGGCATGGTCTGGAGCAGGAACAAAGGCGGCTGCCCGTCAAGGGCGGCCGCTTTCTGCATGGCCTGGGTCAGCATCTCCTCGCTGCCGTCGGTGGCAGTCACCTGATACCCCCTCTGGGCCAGGAGGCACGCGATGGTGCCGGTGCCGCAGGCCAGGTCCAACACTGTATGGACCGGGATGGCGCTTTTTTGAAACAGGCGCACCAGAAACTCCGCCCGCCTGCGGTAGCTGCCGTCGGCCATCAGCTGGTCATAGCTGGCGGCCAGCGCGTCGTAGCTGCTCATTTTTTCTGTTCCTTCATCCGCTCAAACAGCTTGGCATAGGCGCCGGTGCCATAGCTCAGTGACCGGTTCACCCGGCTGATGGTGGCGCTGGAGGCACCGGTGCGTTCCAGGATCTCGTTATAGATCATGCCGTCGTCCAGGAGGGACGCCACCTCGAACCGCTGCTCCATGGAGCGCAGCTCTGAGACCGTACACAGGTCCTGGAAGAAATCATAGCACTCCTGCTCGTCCTTCAGCATCAGGATCGCTTTATACAGCTGGTCGCTCTTTTCCTTTTTCCCGATCTTGACCATGTCACGTACCCCTTCTGTGATCATTTTGATATTTTCGCCGGCATTTCTGCCGGCATTTTGTATTTTACCATTCTACCGCATGAAAGTAAAGGGCTTGCCGGCAAAATTTTCTCACACTTTAAAGCATGGGCGCAGGCAGCTTTCACCGGGACGCGCCGGTCCTCATACACTGGAACAAACGCCACTTCATAAAGGAGGAGACGGCATCCCATGAAAGCATCTTTGGCGCAGCTGTCCACGCAGCCCCTGGTCACGGAGCGGGAATGGGCCGAGGACGGCATCCCGGTGCTGACGGCGTCCTGCTCCCTGCCCCAGCCGGTGAAGCCCCAGGGCGCCGCGGCCCGCCGGGTCCGCCGGTATTACCAGCTACAGCGGCGGTGCTTTTTCCGGTACTGTGAGACCTGGCTGCTGCCTCAGGCCAGGGCGGAGTACCATGCCGCTCTGGCGGCCAGCCGTCCCCTGCCCTGCTTCCGGGCGGAGCTGGGATACCGTGTCACCTGGAACCAGGATGGCCTTTGGAGCCTGTACACCCACACCCGGGAAACCTGTCCCGGCAGCCCTCCCCTCCTGGGCCGGCGGGGAGACACCTGGGATCTGGCAGCGGGCTATCCCGCCCCTCTGAAAGCCTTTTTTCCCGGCGTCCGAAGCTGGAAGGGCACGCTGCTGGCCTTTGCCGCCGCGGAGATCGCCCGGCAGGAAGCCGCCGGGGTGGCCCGCTACCACGACCACTGGCGACAGGCCCTGCGGCGGCATTTCAACCCCCAGAACTACTATCTGACGGAGGACGGCCTGGCTTTCTTCTATCCCATGTACGCCATCGCCCCCGCCGTGGAGGGAACGCCGGTGTTCACTCTGCCCTTCGGCACGCCGGGTCTTCGGCAGCCGGCGGCGCAAGCGCCGCAATAAAGCCGGCCCGGCGCTTGCGCGCCGGGCCGGAAACGTCTTTCCTTATTTGCGGGGGTCCTTGTAGTGGACATGGAGCAGCTCGTGGGTGCGGCCCTTCAGCTCGCCCTCCAGCAGCTCCGTCACGATGGGGTTGCGCTCAGAACGCTTGATGAGCGCCGCCCGGTCCGCCTCGTACAAGCCCTCGGCACGCCGCTGCTTGACGGGGATGAGGCCGTAGGGCTGGCCCGCGCCGCCCACGCAGCCGGTCTTGCAGGTCATGACCTCCACCAGGTCGTAATAGGCAACGCCCTCCTCGATGTCCTTCAGCAGCTTTTTGGCGTTCACCAGACCGTGGACCACGGCGATGCGCAGCACCCGGTCGCCCACGGGAAGGGTGACCTCCCGGATGACATCGCTGCCCCGGATGCCGGAGAACTGGATGGCCTGGAGGGTGTTCTTGGACTTGTCCTCCACCACCCGGCGGGCCACGGCCTCCGCCACGCCGCCGGTGGTGCCGAAGATGGTGGCGGCGCCGGTGCCCATGCCGAAGGGCAGGTCGGGTGCCTCGCCCTCCAGCTCACCGAAGCGGATGCCGGACTCCTTGATCATGGTGATGATCTCCTGGGTGGTCAGCACCAGGTCCACATCGGGCACGCCGTCGTGCTGGAACTCCTCCCGCTTGGCCTCCATCTTTTTGGCGGTGCAGGGCATGATGGCGATGTGGAAGGTGGTGCGCCCGTCGGCGGCATCCTTGGCCTTGTACTGGTCCTTCAGCACCGCCGCGAACATCTGCATGGGGGATTTGCAGGTGGAGACATTTTTCAGATACTTCGGATTCTCCTTTTCCAGATACTTGATCCAGGCCGGGCAGCAGCTGGTGAACATGGGGAAGGGGCCGCCCTTTTTCAGCCGCTCCAAAAACTCCGCCGACTCCTCCATGACCGTCAGGTCCGCGCCGAAGTTGGTGTCATACACCTCGTCGGCGCCCATCATTTTCAGGGCGGAGACCAGCTTGTCGATGGCGTTGACGCCGGGCTCCAGGCCAAAGGCCTCGCCCACGGCCACGCGGACGGCGGGGGCGATTTGGAACACCACCCGCTTGTCGGCGTCGTACAACACCCGCCAGGCCTTGCCGATCTCGTCTCGGACGGTGATGGCGCCGGTGGGGCAGGCGGCGGCGCACTGGCCGCAACTGATACAGTTGGTCTCGGAGAGCTTGCGGTCAAAGGCGGGAGAGACCACCAGGTCGCTGCCCCGGTGGGCAAAGTTCAAAATGCCCATGCCCTGCATCTCCTCGCACACCCGGACGCAGTCGCCGCAGAGGATGCACTTGTTGGGGTCCCGGACGATGGCGGGAGAGGAGTGGTCCTTTTCATACTGGGGACGCGTATCTTCAAAGCGGACCCGCCGCACGCCGAATTGCAGGGCCAGGTCCTGAAGGCGGCACTTGCCGCTCTTTTCGCAAGTGGTGCAGTCCCGGCAGTGGGAGGAGAGCATCAGCTCCAAAATCATCCGCCGGTGCTTCAAAAGCCGGGCCGTGTTGGTGCGGATCTTCATGCCGTCCCGGGGCTCCATGGCGCAGGAGGCGTCGATCTTGCCCCGTTCGTCCTCCACCACGCACATGCGGCAGGCGCCGAAGGTGGACAGCTCCGAATAGTAGCAGAAGGTGGGCATGTCGATGCCGGCCTTCCGGATGACCGCCAGAACGTTTTTCTCCCCGTCGAAGGGCACCCGCTGGCCGTCGATGTACATAATTCCCTTTGCCATAGGTCAGCCCTCCTTTGCCGCTTCGATGGCGCCGAAGGGGCAGTTGCCCACGCAGGCGCCGCAGTTGATGCACTTCTCCGGGTCGATGGTATGAGGCTGCTTCACGGAGCCGGAAATGGCCTCCATGGGGCAGTTCTTGCGGCACTTGCCGCAGCCCTTGCACTTGTCCGCCACAATGGTGGGGTGGGGCTTTTCCCGGTTGCAGATGGGACAGTGGTGGTCCACCACGTGGGCAAGATACTCGTTGCGGAAGTATTTCAACGTGCTCTGGACGGGCTTGCAGGCACTCTGGCCCAGGCCGCACAGGGCGGTGGAGCTGATGGTGTCCGCCAGCTCCTCCAGCAGCGCCAGGTCCTCCAGCGTGCCCTTGTTGGCGATGATGCGGTCCAAAATCTCCAGCATCCGCTTGGTGCCCTCCCGGCAGGGAACGCACTTGCCGCAGGATTCCTTCTGGGTGAATTCCATGAAGAACCGGGCGGTCTCCACCATGCAGGTGTCCTCGTCCATGACCACCAGGCCGCCGGAGCCGATCATGGCGCCGATGCTCTTCAGGGAGTCAAAGTCCAGAGGCAGGTCCAGGTGCTCCTTGCTGGCGGTGGTAGCGCCGCCGGAGGGGCCGCCGATCTGGACGGCCTTGAACTTTTTGCCGCCCCGGATGCCGCCGCCGATGTCGAACACCACTTCCCGGATGGTGGTGCCCATGGGCACCTCGATGAGGCCCGTGTTCACTACGTTGCCCGTCAGGGCAAATGCCTTGGTGCCGGGGCTGGTGCGGGTGCCGATGGAGTGGTACCAATCCACGCCGTTGCGGATAATGAGGGGAACGTTGGCAAAGGTCTCCACGTTGTTCAGCACCGTGGGCTCCGCCCAGAGGCCGTGCTCAATGGTGCGGGGCGGCTTGACCCGGGGCATGCCCCGGTTGCCCTCGATGGAGGCGGTCAGGGCGCTGCCCTCGCCGCAGACGAAGGCACCGGCGCCCCGGTTCACATGGATGCGGAAGGAAAAGTCCGTGCCCATGATATGGTCACCCAGCAGGCCGTAGTCCTCCGCCTTGGCGATGGCGGCCTTCAGACGGCTGACAGCCAGGGGATACTCGGCGCGGACATAGATATAGCCCTCGTCGCTGCCCACGGCCAGGCCCGCGATCATCATGCCCTCCAGTACGCTGTGGGGGTTGCCCTCCATGATGGAGCGGTCCATGAAAGCGCCGGGGTCGCCCTCGTCGCCGTTGCACACCACATACTTTTTGGGAGAGGTCTGCTTCCGGGCACCCTCCCACTTCCGGCCGGCGGGGAAGCCGCCGCCGCCGCGGCCCCGGAGGCCGGAGTCGGTGATGGTCTTGCAGATCTCCTCCCCGTTCATCTCGAACAGGGCTTTTTCAAAGCCGGAATAGCCGCCCTTGGCAATGTATTCCTCAATGTCCTCGGCGTCGCTGCGGCCGCAGTTTTCCAGCACCACCCGGTGCTGCTTTTTATAGAAGGGAATGTCCTCCTGGCGGGGGTAGGCCACGCCGTCCAGGTGGTACACCAGGCGGTCGATGATCTCGCCGCCCAGGACGGTCTTTTCGATGATCTCGTGGCAGTCCTCGGGCTTGACATGGATGTACATATAGCCCTGGGGCTCAATGTGCACCAGGGGGCCCATCTCGCAGAAGCCGTGGCAGCCGCTCATCTTCACATGGAGGCTCTTTTCCTCGTCGGTGTCGTGCTTGAGACCTACATACACCTGAAGGCCCCGCTTCTCGCACTCGGCCTTGATATTCTCATAGATCTTCATGGCACCGCCGGCGATGCAGCCGGTGCCGGCGCAGATGAGGATGGAGGGCACCAGCTCGCTCTGCTTCAGGGCGTTGCGGGCGTTGGCCTGGAACACGTGAAAGCTGTCCCGTGTCAGTTTCGTCCGGATCATTTCCCGCTCTCCTCCTTCCGAATGTCCTCCAGCAGCGCCAAGGCCGCCTCAGGCGTCATTTTCGCGTGGACCTCCCCGTCGATGGTCATGACGGGCGCCAGGCCGCAGGCTCCCAGGCACGCCACGGTCTCCAGCGTGAACATGCCGTCAGCGGAGGTCTTTTTCTTGCCGGTCAGGCCCAAATAATCGTGGATGGCGTCGTAGATGGGCTGGGATTTGCGCACATGGCAGGCAGTGCCGGCACAGACCTTGATGATGTGCTTGCCCTTGGCCTCCAGGGAGAAATTCTCATAAAACGTGGCCACGCTGTACACCTTGGCGGTGCTGATGCCCAGCTTTTCCGCCACCAGGGTCAGCGCCTCCTCGCTGAGGTACTTGTACTCCGCCTGGATCTCCTGCATGATGGCTATGAGATTGCATTGCTGACAGCCGTAGCTGTCGATGATCTCACTCGCACGGGTCAATTCGTTGCTCATCGGCGTATCTCCTTTTCTTGCAAGCGCCCTTGGCGCTTTGTTTTCCCCGCTCAATATTATACGGTTTGACAAAGTACGTGTCAAAATGTTTTATTTTTTTGTGGAAACAAACGTTTTCGTATATTCAAATTTGTGTAAAAAGCCAGAGAAAGCCGCCGTCCGGAGGCCGGGCGGCGGCTTTTTCATTGCAATTTCTTTACTTGACTGCTGTATCCGCTCACTTTTTCGCGCTGACACCGTGGGTGGATTTCACCACCATACTGGTGAGGGCGAACAGGGCGATGGCGTTGGGGATGACCATGAGGTTGTTGAACATATCGGTCAGCTCCCACACCAGGTCGTTGCTCATGACGGTGCCCAGGAAGATGAACACCAGCGCCACGGCGGAATAGAGCTTGACGGACTTCTTGCCGAACAGGTAAATAACGTTGATCTTGCCGAACAGGTTCCAGCTGAGGACCGTGGAGAAAGCGAAGAAGAACAGGCAGATGGCCACAAACATGGCGCCCAGGTTCGCGCCGAACACGGTGCCGAAGGCCGTCTGGGCCAGGTTGGCCTTGCCGATGCCCTCGGGAATGACGCCGCTGGCCAGGATGCCGTCAGAGGTATACAGGGTGGAGATGATGACCAGTGCGTTGAGGGTCAGCACTACGAAGGTGTCGATGAACACGCCGATCATGGCCACCACGCCCTGGTCGTGGGGGTCGGCCACGTTGGCCTGGGCGTGGGCATGGGGCGTGGAGCCCATACCGGCCTCATTGGAGAACAGGCCGCGCTTGGCGCCCTGGCTGATGGCGGTCTTGATGGCGTAGCCGAAGCCGCCGCCGATGATGGCCTGGGGCTGGAAAGCATACTTGAAGATCATGCCGAAGGTCGCGGGGAGATACTTGATGCGGGCCACCAGGATGACCAGGCCGCCCACCAGGAAGATGGCCGCCATGATGGGGACGATCTTCTCCGTGACGGAGGCCAGCCGCTGGACGCCGCCCAGGAAAATGATGCCGCAGATAGCCACCAGCACCAGACCCACGATCCAGGAGGGGATGCCGAAAGCCGTCTGGAAGGTGGAGCCGATGGAGTTGGACTGGACCATGCAGCCCATGAAGCCCAGGGCCAGGATAATGGCCACGGCGAAGAAGCCGGCCAGGAACTTGCCGAAAGCGCCCTTAAAGGCGGTGGTGATGTAGTACACGGGGCCGCCGTGGATGGTGCCGTCCTCATCCACCACGCGGGTCTTCAGCGCCAACGTGGCCTCAGCGTAAATGGTGGCCATGCCGAAGAAGGCGATGATCCACATCCAGAAGATGGCGCCGGGACCGCCGGTGAGGATGGCGCCGGAGGCGCCCACGATGTTGCCGGTGCCCACCTGGGCGGCAATGGCGGTGGCCAGCGCCTGGAAGGAGCTCATGCCCCGTTCCTGCTTTCCGCCCCGCAGGGACAGGTTGCCGAACACCTTTTTCATGCCCTCGCCAAAGCAGCGGACCTGGACGAAACGGGTCTTGATGGAGTACCACAGGCCAACGGCCACCAGCAAAAATACCAGGATATAGTTGGACAGGTACGTGTTGATCTTGACGACGATGTCAAGTAAGGCGGATTCCACAGATGCGAACATGGTTTGTTTCCCTCCTGAAAAAAATAAACGGACCAGCTGAACACCAGCTGCCCCGGAAAAGAAAACACAGGCGCACGCGGATTCCCACATCCGCGTTCCCCTACTCTGTCCTTTTACCTGAGAGATTCAGCGGCAGCGCCGCCTTGCACCTTCGGTACCCGTCACCGGGCTTCTCCAGAGCCACATCCATCCATAGTCCCTACCCGCTTTCCGGGCGCCTGAGAGTTTCACTCCTTCGGCAGGCTTGCGCCGTTCCCCTACGGACTTCGTTTGCCGTTATCGAATTGTGTTATTACCATACCACGGCACTTACCGGATGTCAATTGCGTTTTTACACAAATTGTCCGCGCACCAGCGACGCATATTCTCAATATATGGACAATTTAGCTGTATGTGTCTGCAAAAAGCCCCGCCTGCTGTGCAGGCGGGGCCGGAAGCATACGGCTCAATAGAAGGTATGGATGTAATCCAGCACATCCTGCCGGGTGCCCTGGAAGGGACCGGGGGTCTCCATCTTCAGGGAGACCAGCGCCGTGCAGTACTGCAAGGCGTCGGCGATACCGGCCCGCTGGCGCTCCGTGATATAGCCGGCGAAGGTGGTGTCGCCCCGGCCGGTGCGGCCGGACAGGTTCCGGGCCTTGATGGGGCAGGTGTAAATGGCCTTGCCGTCATAGGCCAGGACCTCGGTGTTATGGGTGATGAGGACCTCCTTGGCGCCCCACTGGTGCAGCAGGCGGGCGGCCTCCGCCCGGTCCGTCAGCCCCGTGAGGATCTCCGCCTCGGCAGCGTCGGTCTTCAAATAATCAATGCAGGGAAGGTACTCCTTTTTCTCCGCCCAATCGTGGAAGGCCATGGTCTTGTCCGCCTCCACATGGCGCAGCAGGCACTGGACATCCACGGCCACCTTGCCGTGCTTCGCCGCCTCGGCGAACAGGGCACCGTCAAAATCACCGTACACCAAGCCGGCGAAATGGTAGATCTTCGTATCGATGTCCGGCAGCTCATCAAAGCGGAAGGGGTCGCACACGCCCATGGAGGTGCAGGCCCGCTTTTCCTTATCGGCGGTGAAATACTGGTTGCGGATGGAGCAGGTGGCCTGGGACGCTTTCCAGTAAACATCCGCGCCGGAGCCCGCGAAGCGCTCCTCCACGTTGGCGTCGTCGGGATTCAGCTTGGTGAACACCGCCGTGCGGTTGCCGCTTTTGGCCGCCGCGAAGCCGGAGGCCACCACGGCGCCGCCTACCTCCTTGCGCTCATTGCCCTGATAGTCGATATTGTGGTCCAGGGATACCGGCCCGATGACCAGCACATCATATTCTTTCTTCATCTCATGGGCTCCCTTCTGATTGGTTTCCAGCTTTATTGTACCATTTTCAGACGCCAGCGTAAAGTCCCTCCGCCGTTTTTACAGCTCCTCCACGGACAAAACGCCCCGTGTGGCATGGATATCCGCCAGCAGCTTCTCCACCTGGCACTTCTTGTTGAGCCGCAGGGAGAAAATGGCACAGGCGTTGTGGTGCTCGCTGCCGGTGGGACGGGTGATCTCCAGGTTCAAAATTTTCAGATTCAATTCCCGGAACAGCTTCAGCACCTTTTCCAGGCAGGTCCGGTCCGTATATTCCATGTACAGGTTGATCTCCGGCGCATTCTCCAGCATCCGGTACTCCAGCCGGGCAAACACCAGCTCTGCCAGCAGGATGAGCACCGTGGTGAAAATGCCGCCCTCGTAAAAGCCGCCGCCCAGGGCCAGACCCACGATGGCGGAGGTCCACAGGCCTGCCGCGGTGGTCAGGCCCTTGACCCGCTGCTGGCGGGTGACGATGATGGTACCGGCGCCGATGAAGCCGATGCCGGCCACCACCTGGGCGCCCAGGCGGGCCATATCGGTGTAATAATGCATATAGAGGTACAGGTACTGGCTGGTCAGGGTGGTCATGGCCGCGCCCAAGCAAATGAGGATATGGGTGCGGAAGCCCGCCGGCCGGCGCTTGTATTCCCGCTCCATACCGATGACGCCGCCGCAGACCACTGCCAGCAGCATCCGCACAAACACAGACACCATGTTGATGTCCCGCAGGCTGTCAAAAAAAGCGATCACAGCAATTCTCCCCCTTCCTCAGATCTCATCAATGGTATAGACGCCCTCGACCTCTGAAATGGCGGCCAGCACACGGGTGTGAGCCTGCTTTTGGCGAAGGCGGATGGTGAACACCGCGCTGGGACGGAGGAGGTTTTCCTCCCGGCCCCGCTCAATATCCACCTCATAGATCTGCGCGCCCTGGGATTTGATGCGGTTGATGATGGCGCCCACATCGTCCAGCGACTGGAATTCCACGTAAATATTCATGTTGCGGGCGTTTTCAATGATGGAGTTCTCCACATACGGCAGCAGCCGGATGGCCAGAAAGATCAGCAAAAAGCCCAGCAGCACGCACTCGTAAAAGCCCGCGCCGATGGCCAGGCCCATACAGGCGGAGGCCCACAGGCCCGCCGCGGTGGTCAGGCCCTTCACCTCCTGGCGGCCGGTGACGATGATGGTGCCGGCACCCAGGAATCCGATGCCGTTGATGACCTGGGCACCGAAGCGGGACACATCCGTGCGGATGCCGATCTCCCCCGCCAGCGCCGCCCAGTCGTTTGTGATCATATAATATTCATACTGGCTCAGCAGCATGGTCAGCGCCGCGCCCAGACACACCAGCATATACGTCCGAAAGCCCGCCGGCCGGCGCTTGCGCTCCCGCTCCAGACCGATGAGGCCGCCGAACAGCATAGCCAGGGTCAGCCGCAGCAGGATGGACGCCAGATTCAATTGCCGCAGCTGGTCAAAAAATGCAAACACAGGGCCACTCTCCTTTTCTCCCGGGAAACCGCACTGTCATGATATACAGGAAGTCTCCGGGCCGTTTTTCCCCTTTCGCGCATATGATAACAAACGCTTTTCGCTCATAGCGAAAGCGTTTGCGTAAATACACTTTTGTTTCATCGGCGGAATGGTTTTATTCTTTGTACCATTTATGCAGGAAAATGTCAATATGTTTCCTTATCACCCATCTATTTTTGTAGATTTGCACGAAAAGAAGCTCGTTTTCCTAGCTGTTTGCCCGCCTTTCTCCGTCTGATTTTGGTAAACGTTTGACTTCTCTGACGAAAAAAGCCCGGGCCGGACGGCCCGGACTTTTTATATACGCTCCACATACCGGGCGGTCAGCTCCCCGCCCTCTCTAGCGGTGAAGGTCAGCGCCTGGTGAGGCGCCGGGCCGCGGGATGGGTCCCCTATCCGGGGGCAGTCGGAAAAATATACCGTTCCCCCCACTTTTTCGATCATGGCCATGGTGTCGGGATGGGCGCTTTCATAGCGGCGGTCACTGGAGGCACAGCAGACCACCATTTCAGGCTGCACAGCCGCCAGCAGCTCCGGCGAGGCGCCGTCCTTCTGACCGTGGTGGCCCACCTTGAACAGCTCCGCCCGCAGCTGTCCGGGCGCGATGTCCCCGTACCCGGCGCGGTTGGTGTCGCCGGGCAGCAGGATACGGGTGCCCCGGTACTCCAGCCGCAAAATCAAACTGTAATTGTTCATCCGGGCATCCAGGGCGCTGAGCTTTTCCAGGAAATCCTGGGACTCCCGCTCCGCGAACAGCTCCCGGCAGCCGCGCTCCAGGGCGCCGGCCCGCTCCGCGCCGGGTGCCAGCACCTGATACCGCAGGCCGCTGCAAAGCACTCCGCTATCGCCGGCGGAAAATCTTCGGATGGCGCCGCCTCCCGCTTCCACCAGGCCGCACAGGCGCTGGTAGTCGTTCAATGCCCGCAGGAACTTGCTCTGGGAAGCCGTTTTCGCCGTGGAGGTGTCCAACAGATGCATGGCCTCCCGGTAAAAGGCCGGGGGCAGCGTCTGCCACAGCTCCGCCGGCCGCCAGCGCTCCGCCGCCGGCAGCAGGCCGCAGACATGGTCCTCATGGATGTGGGTGGCCACCATGCAGTCGATATGGTCCACGCCGGCCGCCGCCAGGTATTCCGCCAGCGTCAGCCGGCCGGAGGCACGGTCCGCGTACTCCTCCGCCTCGCCGCTGCCGCCGTCAATGACCATGACGAACCAGCCGCCGGGGCGCTCCGGCGCGGGGCACCGCAGCACCACGGCCTCGCCGTAGCCCACATTTACAAATGTCAGATTGCATTCATCCATAGGCGTCATTTAATGGCACGTTTGATGTAAGCACTGGCCAGGATCAGCACCAGCAGTGTCATGACGATGGCGCCGGCACTGCCAAAGCCGAACTTCAGGTTCCGGATACCGTAGTTATACAGGTACTGCGTGATGGTGGAGGTGGTGCCGGCCGGGCCGCCGCCGGTCAGGATATTCACCTTCTCGAACAGGCGGAAGGTGTCGATGGTCCGCAGCAGGGCGCACAGGGCCAGTCCGTTTTTGATGTTGGGAATGGTCACATACCAGAACTGCTGGATCACACCGGCGCCGTCGATGCGGGCGGCCTCGTACTGGCTCTCTGACACAGACTGCAAGGACGCGTACAGCAGCAAAAACACAAAGGGGACGTTCTGCCACACGTCGATGAGCAAAATGGTGCCGAAGGCGGTCTTGGTGTCCATGAACCAGTTGTACACCGGCAGGTGCAGGCTCTCCAGCACCTGGTTGACGATGCCGTAATTGGAGGAGAGCATCATGCGCCAGCTGAGGGCCACCGTCACCGCAGGCAGCAGGTACGGCAGCAGCAGCAGTGTGCGCATGACCTTCTGGCCCCGCCGGAGGCTATTGATGAAAACCGCGATGAGCAATCCGATGACCATCTCAAAGAACACGGCCAAAAGCGTGAACTTGACGGTATTCCAGACTGCCTGGCGGAAATAGACGTTTTGAATCAGGTCGGCGTAGTTTTTCAGCGCCACAAAGGAGGCGTTCTCCGCGCCTTTGAGGTATTGGTAATCGGTAAAGCTGTAAACAAAGGTAAAAACCAGAGGATACGCCGTCAGGATAGCCATCACCACCAGCGTGGGGGCCAGCATCAGGCGGGGAAAGGCGCGCTCACCCAGGTGGGGTTCCCTGGTGCGCTTCACTTTTAAGGCGGCTTGCTTCATAAGTTCCCCCATTCCGCCGCTTTGCGCGGCATGGCTCAAAATAATGGTCTCTCCTCCCGGCGCCGCACGGAGGCGGCGCCGGGAGGGCGTTTTTGTTCAGATCCGTTCAAGATGCAGGGTGCGGGACCGCTCAGGCCAGCAGGGCCTCCAGAGCGGACTGGGCGTCGGCCAGGCCCTTGTCCATATCCTTGGTGCCCTGGATGACAGCGTCCATCTCCATGCCCAGGATGTTGGTGAACTCGGCCCACTCCTCAATGACGGGGCGGTACACGCCAGTCTCCAGAGCGGAGCAGACGGTCTCCAGATGGGGATACTTGGCCAGGACGTCAGCATTCAGCAGGCAGCTGTACCGGCAGGGCACGCCGCCGCCGTCGATAGAGGCCAGCTGGACCTCGGGGTCCATCAGGTACTTCAGCAGCTCCAGAGCCAGCTCCTTGTTGGGGCTGTTCTCGCACACGCCGATGGTCCACACGCCGTACATGGAGGTGTTCTTGGGGGTGTCGTTGTCGTCCAGCTTGGTGGGGATGACGGTGTAGTTGGCGTTGGAGTCCGCGGTGGGGACATACCAGCCGGGCCAGCCCTGGGCCAGAGCGGCGTCGCCGTTGTCGATGGCGGCCACGATGTCATCCTTGTCCATGGTGTCGCCCAGCTTGTACAGGTTGATGTAGTTCTGGAAAGCGGCCTTGAACTCGGGGGTGTTCACGGTGGGCTGGTTATTCTCATCCACGACCCAGCCGCCGTAGGCCAGCAGGTGGGGGATGAAGTCGGAGACGATGTTGTCGCCGGAGCCGCCGCGGATGAGGAAGCCCTTCTTGCCGGCGGCGTTGGTCTTCTGGGCGATATCCATCAGGTCGGCGAAGGTGTCGATGTCCTCGGGTGCGTAGCCGGCGTCAGCGATGAGCTGCTTGTTGTACAGCATGACGGTCACGTTGCCGAAGTAGGGGGCCAGGTAGATGTCGCCGTCCACCATGCAGATGTCGGTGGTGGCGGGGATGATGTCATCGTCAAAGCTGTACCCCATGTCGCTGAGGTTGGCCAGCACGTTGTTGGCGGTGAACTCGGCCATCCAGGAGCCGTCCACCATGCACAGGTCGTACTCACCCTGGGGGTTGGGGGCGTTCAGGGCGATCTTGGTGTGAAGGTCGTCAAAGCTCAGGTCCAGGACCTCGCACTTGACGTTGTGCTCCGCCTCGAAGGCGGGCAGGGCGGCCTTGATGACGTCGCCATAGGTGCCGCCGCGCAGGATGAGGGTCATTTTTGTGGGTTCGCTGGAGGCCTGGGCATCTCCCTCGGCGGGCTTTGCTTCTTCCTTCTTACCGCCGCAGGCGGCCAGAGACAGGACCATTGCCAGAGCCAGGATCAGTGTGAGCAGCTTCTTCATTTCTTTTCCTCCTAATCTTGTTAATGGCTTTCTGTACATTCTTCCTGCTGATATTTTTGTTACTCTTTGACAGCGCCGCTTGACAAACCGGAGATCAAGTAGTTCTGTGCAAAGATCACAAACAAAGTGATGGGGATCACGGAGATGACGCCGCCGGCAGCCACCAAACCGAAGTTGGTGAGGTTATCCTCCGTGTTCAAAACCGCCAGTGCCAGGGGCACTGTGTAGTTGCTGGGGGACTGCACGAAAATGATGCTGTATGTATACTCGTTCCAGGCGTACATGAAGCTCAGCATGGCGATGGCCGCGATGCCGGGAGCCACCAGGGGCAGCACGATCTTCCGGAACAGCTGCCACTCCGTGGCGCCGTCGATCTGGGCGGACTCCTCGATGTCCTCCGGCAGGTCCTGGAAAAAGCTGATCATGAACCAGATAATGAGGGGGATATTGATGAGGATGCACGCCAAAACCACCGGGATCTTGGTGTACAGCACGCCCAGCTTGGAGAACATGCCGTACAGCGGGATGGTGAACGCCACCGGCGGCAGCACGCGCACCAGCAAGATCCAGTACGTCAGGGGCTTTTTCACCCGCAGGCGGAAGCGGCTCCGGGCGATGATGTACGCCGCGCACAAGCCGATGACCAGCGACAGCGCCGTGGAGATCAGGGTCGTCTGCAAGCTGTTGACGATGGCCTGGCCGAAGCCCTTTTCCGTGAACAGCAGCTTGAAATGCTCCAGGGTCAGCGTTCCCGGTATGATCGAGATATGTCCCGTCATCTCACTGGTGGGACGGATGGCCATGGCCACCAGCCAGTAAATGGGAAACAGCGCCGCCAGCAGCAATACCGCGCAGACCACGCCCTTGACGACGGTGCTGGCCTTCATCTTCCGTTTCATACGCACGCCTCCTTGCGCTTTGTGGGTGGTCCTTCAAAAGCTTTTGACCCACCGAGTATACCGGGTTTTTCCCCGGCCATCTATCAAACTTTCCGCAAACCTTTGTAAAGCGGGATTTTACATGCTCACGTAGTGCCCCGGACCTTCAGCTCCGCCGGCACCACCGAGGTCATGGGGCACGCCTCCTCCCGGGACAGCAGCGCCTGCAGCCGCTCCACGCTCAGCTCCCCCATGCGGCGGCAGTTGATATGGATACTGGTCAGCTCCGGCTCCAGCATGGTGCACACGGAGGAATCGTCGAAGCCCACCACCGCCACATCCTCCGGGATCCGCAGTCCCAGGCGGCGGGCCGCCTTCATAACGCCGGCGGCAATGACATCGTTGGCGCCGAACACGGCGGTGGGGCGGTCCTTTTGCCCCAGCAGCTCCGCGGCGGCCTGGGCCGCGCTCTCCACGGAGGCCTCGCACATCTTGATGTGCTGGGCGTCCACCCGGATGCCGTGCTCCCGGGTGACGGAGAGAAAGGCGCTGTACCGCTCCCCCACGATGTAGGGGGAAAACCGTCCCGCGATCATGGCGATGTTCCGGTGGCCCCGGCTGATGAGATGCTCCACCGCCAGGCGGACGCCCTCATACTCGTCGGAGATGACGCAGGGCAGCTCCATACCGGCGATGCGGTTGTTCACCAGCACCACGGCGACGTTGCGGCTTTGAAAATCCGTCACCATGTCCGCCGGGGCGTTGCCGCCCAGGATGACCCCCTCCACCTGCTTGTTCTGCGCGGTACTGGGCATGGCGCCCCAGTCCGCGGCGGTGGAGATGACCAGCTGGTGGACGGATTTGTTGGTCTCCCGCATGATGCCCTCGCAGATGCCGGCGTAGAACTCATCCAAAATGGTGGCGTCCTTCTTGCAGATGAGAAAGGCGATTTTGTCCGTCCGCTGGCGGGCCATGGCCCGGGCGATGGCATTGGGATAATAGTGGAGCACCTCCGCCGCCTCAAACACCTTCTGCCGGGTGGACTCCCGCACCAGCTCCGGGTTGGAAAAGGCCCTGGAAATGGTGGCCGTGGACACGCCGGACAGCCGGGAAACATCGTAGATCGTGGGGTTCAAGCTGTTGTCCTCCCTGAATGTAAGCGGTTTCAAACTCCTGAAATGATACAAGCGCCGCGGGTGTCCGCAACGCTTTTCTAGTTAGAATCTACCATTTCCCCTAAGCAAAATCAAGGTGTTTTTGTAAAATTGTATAGTTGCTATAAAAATTTTCAGCCTTATATGGTCGTTTTGACGGGTTTTATGTAAGCGTTTGCATAAGGCTGCAAGGCTCCTGTTCCCCTGCCCACCAGGTTGACAAGCCGCCGTTCCCTGTCTATACTGGATACATTCTCCCATGTGGGAAGGAGGACTTTTTTTGAAGAAAAAGCGCTCTTTCGGACAGAGTATCCTGGATTTTCTGGGGGATTCCTCCCCGTTTATGACGCTGGTGGGCAAGGCCGCTTTTCTGGTGGTGCTGAATGTGTGCTGGCTGGTATGCTGCGTGCCGGTGGTGACGGCGGGCGCCTCCACCGCCGCTTTGTACGCGGTGCTGCTGGAGCGCGGCGAGCAATCCTACCTCTCCGCTCCCCCGGCGTTTTTCCGCCGGTTCCGGAGCCTGTTGCAAAAGGCCACGCTGCTGTGGCTGCCCTTTTTGATTGCGGGCATTCTCCTGGCCCTGGATCTGCGGCTGCTGCTTGCGGGGCAGATGATGAACAGCGTCCTGCTGCTGACGCCTTTGCTGCTGGCCGCCGCATTGTGGGGCGCGACGCTGGTGTGGCTGCCGGCCGTGCTGGTGCGGAGGGGCGGCGCCGCCGGGCAGGTCCTCCGCTCCGCGTTTCTGCTGGGGCTGGGGGAGCTGTGGCGCTCCCTGGCGGCGCTGGCGCTGTGGGTGCTCCCTGGTATTGTATTCCTGTTCTATGCCCGGACATTCCTCCGTCTGGCGTCTTTGTGGCTGCTGGTGTATTTTGCCCTGGCGGCCCGGCTGACTCTGGCGCTCCAGGAGCCTGTTTTCAAAGAAAAACCGTAAAAAAACATCCGGTCCAACTTGACCGGATGCTTTTTTATGCTTATCCCAGGACCACGTCCAGCAGCATCATGACAAGAAAGCCCGCCATCACGCTGATGGTGCCCGCGTGGGAGTGCTCGCCCAGCTGGGCCTCCGGGATCAGCTCCTCCACCACCACGTAGATCATGGCGCCCGCCGCGAAGGACAGTACCCAGGGCATGATGCCGGTGACGCTGCCGGCCACCAGCACCGTCAAAAGGCCGAAGATAGGCTCCACCACGCCGGAGGCGGCGCCGCAGAGGAAGGCCTTGGTCCGGCCCACCCCCTGGGACTTCATGGGCAGGGACACGGCGGCGCCCTCCGGGAAGTTCTGGAGGCCCATGCCCAGGGCCAGGGCCACGGCACCGGCCAGGGCGCCGGGCGCGGTGTCCATGGCTGCCACGGAAAAGCTCAGGCCCACGGCCATGCCCTCCGGGATGTTGTGGAGCGTCACCGCCAGGACGATCATGGTGGTGCGCTTCCAGTGGGCGGGCAAGCCCTCCGCCTGGTCGCTGCCGATGTGCAGGTGGGGCAGCAGGCCGTCCAGCAGCATCAGCGCGGCGCCGCCCAGCACAAAGCCGCCGCCCACCGGCAGCAAAATGCTCTTGCCCGCCTCCTCCGCCATCTCCATGGCGGGGATGAGCAGCGACCACACCGACGCGGCGATCATCACGCCGGCGGCAAAGCCCAGAAACACCTTTTGTGTGGTGTGGGACAGGTCCTTTTTGAAGAAAAATACCATGGCGGCGCCCAGGACGGTGGCAAGGCAGGTGAAGCCGGTGCCCAGGGCCGCGTATAACAATTCTCGATGCAGCATAGATACGCTCCTTTCCAGATAGGTCCATCATACTCTGTTCGGGAGGAATTTTCCAGAGGGAGTTTGCACCCCCCATTTTCTTTGGTCTTGCCAAAGAAAACGGGCCGTGCACGGTCCAAAAGAAAAACGCTTTTCGTCCAAACTTGCCCGTTCGGGCAAGTTTGGGGATGCGACGGTTGAAAGCCACGACCGGATAAGACCTGCCAGGTCTCATCCAGGTGCGCTGTACCTTGGAAATCATCCAGCCTTTAAGCCGCAAGTTGTCACGCTTCCGCAAATTTCAGGGTGCTTATCGAAGCGCCCTACTTTTGGCCCCGCTGCCGCTCCGCTGGGGGTGTTTCCAAAGAGGGGGCCGCAGCCCCCTCTTTCGGTCGTTTTAAGGGGTGGTTTGGAGGGGGAATCACGAAATCCCCCTCCAATGTCTCTCTTTGACCGGGCGCGGCCGTTTCTCTCTCCAAGAGAGAAATGGGGGCGCATCTGCCCAGCCATCATCATGGCTGTCACCCATCCTGAGAGGATGCCCCCTCCCTCTTTTGAAAATACCCACACGCCGGTGTTTTCGCCTTGCGCATCTTGCATCTTGGCTTCACACAGTGCCCGTCGTCAATGGGGTCATACCGCCACCCGCACTTGACGTAATGCCGCCGAAAATGCTTGCACGCACCGCAGGTTTCTTCCATTTTTTCACCTCCATATATACTATATATACACCATATATGTACCACTAGTCAAGAAAAAATGGAGATGATATAGTACACACATAGACAGTATGTGGAGGCGTCATATGGGAGAAGCCGTTCTGGTCAACCGAAAAAAATTTGTCTCATCCCTGGCAAATGAGCTGGTGGAGCCTTTTGATATGCTGTCCAAGCAGACCCGTGTCCCCAAGTCCCGCCTGCTGGACGAAGCCATCGAGGACCTTTTAAAAAAGTACGAAAAAAAGAACGGCTGAACCAGCCGTTCTTTTTTCATCTCTTTTAGAACTCCGCGTTGCCCACGGTGCGGGGATGCAGCTCCACATCCCGGATGTTGTTGATGCCCGTGAGATACATGACCATCCGCTCGAAGCCCAGGCCAAAGCCCGCGTGCTTGCAGCTGCCGTAGCGGCGCAGGTCGCAGTACCACCAGTAATCCTGGGGATTCATGCCCAGCTCCTTGATGCGGCCCTCCAGGATATCGATGCGCTCCTCACGCTGGCTGCCGCCGATGATCTCGCCGATGCCGGGCACCAGGCAGTCCGCCGCGGCCACGGTCTTGCCGTCGTCGTTGAGGCGCATGTAGAAGGCCTTGATCTCCTTGGGATAATCCGTGACGAACACGGGGCGCTTGTACACCTGCTCGGTGAGGTATCGCTCATGCTCCGTCTGGAGGTCGCAGCCCCAGAACACCTTGTAGTCAAACTTGTCGTTGTTCTTCTCCAGGATCTCCACGGCCTCGGTGTAGCTCACCCGGCCGAAGTCGGAGTTTGCCACGTGGGTCAGGCGGTCGATGAGGCCCTTGTCCACGAAGCTGTTGAAGAAGGCCATCTCATCGGGGCACTTGCGCATGACCTCCTTGATGACGAACTTGATCATGGCCTCGGCCACATCCATGTAGCCCTTCAGGTCGCAGAAGGCCATTTCCGGCTCGATCATCCAGAACTCGGCGGCGTGGCGCTGGGTGTTGGAATTCTCCGCCCGGAAGGTGGGGCCGAAGGTGTACACATCGCCGAAGGCCATGGCAAAGTTCTCGCAGTTCAGCTGGCCGGACACGGTCAGGCTGGTCTTCTTGCCGAAGAAGTCCTGGGACCAGTCCACCTGGCCGTCCTCGGTCTTGGGCACGTTGTTCAGGTCCAGGGTGGTCACCTGGAACATCTCGCCGGCGCCTTCGCAGTCGCTGCCGGTGATGATGGGGGTGTGGACATAGACAAAGCCCTGCTCCTGGAAGAACCGATGGATGGCGTAGGCCGCCACGCTCCGCACCCGGAAAGCGGCGGAGAACAGGTTGGTCCGGGGACGCAGGTGCTGGATGGTCCGCAGGAACTCCACGCTGTGGCGCTTTTTCTGGAGGGGGTAATCAGGAGAGGAGGTTCCCTCCACCTCGATGGCGGTGGCTTTCAGCTCCAGGGGCTGCTTGGCCTCCGGCGTCAGCACCACGGTGCCGGTGACGATGAGGGCCGCGCCCACGTTCTGGGAGGCGATCTCCTTATAATTCTCCAGGGAACCGGCCTCCATGACCACCTGCAAATTTTTGAAGCAGGAGCCGTCGTTCAGTTCGATGAAGCCGAAGTTCTTCATGTCCCGGATGGTGCGGGCCCAGCCGCCCACGGTGACCGTCTGGCCGGACAGGGTCTCGCTGTCGGCGTAAATCGCCGCGATCTTTGTATAGCTCATTGCATTTCACCCGTTTTCTTGTATTTATGGTGCACAATCATGTGGTATTGTACTCCATCCCGCCGGGTTTTACAAGAGGAAACGGAACTTTTTCGGGGAACGGGTCACGAAATGGCCTCGCTGCCCACGGAATAATCGCCCCAATGGCCGTCCTCCGCCTGGGTGGCGGTGCAGCTGCTGAAAAAGTAGGCTCCGGTGCCGCTGCGCCATTTCTGGGCGTCAAAGGCAACCGGCTTGAGGCCGTAGCTGCCGAACACGGGCTTTTCCGCGATGGTGAACAGGATGCCGTCCTCCCATTGCAGGTGCTCTTTGTCGATATACCCCTGGTCCGCCAGCTCCTCCCAGGTGCCGGTGACCAGCTCCCCGCCGTGGCGGGCGGCAAAGGCCCAGGCCACCGCCGCCTGCTCGCTTTCCGTCAGGCTGGTCTGGGACAGATCCACGCCGATGTAGGTCAGGCCGTCGCTGTTCAGCCCCGGGTCCACGGCCCACAGGTCCTCCAGCACCCGCAGGTACAGGGCGCACAGGTCGTCGAAGCCACCGTCTTCGGCGCAGCGGCGCTGACACCGGAAAACTGGGCGGGGTACGTCTCCTGGACGGTGCCGTCATAGATGATCTCCACCAGGGCGCCGGGTCGGATGGACGCGCCCTCCCAGAAAAGGCTGTAAATATTCGAATCGTTCCCCTGTCCCGCCAGCAGCAGCTGGCCGTCCTCCGCCGTGACCACCCGGCAGGTGGTGGTGACGGACGCGGGCCGCGCCGTCTCGCCGCCGGTCTGGGGCTCCGCCGAGGGCGTGCCGCCGGGAGCGGGGCTCCCACCTCCCGCGGCGCCGCAGGCCGCCAGGATGCACAGGCACAGGTATACGCTTAAAAACAGACACCACTTTTTCATGGAAACCGCCTCCTTATTTACCTTGACGGCTGGAGGATGGATTTGGTTCCAAATTTGGTATTGACATTTCTCAAAATATCCGCAATATAAACATTAGATTAGTAATCTTAATTTTTGTTTACGAAGAAGGTGACCACATGACCCAGCGGGAGCGGCAACTGCTGAATTGGATCGAGGAGAATCCCCTCATCTCCCAGCAGGAGCTGGCGGACAAGGCGGGCATCACCCGGTCTTCCGTGGCGGTGCACATCTCCAACCTGATGAAAAAGGGCTACATCACCGGCAAGGGCTACATCGTCCGCACCGCGCCGTATGTGACGGTGGTGGGCGGCGTGAACATGGACATTGGCGGCCGCTCGGACCACGCCCTGGTGCCCCAGGACTCCAATCCCGGCACCGTGTCCATGAGCCTGGGCGGCGTAGGGCGGAACATCGCCCACAACATGAGCCTTTTGGAGCTGGATGTGCGGCTTTTGACGGTGTTCGGCGACGACAGCAACGCCCAGAAGATCGCCGCCAGCTGCGGAGAGCTGGGCATCGACATCTCCCAGTCCCCTGTTGTCCCCGGCGGGCGGACCAGCACGTACCTGTTCATCAACGATGAGCGGGGCGACATGGCCCTGGCCGTCAGTGATATGGACATCTACCGCCACCTGACGCCCCAGGTGCTCTCGGCACGGCAGAAGCTGCTGATGGGCAGCCAGGTCATCGTGCTGGACACCAACATCCCCGAGGAGAGCATCCGCTATCTGGCGGAAAACAGCACCGTGCCCCTGTTCGCGGACCCGGTGTCCACCGCCAAGGCCGTGAAGCTGAAGGGCGTGCTGGGCAGGCTCCACACCCTGAAGCCCAACCGCATGGAGGCGGAGCTCCTCTCCGGCGTGCCCATCACCGATGAAGAAAGCCTGAACCGGGCGGCGGACGCCCTGCTGGCCACGGGCCTGCGGCGGGTGTTCATCTCCCTGGGGAGCGACGGCGTGTTTGCCGCCGACCACAGTGCCCGGCTCCACCTGCCGGTGCTGCCCGCCCACATGCGCAACACCACCGGCTGCGGCGACGCCTTCATGGCCGCCATCGCCTGGGCCTATCTCCAGGGCACGGACCTGCGGGGCACCGCCCTGGCGGGCCTGGCGGCCTCCGCCATTGCCATGGAGGGCGCCGGGACCATCAACCCCGCCCTGGGCGTCCAGGCGCTGAAAGAGCGGGCAGGACTGTAAATTATCCAATATAAAAGTTAAAACTATTAATATATTTATCATTTGGAGGAATTCATCATGGCTTTGAACAAGTATCTCGACATTGCTCCCGAAGTGCAGAAGGCCCTGGAGGAGGACCGCCCCGTGGTAGCCCTGGAGTCCACCATCATCTCCCACGGCATGCCCTATCCCCAGAACGTGGAGACCGCTTTGAACGTGGAGAAGATCATCCGGGACAACGGCGCCGTGCCCGCCACCATCGCCGTCATCAAGGGCCGCCTGAAGGCCGGCCTCAGCGCCGAGGAGATCGACTATCTGGGCAAGACCGGCACCGCCGTGGCCAAGGCCAGCCGCCGGGACCTGCCCGTGCTGGTGGCCGAGGGCCGGGATGGCGCCACCACCGTCACCACCACCATGATCATCGCCCACATGGCGGGCATCCAGGTGTTCGCCACCGGCGGCATCGGCGGCGTGCACCGGGGCGCCCAGCAGACCTTCGACATCTCCGCCGACCTGGAGGAGCTGGCCCACACCCCCGTCATGGTGGTCTGCGCCGGCGCCAAGTCCATCCTGGATCTGGGCTTGACCCTGGAGTATCTGGAGACCCACGGCGTGCCCGTCATCGGCTACGGCACCGAGGAGCTGCCCGCCTTCTACACCCGCAAGTCCGGCTTCAAGGTGGATTACCGCATCGACACCCCCGCGGAGCTGGCCAAGGCCTTCTATGTGAAGCAGGACATGGGCCTGGGCGGCGGCATGCTGGTGACCAACCCCATCCCCGAGGAGTTCTCCATGGACGCGGATGTCATCAACAAGGCCATCGACGAGGCCGTGGCCGAAGCCAATGCCCTGGGCATCCACGGCAAGGAGACCACCCCCTTTCTGCTGGCCAAGATCAAGGACCTGACCGGCGGCGACTCCCTGGCCAGCAACATCCAGCTGGTGTACAACAACGCGAAGGTGGCCGCCAGGACCGCCGGCGAGCTGTGTAAGCTTGCCAAGGCCTGAGCGATCTGATACAATGGACTGGCCGGGAAACCCCCGGCCAGTCATTTTTGAATTGGAGGAGAGGCGGCGATGAAGGCACTGTATCAGCCGGAGGGCACCACGGCCACGCTATTCGCGGTGGTGGGAAATCCCTGGGGGCTTTTGGCGCTGTGGCTGGCGGTGGTCAACCTGGCGGCCTTTGTGATGTTCGGCGTGGACAAGTGGAAGGCCAAGCGCCCCGGCGCCCGCCGCATCCCGGAGCGGAACTTGTTTTTGACCGCCATGGCCGGCGGCAGCATCGGCGCGTGGCTGGGCATGAAGGTGTGGCACCACAAGACGCTGCACAAGTCCTTCCGCTTCGGCATCCCCATCATTTTCCTCTGCCAGGTGCTGCTGGCCCTGGGGCTGTTTTTGTATTTCCGCGTCATTCGGTAAAAAAGTTCCCGCCTGCGGCGGGGACTTTTTTTGTCCCATGCACGCATAGCATTTCCCGGACAGCGCACACTATGCCTCGGCGAAAGCCAACTCATTTCTTGCAGGAGGATGTATCGTATGAACAAGGATTGCACCAACAGCGGCTGCGCCTGTACCCCTAACCAGAGCATCAAATGCACCGTCAACAACTGCGCCCACCACTGCCAGGACAGCAACTACTGCGGTCTGGACAGCATCACCGTGGGCACCCACGAGGCCAACCCCACCGAGGTCAAGTGCACCGACTGCGAAAGCTTCAAGCTGAAGTAACCTCCCCGCCTCCGGGGGCTTGCCCCCGGGTACATAGGAGGTGGTCCGTGTGGAAAACAAATGGGCGGCCCGGCTGGCCGGCGGCGCGGCGGGCCTGGCCAACGGCTGCTTTGGCGGGGGCGGCGGCATGGTGTTTCTGCCCATTCTCTCCCGGTGGGGCGGCCTCAGCCAGCGGAAGCTGTACGCCACCTGCGTGGGCGTCATTTTCGCGGTGTGCCTGGTCTCCGCCGCCGTGTACTTGCTGCGGGGCAGCGTCCCCCTTTCCCAGGCGGCGCCCTATCTGGCCGGTGGGCTGGTGGGGGGCTTTATCGGGGGAAAGCTGTATGGCCGGGTATCCACCACCTTTTTGAAGTGGCTGTTCGCCGCCTTCCTCTTTTACGCGGGGGTGAAATACCTGCTGTGACAGAGTGGCTGCTTCCCTTTTTGTGCGGTCTGGGCGCCAGCATCATCTCCGCCTGGGGCGTGGGCGGCGGGACGCTGCTGCTGTTGGTGATGACGCTGTTTTTGGGGGTGGACCAGCGGACCGCCCAGGGCATCAATCTGCTGTTTTTTCTGCCCACCGCCGCTAGCGCCCTGGTATGCCATATCCGAAACGGCTACCTGGATAAGGCCACGCTCCGCAGCGCCGTTCCGCCGGCCATCGTCTTCGCCGCCCTGGGCGCCTGGGCCGCCACGGCGGTGGATGTGACGGTGCTGCGAAAGCCCTTCGGCATTTATCTGCTGCTGTCCGGCGTCAGCCTGCTCTGGCCCCGAAAGCAGTGAAAAAACGGCGGCCGCAGGCAAATGCCTGCGGCCGCCATGTTTTTTGTTTTCAAGGAGCTACGGGTGTCTCCTCCCCCTCGGCCTGTTCCAGCACCAGGGTCACTTCCACCAGCTCCCCCGCCCGCCAGAGGGTCATGGGCATCTCCTCGCCCACGTGGTACTGCCTGCGGGCACGCAGCAGGTCCCGGCTGGCGGAAACATCGATGCCGCCGGCGGCCACCACGAAATCGCCCACCTGGACGCCGGCCTTGTCGGCGGCGGAGCCCTCCGTCACAGACTGGACCTCCACGCCCCAAAGGTCCTCATCCAGCTGGGTGCCCAGGGACCACACCGTGACCCCCAGCACCGGCTCGGGCTGGATCTCGCCGGAGGTCAGCAGGTCGTTCACCAGCCGCCGGATGGTGGAGGAGGGAATGGCAAAGCCAAGGCCCTCGATATTGGAATACGAGGAGCTCATTTTGATGGTGTTGATGCCCACCACCTGGCCGTATTGGTTGATGAGGGGGCCGCCGGAGTTGCCGGAGTTCAGGGCGGCGTTGGTCTGGATGAGGGTCATGGTACGGCCGTCCACCCAGACGTCCCGGTTGATGGCGGACACGATGCCGTCCGTCAGCGTTCCCCGCAGCTCATAGCCCAGGGGATTGCCGATGGCGTACACCTGGTCGCCTACCGTCAGCTTCTCCGAATCGCCGAACTGGGCGGCGGGCAGGCCGGTCAGGTCCGTTTTCAGCACCGCCAGATCGCTGTCGGCGTCGCCGGCCACATATTTGGCGGCGTAGCTGTGGTCATTTTCCAGATAAATAGTGCAGTCGGAGCCGCCCTCCAACACGTGGTAATTGGTGAGGATATAGCCGTCCTCCGTGAAAATGACGCCGGTGCCCAGGCTGGCGCCGTCCTTCAGCTGCGCCACCACCGTCACCACGGAGGGGTTTACCCGGCGGTAGACCTCCTGGGCCGTCAGCTCCGGGCCATGGTCCGGTTCCACCGCCAAAACAGTCCCCTGGCCGTAGGGATGGGTGGGAATGGTGATCTCCCGGGACTCCTGGCTCTCCCACTCATCATAATAGTAATCAAAACCGTCCCGCCGGGGCGGCTGGCTCCGGTTCCACAGCCAGGCGGCGCCGGCCGCCGCGGCAATGACCAGCAGGCAGGCCAGAAAGATCCACAGACCCTTCCGCCGGTTTCGGCGGGCAGGAGCTTTTTCCGCCGGTTCCGGAGCCGGCGGCGCCATTCGCCGGGGCAGCGGGCGGACATAGGTCTCCACCACCTCATTCCACTGGGGCTGGCGGTAGGTCTCCACCACTTCGGCCGGGAGGCGCTTCTCCCCAACTGTCATTTTTTCCTCTTCCATGCGGTCCTCATTCCATGGCCAGGGAGAAGGTGAACGTGGTCACCCCGTTCTCACTGGTCACATTGATCTTTTCCTTGTGCTGCTCCAGGATGGTCTTGACGATGTACAGTCCCAGACCCACACCGTCCTTGTCCTCGCTGCGGGACTTGTCGCTCTTGTGGAACCGCTCGAACAGCAGCGGCAGCTCCTCCGCCGGGATGGTGTCTCCCAGGTTCCGCACCGTCACCCGGGCCTTGCCGTCGATGGTGGTGACGCCCAGGTACAGCGTGGAGCCGGAGCGGGCAAACTTGGTGGCGTTTTCCAGCAGGTTGTAAATGACCTGGGTGATCATGTCGTTGTCGCCCAGCACCAGGATGGGCTCCTCCGGAATGTCCGCGTCCACATCCAGGTCCCGGTCCGTGATCTTCTTCTCCATGGAGATCAGCACCCGGCGCATACTCTCGCAGATGTCAAAGTGGCTGCCGGACTTCAGGGGGTCGATGGCCTGCAGCTGGCTCACATCCAGCATCCGCCGCACCATGCGGGACAGGCGGCGGCTCTCGTCGGAGATGATCTGCAAGTACTGCTTCTCCCGCTCCGGCGGGATGGTGCCGTCCAGAATGCCGTCCGTGTAGCCGGCGATGGTGGTCATGGGGGTCTTCAGCTCATGGGAGATATTGGCGATGAATTCCCGGCGCTGCCGCTCCGTCTGCTGGAGGGATTCCGCCATGGCGTTGAAAGAGGCGGCCAACTCACCGATCTCGTCGTCCCGGCCGTAGTCGTTCATGCGGATGTCGAAGTCGCCCTCGGCGTACCGCCGGGTGGCCTGCACCATCTCCCGGATGGGCTGCACCTGGCGCATGGTGGTGATGGAGGAGGCCATGAAGGAGATCATCAGCACCACAAAGGCCGTCATGAAGAACAGGCCGATGAAGCCCTGCCACATGGAATCCAGCGAGGAAGTGGTAGACACACCGTACACCTCGCCCACCACTTCCTGGGTCTCCGGGTTCACGGCGGGTACGCCCACCACGAAGCGGCGGGACTCATACAGCCCGCCCAGACTGTCCCGCCGGGCGGAGGCGCCTTTTTCCAATATCTCCCGGCTCATGGACTCCGGCATGGTGATGACCTTCCCCTCCAGAGCCTGGTCGGTGGTCAGGAGGACATGCCCCTCCGTGTCGCAGATCATGAAGTGCACATCGGACACGATGGCGGCAAAGGTGGCCAGCTGCTGGAAATCCGGGTCGCTGCGCAGGTCCTCGATGTCCATATAGCGGCCGTTTTCCAGATAGTTGATGGAAAGCTGGCTCATGACCCGGGCCTTTGCCATGATCTCCTCGCTCTTCTGGCCCCGGGCATAGTTATAGCTCAGGGAGAAGAAGGAGGCGCCAAGCAAAAGCAGTGTCAAAAGCACCATGCCGGCGGTGACGAACATCTGCCGCCAGTACAGGCCCTGGAATTGTTTGCGGAGCTTTTTCATGCCTTCGCGCTCTTTTCCGGCTGCTGGGCGCCGCCCAGCAGTTCAAACTTGTAGCCCACGCCCCAGACGGTCTTCAGCGCCCACTGGTCGGACACGTTTTCCACCTTTTCCCGCAGGCGCTTGATGTGCACATCCACGGTGCGGCTGTCGCCGAAATAGTCGAAGCCCCACACCTCGTCCAGCAGCTGGTTGCGGGTGTAGACCCGGTTGGGCGTGGACGCCAGATGGTACAGAAGCTCCAGCTCCTTGGGCGGCGTGTCGATCTTCTTGCCGTCCACAATGAGCTCGTAGGAGTCCAGATTGATGATCAGCTTGTCAAACACCAGCTTTTTGGAGGTGTCGTTGGGGATCTCCGTCCGCCGCAGCACCGCGTTGATGCGGGCGATAAGCTCCTTCATCTCAAAGGGCTTGACGATATAGTCGTCGGCGCCCATCTCCAGGCCCTGGATGCGGTCAAAGACCTCGCTCTTGGCCGTCAGCATGATGATGGGGACCTTGGAGGTCTCCCGGATCTTGGCGCAGACGGCCCAGCCGTCCATCACCGGCAGCATGATATCCAGGAGGATCAGGTCCGGCTCCTGCTTCTGGAACTCCTCGATGGCTCGTCCGCCGTCACCGGCGGCCCGGACGTCAAATCCCTCCTTCACCAGATACATTTGGATCAGTTCCGAGATGTTGCGGTCGTCCTCGACCACCAAAATGTTGCGTCCCATGGCGCTCCCTCCCATTGTTTGCATTTTGATATCTACATTATACCCACTTGCGGGCTGGGGTGTTGAATTTTCTGTAAATTCCCGCGCCGTGACCTGCTCACGCCGCCGGCTCTGTCAAAGAGAGGCACCGGTCCTCGGCGTTCTTCGCCGCTGTCAAAAAAGCGCTCAGGCCCGCGGCGCTGACGTTGTCCTCCAACCAGACAGACAGGTCCCCCCGGCGGGAGGATATCTTCTGCAACAGCGCCGCTGCCTGGGTGCCGCTGCGCAGGCCGTAGCCGGTGCGGTCAATGGCCGGCTCCAGGCAGCAGTAGCCCGCCAGCTCCGCCGCCTCCGCCGCGGCGCTGTCCGCCGACGGCAGGTATGCCAGCCGGGTCCGGCCGCAGGTGGCGCTGTACAGGGCAGCATTGCCCCGCTCCAGCTGTGCCAGGACCTCTCCGCTGTCCGTCCCCTCCGCCAAAAGGCCAACGGCCTGTCCCGTGGAGACCATCCGCCGCAGCAGGTCCCCCTGCTCCGCGAGAAATGCCTCCGTGCAGAAAAACGCCGCCTGGGCCCCCTGGCGGTCCAGGGTGTCCAGCAGGGCGGAGACCCGCTCCGGGTCCGAGGCCCGGAAGCACAGGTACACGCTCTTGCCGTCAAAATTCTCCTCCGCCTGCCCCGTGTCCGGCGTCTGTTGCGCCGGCTCCTTGCTTTTGAGGTACTGCTCATACCGGGCGCTCATCTGGGACCGGGCAGCGTCGGCAAACTGGCCGGCCTGCAGCACATAATCCGACTCCCGCAGCCACACCAGCCAGCCCCGGTCATCTCCGGTGACAGCGTTGGAGCCGGAGAGGCTGACGGTGGAATACGCCAGGCCGAACACCTCCGCCACCAGCGACGCCGGCACAAACACCGTGTCTCCCCGGCGGATGGCCGTGGGATAATACGTATTGCCCAAATTGTCCTGGGCATAGGTCTTGGTCAGGTCAAAGGCCAGGGACCTGCCGGATTTGCCCACGGCGTACAGCGCCGCCATCTGCTTGGAGGCGTTATAGGTGTACGCGATGCCGATATCCTCCCGGACATAGCCTGTGAACACAGAGCCGGGGATGTAGAGGTAGCCGCCGGACCAGAAGGGCATGGTGTCGTCGCTCATGGCCAGGACATTATCGTTGACCGCAGTGAAATACACGGTCTTTCCGGCGGCAAAGGCCTGCACGCAGACCGCCTGCGCCAGCAGAAAAACCGCCAGGACCAGGGCTGTCCTCCGCTTCATCCGGGCTCCCTCCTTTCACCGTTTGTATTGTATTATTTTATCACGGTTCGGCCCGGTTTGTAAAGCTGTCCAGCCCCGCCCAGGTCCCCACGGTGACGCCGGTATAATAGTGGGTCAAAATGTCCCGGAAGCCGGCGCCCTCCTTGGCCATGCGGTTGGCGCCGTACTGGCTCATACCCACGCCGTGGCCGTAGCCGGTGACGAAAAACACCAGTTTTTCCCCCTGGACCTCCCAGGTAAAGCAGGCGGACCGCAGCCCCAGAGCGCCCCGCAGGGTGCTGCCCTTTACGGTGACGCCCCCCACCGTCAGCGTCTCCACGCTTCCGGCGCTGTCCGTCACCGCACCCCTCAACCAGGTGCTCATGGAGCCGGAGAGGTCCGCCTCCGGGCACACCGCCAGCACCCGGCTTTTGAAATCCTCCGCCGTGAACTCCGCCCGACTGTAATAATTGGGGATGGCGTCGGTATCCTCGGGAGAAGACACCGCCTGCAAATAGGGCAGGTCATTGAGCCATACCTCCCCCGCCGCCCGGGTCTGCCCCGCCGAGCAGGAGTGGAACACCGCCAGGATGGGCGCTCCGCCGTACTGGATGACCTGCCCGTCGGTGTCCCGGACCGCTGCTTCCACCTTTTTCTCGTTGACGCCGGCCGCCTCCCCCCAGTTGGCCCTGGCCCGGTCCTCCGAAAGATAGGCCTGGCAGCAGGTGGAGTCCGTACAGATATCGGCGGTGCCGGCGTGGTTGCCGCCGGTCTCCATTTTATACAAGGTGTAGGTCCGGGCGGCGGTGGCCTGGGCTTTCAGCGCCTCCGGTTCAAAGGAGGCCGGCATCTCCGCCCGCACCACGCCCACCAGGTACTCCCCCAGGGTCATTTCCTCCACAGCATCGCCGTTCAGCACCCGCAGCACCACGCTGCCGTCCGATTCACCGGGGGCGAAGGGCTCTCCCTCTGTCTCGTCCGCCGTCTTTTCCCCGCCGAACAGTTCCTCCCGGAAGGGCACGATCACCGCCAGGGGCAGCGTGAACAGCAGCACCATCAGCACCGCGGACACCGCGATGCTCTGCCGGACCTGAGATCTTCGCTTCATGGACTGCCTCCTCTTTTGCACCGCAATGGGTTGTCCCTTCACTGTATGCAGCCGCCGCCGGAAAGATACGCCGCCGTCAATGGACAAACGGGCCCTGCCGTGGTATACTGGCGGATAAAGACTGGATTTTTTCTCCGAAGGGAGTTATGGTATGAAAAAATATGCCGCCTATCCCGCTTTGGTCCTGGCCGGCGGCGCAGCCGCCTTTGCCCTGCGCCTGGCCCAAAACCGTACCGGCTTTGAGGCGGCCACCGGCTTGCCGGTGGCCGGAAACCTGTGGGGCCGCCTGCTGGTGGGGCTGCTGGTGCTGACCGCCCTGGCCTGCCTGCTGCTGACCCGAAAGCTGCCTGCGGAAGCAGAGGAACGATCCCCCGGCTTCTCCGGTGCCTTTTCCACCCATAGTCCCCTGCTTTTGACGGTCCCGGTGGCCGGTGTGTTCCTGCTTGCCCTCTCCGGGCTTTTGGAAATGGCCTCCGGCCTGAGTCTGATCCCCGGGGCCGCGGGAAGCTCCGGCAGCCGTCTTTCCCTGCTGCTGGGTGGGCTGACCCTCGTCTGCGCCGGGTGCTTTTTCTCGGTGCTGCCGGCTTGCCGCCGCTCCGGCGCCCAGGAGGCCGAGCCCCATGCACCCCGGACGGTCAGCGGCAATCTCCTTCTGCTGCCCGTCGGCTATTTGGTGGTGCGGCTGGTGACGGCCTACCGGACGGAGTCCATCAATCCCGTGCTGGAGGCCTATTACATTGACCTGCTGGCGCTGGTGTTTTTGACGCTGGCCTTCTACCGGCTGTCCTCCTTTGCCTTTCACGTTGGACAGACCCGGCGGTTTTTGCTGTATGCCATCCCCGCCGTGGTGCTGTGTCTGGCCGCTTTGGCGGACAGCCGCTCCCTGTATGACACGCTGTTTTTCGCCGGCGGCGGGCTGACGGCGCTGGGTTTTTTGCTGCTGCGGCTGAATGCCCTGGCAGTTTCCAAAAGCAATCTATGACAGTTTACCACAAGACCTTCGCCGAAAAAAGCTTTTTCGGCGAAGGTCTTTCTTTTCCGCCACAACGGAACAGGACCAGCCAAAAGGCTGGTCCTGTTCCGTATAGTTTGGAAGATTGGATGAAAAGAAGTTTTGTCTCTTGCAAGTATTACTTTACAAAAGAGTTGTTAACCAAACCAGCATCAATTGTTACAAAAGTCTTAAATCCTCCGGTATTTTTATGTCAACTCTTTTGCTCCCGTATGGCGGCGAAGAAGTCCGCCAGCACCTGCCGGCACTCCTCCTCCAGAATGCCGCCCACCAGGGCCGGCCGGTTGGGGAATTCCTCCATGAACAGGTTCACCACGCCGCCGCAGGCCCCCATGGCCGCGTCCCGGGCGCCGTACCACACCCGGCGGATGCGGGCGTTCAAAATGGCGCCGGCACACATGGGACAGGGCTCCAGCGTCACGTACAGTTCGCACTCGTCCAGCCGCCAGGTGCCAAGGGTCTCATTGGCCTGGGCGATGGCCTCCATCTCCGCGTGGGAGGCGGTGGCGTGTTTTTCCTCCCGGCGGTTGCGGCCCCGGCCCACGATCTGCCCGTTCCGCACGATGACGCAGCCCACCGGCACCTCTCCGGCGGCGGCCGCCTCCCGGGCCAGGGCCAGGGCCTCCCGCATATAATTTTCCCGCTGTGGCATGTTTTTCCTCCTTGTCCGCATGAAAACTGGCATATTTGTCCAAACTCTCCGTAGTATAAAGCAGGAGGGACAATGCCATGAAAACCGTTCTCACTTCCAAAAAGCCCCTGCCGGACCCGGAGCTGCCGGCATTGAAGGCGGAGCTGCTGGCCGCCCAGGGAGAGCTGGCCTTCGCCTACCAGCAGTTTGACCAGGCCCTGGCGCCGGAGCTGGTGGAGTGCTGCATCTATCAGATCAGCGCCGCCAAGGCCCGCTGCAACTATCTGATCCGCATCATCAAGGAACGCAGTCCCCAGTCCGCCCTTTCGGCAGAGGAGGAAGCCCTGTGGACCTGAACCAGAAGATCATCGCCGTCCTGGTGGGCGGCTTTCTCCTCATCGCCCTGCTGCGGGTGTTCCGCACGCCTTTGCGGCTGGCGGCGCGGCTGCTGGTGAACACGCTGCTGGGCTTCGCGGCCCTCTGGGCCATCCGCGCCACCTCCGGCATCACCGGCCTCACCCTGGGGCTGAACCTCTGGAACGCCCTGGTGGTGGGCATTTTGGGGGTGCCGGGGCTGGTGCTTTTGCTGCTGGTCCAGTGGGTATTGTAGCTACATACGCGGAGGGCAATGCCCTCCGCATTTTCTTTTTGAAAATCGAATGTGAGATTTCAAGAGATATCAAGAGAAAATCAAAGAAAACAAGAGTTTTTCATGTGGTAAATCATTTTTCTGTTGACATGCTCCGTCCCCTGTGCTATAAATATCCTTGCTCCGATTTTACCCCGGAGCTCTTGATTTGTAAAGCAATGCAAATATATATGTACGGAGGAAACACCATGTCCACTTTTATGGCAAACAAGGCCAACATCGAGCGTAAGTGGTACATCCTGGACGCCGCCGGTAAGCCCCTGGGCAAGACCGCTGTCCGGGCTGCCGACCTGCTGCGCGGCAAGACCAAGCCCACCTACACTCCCCACGCCGACTGCGGCGACAACGTCATCATCATCAACGCCGGCAAGGCTGTCCTGACCGGCAACAAGGGCACTCAGAAGATCTACCGGACGCACTCCGGCTGGGTCGGCGGCCTGAAGGAGACTCCCTACCGCATCCTGATGCAGGAGAAGCCCGAAGTCGCCATGCGGGTGGCTATCCGCGGCATGATGCCCAAGAACACCGTCTCCAAGGATTCTCTGAAGCGTCTGCACATCTATGCTGACGCGAACTACGAGCAGCAGGCTCAGAAGCCCGTGGCTCTGGAAGTTTAATAAGGAGGATTAAGAGAATGTATCAGTCTAAGAAGCCTTACCTGTATGGCACCGGCCGCCGGAAGTCCTCCGTGGCCCGCGTCCATCTGTTCCCCAACGGCACCGGCTCCATCACCATCAACGGCCGTGACATCGACGATTACTTCGGCCTGGATACCCTGAAGATGGTCGTCCGTCAGCCCCTGGAGCTGACCGGCAACACCGGCAAGATGGATATCGTTGCCACCGTGTCCGGCGGCGGCGTGTCCGGCCAGGCCGGTGCCCTGCGTCACGGCATCTCCCGCGCCCTGCTGCTGGCCAGCGAGGACAACCGCGCCATCCTGAAGAAGGCCGGTTTCCTGACCCGCGATCCTCGTATGAAGGAGCGCAAGAAATACGGTCTGAAGGCCGCCCGTCGTGCACCGCAGTTCAGCAAGCGCTGATTCTTGTCTCCAGTGTTCAAAAGAGCCATCCCGAACGGGATGGCTCTTTTGCTTATTTTATCCAATTTTCCGCCGCCAGCAACGCGCCGTACAGCGCAGGCTGATGGAGAAGGTAGAGCACCAGGGAATGCCGTCCTATCCACTCCAAAACCGGGAACCGCCTTTGCCGCGGCATTTCGTGCTCCTCCCCGGAGCGCCAAACGGCATGGAGAAACCACCCCGCGCCATACAAAAACACCCACGGCAGCAGGGGGAAATAATCCGCCGAGGCGAATTCCGTCTCCGGGAAGCCCAAGAAGTTTCCCAGGTGTCCGGTATGATACAGGGCCTCCGGTATCACGGAATATCCGGCCACAAGGCCCTTTTCCAGCTGCCGGGTCAGGCCGAACAGCACCGCGCAGGCCAGCAGGCCCCACTGGGGCGGGCAGCGGTCCAGCAGCGGCCGCAGCCAGTAAAACAGAAGGGTGGCCGTCCCCAGGAACGTCAAAACACCCCACTGGATCGGGTCCTCCGGCAGCACCGCCATGGTCACCGCCGACACCAGCGCCCCGGCGGCCAGCAGCATGACGCCGTGCCGCACAGGCCGGCGGCCAAAGGGCTGGCAAACACCAGCCAGCAGAATAAAGGACCAGCAGATGAACTGCTGCCACAAAAAGCCCGGCCAGCTGTCATACCAGGGAAGCTCCAGGCCGTGGAGGTTCACCAGGTCCCAGAGGGCATGGTAGCAGACCATATTTGCCAGAGCAAATCCCCGCAGGATATCCAGCTGTGGATAGCGGCAGTGTTTCACCGCAGGCGCCTCCCTCAGTGCAGCTTTTTGCGCAGCTTCGCCTTGACCTCGGGGCTGAGCACCTTGGATGCCGCCCGCACAGGCAGCGGCGGCACGGAGCAGAACTTTTTCCGCACCTGGTCAAAGGGCTCCAGCGCATAGGCGGCGAAGAAAGCCGCCCGGTCCGCTGGCTGCTGAATGGGACTGGCCAGCCGGGGATTGCCGGCAATGGCCCGCTCCGCCGGGTAAGCCTGCCGGGACAGGGGCAGCTGGTCAAACAGGTGGCTGCCGTGGGGCGTGTTCACCATCAGCAGCGACACGCCCTTTTCCTGCTGCTCCGGCAGCTCGTCCGGCCGCAGGCCCCAGAAATCGCCCAACGTGAAATCGCCGGGGCGGTTCAATGACGTGTAGGCACAGTGGTAGCAGCTGGGCCGCAGGAACAGTGCCCGGCCAAAGGCCCGGCCAAACTCCGTGGCAAACAGCGGCGCGGAATCCACGCTGCCGTCGGCATAAACGGTGGTAAAATGGCTGTCCTTCCAGCCGGTGACCTTGTTGCGGAAGCGCACCGCCTGGAGGGTCTTCCCCTTGCGGGCCTCAATGGACCGGGCCATGTCCTCCCACACGCCGGGGGACGGTACACCGTGGCACACCAGGTCGCAGGTGGTGAGATTGTCCGGGCGGCAGCCCAAATAGCGGTACAGGCCGTCCACCTGGCAGGGCGTGCCGGAGAACAGCACCGGCTTCGTCTGGAGCCATCGCTTTACCTCCCGGTAGCAGTCCCCCAGGTCGCTCTGGACGTACTTGGCGCCCCGCAGCCGCCACAGGTCCTCCTTGCGGAAGCAGGCGACGTGCCGCAGATGCTGTTTTCCGTCCATGGCGGTGCCGAACACCACGCCGCCGCTCTCCAGAATATATTCCGCCAGCACGGAAAATACGCCGCCGGAGGTGGAGTCCTTGCGGATGCTGTCCTCCCGGTTCCAGGCGGCGAATACCGCCGGCAGGGGCCGGGGCTCCCGCTGGTGCAGAGCGGGACACACCGCCGTACAGTGGCCGCAGCGAACGCAGGCAGCCTCATGGACCACCGGATAGAGGAAGCCCTCCTTGTCCCGCTCCATGGAGATGGCGTCCTTGGGACAGCCGCTGGCGCAGGCGCCGCAGCCGGTGCAGCGGCTCCGCTCCGCCAGGGCGGGGGCTTTGGACTCCTCCGCGGAGGCGGCAGGGGCCTCCTCCCGGAACGCCTCACCCGCCAGGGCCGCCCGCAGGTAAGCCAGGGAGCTCTCCCGGGCCTCTTTCAGGCGCTGCTCCGCCGCCGTCCAGTCGATGGGGTCCTCCAGGCCGGCGGTATCGCCCTTGCCGATGATCCGCCCGGTGAGGCCCAGGCGGCTGAGGATGCTGAAGGTGCGGGAGCTCTCCGGCGCGGCCAGTTCCGCCGGGGCCACGGCGGTGAAAAAGGGCTTTTGGAACTGCACGGAAAACACCGTGCCGTGGAAAGAGTTGGTGCACACATAGCTGGCGTTTTGGAACAGACCCAGAAACTCCGCCGGTCCGGCGTCCAGCACGCATTTTGCCTTGGGGTGGACCTTCTGGCGGATGCCGCACAGCTGCACCACGGGCAGGCCCGTCTTTTCCGCCAGGGCCTGGATATAGGGCGCCAAGGCGCCGGGCTTGCTGATGCAGTAGCAGAGGATATAGCCCTGCTCCGCCGGCGGGTGGGCGATGGCGCTCCACTCCTCCCGGTCCAGCAGCAGCGTGGGGTCCAGCACCACCGGCACAGTCTTTCCGGCGACCTCCTCCACGATGGCCTGGCCCTGGCGCTCCCGGACGGAGATATGGGAAAATTCCGCCAGATACCCTCGCAGCTCCGCCTCCATGCTCTCCGGCACATGGGGAACGCCGAAGGAGGGCGCGTAGGCGATCTTCCGCCGCTGGGAAAAGGCGCCGAAGAACACCGGGTCGAACCGGCCGTCCGGGAAAATCTTCGGGTTCCAGATCTGGTCGCTGCCGGAGAGGATGACATCATAGGGAAGCTCCGCGCCTTTCAGCTCCTCCAGGCTTTCAAAGCGGTGGCCGGAGATGCGCAGGTACTGCTTGGAAAAGGTCTCGAACCGCTGGTAGCGGGCTTTCAGGGGCCCATAGTGCAGCGCGGTGTGCACATCAGCCGCGGCGCTGCCCAGGCCGGTGGGCTTGCGGAACAGGTCGTTGTTCTGATTCACGTAGTAATCCACGATCTCGCACTCGCTGCCGCAGCGCTCCACTGCCTGCTCCGTGGCGTAGGCCTGGAGCAGGGCGCCGTAATGGTGGATATGGTAAAAGGTGACAAGTCCTGTCTTCAAGTGAGAGACTTCCTTTCTGTTACGGCAGGTCCGGCGGGATGATGTTCACGGGACTGAGGAGGTCGTCCTCCTCCACCCACTCCTGCACATCCACCACATCAAACTCCTTCTCCGTCCGGCGGATGACCACCCGGCTGAGGCCGGCGTTGATGACCATGCGGCGGCACATGGGACAGGAGGTGGCGTCATTGAGCAGCCGGCCCGTCTGGGCGTCCCGGCCCACCAGGTAAATGGTGCCGCCCACCATGTCCCGCCGGGAGGCGGAGATGATGGCGTTGGCCTCGGCGTGGACGCTGCGGCACAGCTCATACCGCTCTCCCCGGGGCACCCGCATGGCCTCCCGGGAGCAATAGCCCATGTCCACGCAGTTGGCGCGGCCCCGGGGGGCGCCGTTATAGCCGGTGGAGATGATCTCGTCGTTTTTCACGATGATGGCGCCGTACACCCGGCGCAGGCAGGTGGCCCGCTCCAGCACGGTCTGCGCAATGTCCAGATAGTAGTTTTCTTTACTGATACGGTCCATGGGCATTCCTCCCCTGTCATGATGATTTATTGTAGCACGGCACCGCCGCCTTGGCAAGAAAAGAGACGAGTTTCCCACCATCTGGTACGGTTTTGCCGAAAAACACATCCACCGGCGTAGCCGGTGGTTGTCATCAGACGGGCATAGCCCTTTGTTCCTCGCGGACGCGTTAACGCGTAATACGGTCTGCCAATTG
>SFDT01000014.1 GCA_004558115.1 Clostridiales bacterium | reverse complement strand
TGTCTACACGCCCGACGAAAACGAACCACGCATAAAGGTTCGTGACATCCAGATCGTTTACAATTTCATTGGTGCATTTGATTTTGAGGAAGCAAGGGAGCAATCCCAAGCAGTCCAAAAAACTGAAAAAGCCGGTGTAGCATAACACTACACCGACTTTCCCATAAATGTTTTCTTACGTCACCGCCGCAAAGAGAGGCTGTTTTTTCTTATGATCTTCCGGCCAAATGGGTATGATAAAAACATACGTGTTGATGTTTCAACAAAAGGAGGTGCCCATGAAAACGGATGATGTGCTGGGGAGCTGCCCGCTGTTTGCCGGCATTGGCGGGGAGGACCTGAAATCCCTGCTGAAATGCCTGGGTGCGCGGACCGCTGCCTATCCCAAAAAGACAGTCATTTTATCGGAGGGCGGCCCGATGAGAGAAGTCGGCATCGTTTTGTCAGGAACAGTCCAAATCGTCCGGGGAGATTATTCCGGGAACCGGAGCATTGTGGCTGCTGTGGGTCCCGGAGAGCTGTTTGGAGAGGCCTTCGCCTGTGCCGGTGTGAAAGAACTGCCGGTGGATGTGGTGGCCCGGGAGGATGCCCAAGTGCTGCTGCTGGACTGCCAACGGCTGCTTCGCCCCTGCTGCAATGCATGCGGTTTTCACCGGCAGCTGATTTTTAATCTGGTTCAAGTGCTGGCCCGGAAGAACCTGGCACTTCACCAAAAGCTGGAGATCCTCTCCCGGCGCAGCACCCGGGAAAAGCTCCTGACCTACCTCCACCAGCAGGCAAAACACGTTCACAGCAGGAGCTTCACCATTCCCTATGACCGCCAGGAGCTGGCGGATTATCTGGAGGTGGAGCGCAGCGGCCTCTCCGCGGAGATCAGCAGGCTCCGGCGGGAGGGGATCCTGGAAAGCGAGCGCAGCTGGTTCCGCCTGCTTTGATACAAAGACCCCCACGGGAGCTGTGCTTCCGTGGGGGTCAACAGGTTCAAGAGTCCTTATTTCGTGCCGAAGATACGGTCGCCGGCATCGCCCAGGCCGGGGACGATGTAGCCGTTTTCGTTCAGGTGGTCATCCACGGCGCCGCAGTAGATGTCCACATCAGGGTGGGTCTCCTGGATGTGCTTGATGCCCTCGGGAGCAGCCAGCAGCACCATGAGCTTGATGTTGATGCAGCCCCGCTTCTTCATCTCGGAGATGGCGGCCTCGGCACTGCCGCCGGTGGCCAGCATGGGGTCCACGATCATGATGTCCCGCTCGGCGATGTCCTTGGGCATTTTGCAGAAGTAGACATGGGGCTCCAGCGTCTCCTCGTCCCGGAACATGCCGATGTGGCCCACACGGGCGCCGGGGACCATGCGCAGCACGCCGTCCACCAGGCCCAGGCCGGCACGGAGAATGGGCACCACGGCAAACTTTTTACCCTTCAGGGTGGGGGCGGTGGTCTTACAAATGGGAGTTTCCACTTCCTTGGTGGTCAGGGGGAGGTCACGGGTGGCCTCATAGGTGATCAGCATGCCGATCTCAGAGACCAGCTCCCGGAAATCCTTGACGCTGGTGTTCTTGTCCCGCAGGATGGTCAGCTTGTGCGCCACCAGGGGGTGGTCCATGACGTGTACTTTACCGCTCATATGCGTGCGCTCCTTTTGTGTATTTATTTTTATGTGAATGAGATGCAATGCTCAGACGCGGTCCCGCAGGCGCTGGGCCTGGGCGGGACGGAGATAGACGGGCTGTAAGTTCTGGGCTGTGACGAGGTGTCCGGCTTTGGCCAGGGCCTCCGCCTCCAGCGCAACGCTGACGGCGCTTTGCATGATCAGGTGGGGAGGCGCCATCCGGCAGGAGATGTCCTGCTCCGACAAGGCATTATAGCACAGCCGGGCGCCGTCGCCAACTATGATTTTCGGACGCTCATCTCCTTTGACCTCGGCGGCCAGGTCCTCCAGGGAAATGGCGCGGTCCGGCGTCAGGCGGGTAAGGGTGCCGTTTTCCGCCTGAAACAGGGCGTTGTACACCTGCTGGCGCCGGGCGTCCATGGCGCAGATGACAAGACCGTCCAGCCAGGCCACATTCCGGGCCATGGCGGCCAGGGTGGAAACGCCAACAGCGGGCTTTTCCGCCGCAAAGGCCAACCCCTTGGCGGCGGAGACGCCGATGCGGATGCCGGTGAAGGAGCCGGGGCCGGCGGCCACGGCGATGACATCACAGTCCTGCACGGTCAGGTCCGTGTTTTTCAAAATGTGCTCCACAATGGGCATCAGGGTGCGGCTGTGGGTGAGGCCGGTATCCTGATAGCCGCTGGCAAGAACTTTTCCATCCTCCGTAACGGCGGCGGATACCGCCTTGGCGGAGGTCTCCAGTGCTAAAATTTTCATAGGGCGTCTGCTCCTTCAATGGTGATGGACCGCCAGTCCTCGTGGTCCGGGCACCGGGCGATGGAGACATGGACGGTGTCCGGCGGCAGAGCCTCCGCCACCTGCTCGCTCCACTCCACGGCGCAGATGCCGCCCCGGTCCAGATAATCCTCCCAGCCGATGTCGAACAGGGCGTCGGCGTTGGGGAGACGGTACATGTCAAAGTGGAACAGCGGCGTGGGGCCGTCGTATTCGTTGACGATGGTGAAGGTGGGACTGGTGACCCGGCCCCGGCAGCCCAAGCCCCGGGCAAGGCCCCGGGTGAATGCGGTCTTGCCCATGCCGAGTCCGCCGGTGTACGCCACCACGGCGCCGGGGGATAACACAGCGGCCAGCCGGGCGCCCAGGTCCTCTGTTTCCGCCACACTGTGGGAGAGATATTCCAAAAACAGCAGTCCTTTCTGTCGAACTTCATAATTACACACATCATACCATGCTTTGAACGATTTGTAAAAACAATTTTGCATCGTTTACAGGGCCGGGCCTTTGTGGTATACTGCATTCGTTGAAGTTTGACCTTTTTTATGAAACGGAGCCTCTCCATGCTGAACCGACTGAAAGCCAATCTCGCGGATTTTTTCCAGCAGGCCGACCTGGTGCTGCTGGCCCTTTGCTGCACCGCCACGCTGTACGGCATCGTGCTCATCTTCAGCGCCACCCGGTACCTGGGCAGCAACAAGCTGGTCGTTGTCCAGTTCGTGGCCATGCTGCTGGGCATCTGCATGTACATCACCTTCTCCATGGTGGACCTGGAAGTGCTGATGAAGCGGTGGAAATGGGTGTTGGCTTTCAATATTTTGTTCATCCTGCTGCTGCGGACGCCCCTTGGCATCAGCCGGGGCGGCAACCGGGCCTGGCTGAAATTCCCCGGCATCCCGGTGAACATCGGTCCGGCGGAGGTGGTGAAGATCACCTTCGTGCTGTTGCTGGCCAAGCAGCTGGAATGGCTGCGGGAGGAAAAGCGGGACCTGAAGTCCTTTCCCTCGGCCCTGATGGTGGGCGCCCATGCCATCGGCATGTGCGGCTTTTACTTCCTGGTTTCCGGGGATATGGGGAACGGCCTGGTGTTCTTGTTCATTTTCATCTGCATGGCCTTTGTGGCGGGCTTTGCCCTGCGGTGGTTCGTGCTGCTTTTTGGCGGCGGGACCGCGGCTGTGGCGGCCGCCTGGAAGCTGGGCATCATGCCGGATTATATGCAGGGCCGTTTTCTGGCGTTGTTTGACCACAATTACGACCCCCTGGGCGTGGGGTGGCACCAGAACCGCTCTCTTTTGACCCTGGGCGCCGGGGGATGGTTCGGTCAGGGCTACCTGAAAGGGACCCAGACCCAGAGCGCCGACAGCTGGTCCCTGCCGGGGCGGCACACGGATTTTATCTTCTCCGTCTGCGGCGAGGAGCTGGGCCTTGTGGGCTGCCTTGCCGTCATCGCGCTGCTGGCCGCCATTATCATCCGTGTCCTGCTGGTGGCGAAAAATTCCCAGACCTCCTTTTATTGCTGCGTTTGCGTGGGTATGGCGGCCATGCTCATTTTCCAGACTCTCATCAACATCGGCATGTGCCTGTTCATCATGCCCACCATCGGCATCACGCTGCCCTTTTTCAGCTACGGCGGGTCCTCCATCGTGACGCTGTTTGCCGCCATGGGCGTGGTGTCCGGTATCAAAAAGCGTTCTCCCACCATGCGCCGCCCGGGGCGGCCCATCCGCTGAGCGGACTGCCCGCGGAAAACCGTTTGTGTCTATAAAAAGCAGCCGGTCTCCGGCTGCTTTTTGTATAATCCCGGCGGAAAAGGCGGACACTACCTCTGAACAAATCCAACGAGGAGGTCCGATCCATTTGAGTATGCATACCATGAAGCGTGTTTCCGCCCTTGCGCTGGCGGCGGCGCTGCTGCTGAGCGTCAACGCGGGGGCCCTGTTCGGCAAGAAGAAAGCCCCCGCCGAGGCGGCGGAAGGGGCGCCCATCGCCCAGGAGATCAGCATTTCCACCTACCGCGGCATCCCCTATCAGGCCCAGTTCCTGGCCACGGACAGCGAGGGGGAGGATATGACATTTGCCATCGTGGACCAGCCCAGAAAGGGCAGCGTCACCATCGACGGCGCCGATTTCACCTATACCCCTGACGAGGGCGTCACCGGCGGCGACAGCTTCACCTATACCGCCACCGACTCCTCCGGCAACGTGTCCCTGCCGGCCACCGTCACGGTAACGATCGAAAAGACCCGCTCCGGCGTCACCTATGCCGACACGGCGGACAGCGCCGCCGCGGCCGCGGCCCAGTATCTGGCGGAGGAGGGGATCTTCACCGGCGCCAAGATCGGAGACACCTATTACTTTGAGCCGGACAAAACTGTATCCCGGGAAGAATTTTTGGCCATGACCCTGGAGACCGCCGGCCGGGATGTCTCCGCTGTCACCATGACCGGCTTCTGCGATGACGAAGCCATTCCCACCTGGGCCAAGGCCTATGCCGCCGCCGGCGTCACCGACGGCATCATCCGGGGCACCTCCACAGCGGAGGGCGTCGCCTTCCGGGGCGGGGAGCCCATCACCTTCAACGAGGCCGCCACGGTTTTGAACCGGGTGCTGGACCTGGGTGATGTGGACCTGTCCGTGTGGTATGCCGACCGGGAGGCCGTACCCTCCTGGGCCGCTCAGGCGGTGGCCAACATGGAATCCGTCAGTGTTCTCTCTGCCGGCAGCTTTGGCAGCGACGCCATGTCGGAGCCGGTGACCCGGGCGGACGCCGCCTGGATGCTCTCCGCCGCCGGACAGCTGCTGGACGGGGAGGAACCCGGCATGTTTGACTGGCTGGGATAAACACGCAGACCCTCCGGGAAAGCGGTGACCGCTTTCCCGGAGGTTTTAGTTGTATTCAAAACCGCTTTGTGCTAAACTAAATAAGATTATAATAGAATCACTATGCAAACTAGCGCATCATGCGGAAGGGATATGATCTGCGATGAAGATCGTTGTTTTGGCGGGAGGCCTGTCCACGGAGCGGATGGTCTCTCTGGTGACGGGTACCTCTGTGTGCCGGGCCCTGCGGGAAAACGGACACAGGGCCATTTTGGTGGACCTGTTTTTGGGCCTGGAGGAAGTGCCCCAGGATCTGGAGAGCCTCTTTGACGCGGCGGACGGTCTGTGCCCCGAGGTGTCCATCGGCACCCAGGCACCGGATCTGGAGGCCGTTCGGAAGAGCCGGAAGGACCAGAGCCCCCGGCTGTTCGGCCCTAACGTACTGGAGCTGTGCCAGGCGGCGGATATCGTCTTCCTGGGCCTCCACGGCCAGGACGGCGAGGATGGCCGGGTCCAGGCCACGTTCGATCTTTTGGGCGTGCCCTATACCGGCGGCGGATACCTGGCCTCCGGCCTGGCCATGGATAAAGCCATGACGAAGCGGATGATGGATTCCGCCGGTATCCCCACGCCCAAGTGGCAGCTGCTGGATTATGCTCCGGCGGATGTGGACCGTCTGGCAGAGGAACTGCCCATGCCCTGCGTGGTGAAGACCACCGGCGGCGGCTCCTCCCTGGGTGTCTTCCAGCCGCAGGACCGGGCGGCGCTGAAGGACGCGCTGCTTCAGGTGCTGGAGTTCCATGGCCGGGTGCTGGTGGAGGAGCGGATTTTCGGCCGGGAACTGACGGTGGGTGTCCTGGGAGACCGGGCGTTGCCCGCTGTGGAGATCCTGCCTGCCGAAAAGGATTTTGACTATGCCGCCAAGTACCAGAGCGGCGGCGCCCGGGAGCTCTGCCCCGCCCCCATCACGGAAGCGGAGCAAAAGGAGCTGGGCGATCTGGCGTTGAAGCTCCACCGGACGCTGGGGTTGGAGGTCTACTCCCGCACGGACTTCATTTTGGACAAGGAGGGCCGCCCCTGGTGTCTGGAGGTGAACTCCCTGCCCGGCATGACCTCCGCCAGTCTGGTGCCCAAGGAGGCCGCAGCCATCGGCATGAGCTACAATCAGCTGTGTGAGGAGATCGTGCAGCAGTCTTACCGCTTGAAGAGGAGAGGTTGATTTATGCAGCCAATGACAGTACAGGAGATCGCGTCCGCCGTCGGCGGCGTGTGGTGGAACCCCCGGGAGAATGTCCCCGCGGTGACCGCTGTCTCCACAGACAGCCGCCGTGTGGCGCCGGGCTGTTTGTTCCTGCCTTGGGTGGGAGAGAAGTTTGACGGCCACGATTTTATTGACGCCGCCCTGTCGGCCGGCGCGGCCGGCTGCCTGTGCGCCCGGCTGCCCAAGGAGCTGCGGGCCGACAAGTTTTACATCAAGGTGGACGATACCCGGCTGGCCCTCAAGGCGCTGGCCTCCGCCTACCGGGACAAATTTCAGATCCCCTTCGTCCAGATCACCGGCAGCGTGGGCAAGACCACCACGAAGGAGATGATCGCCTCCGTGCTGGGGGCCAAGTACCGGACGCTGAAGACCCCGGAGAACTTCAACAATGACATCGGCACGCCCCTGACGCTGCTGGGCCTGGGACCGGAGCACCAGGCGGCAGTCATCGAGACCGGCATGAACCACTTCGGTGAGATCCGCTATCTGGGGGAGATGGTGCGGCCGGACATCGCCGTCATTTCCAACATCGGAGACGCCCACATTGAGTATCTGGGCAGCCGGGAGGGTATCCTTCAGGCCAAATGTGAAATTTTGGAAAATCTGAAGGAGGGCGGCACCCTGATCCTCAACGGCGATGATGCCCTGCTGAACACGGTGGAGAGTAAATTTACCACCATCCGCTGCGGCCAGTCGGAGCACTGCGGCGTGCGGGTGACGGATATCGCCGACCACGGTGTGGAGGGCATCACCTGCAAGGTGGTCACGAAGCAGGACACCTATGCCCTGTCTGTTCCCGCCCCCGGGGAGCACATGGCCTATTCCGCTTCCATTGCGGTGGCTGTGGGCGAGGTGCTGGGCCTCAGCCACGAGGAGATCGTCCGGGGCGTGGCGGCCTACGAGCCCGCCGGCTCCCGGATGCGGGTGCTCCGCCTGCGGGAGGGCCGCATCATCCTGGACGACTGCTATAACGCCAACCCCCAGTCCGTCACGGCGGCACTGGAGGTGCTGGCCAAGACCGATTGTGACCGCCGGGTGGCGGTCCTGGGCGATATGGGAGAGCTGGGCGCCCTGACGGATCAGGCCCACTACAACATGGGCGCCCTGGCGGCCATGCTGGGCATCGATTTTGTGGTGGCCATCGGGACCAAGGCCGCCAAGATCGCCGACGGCACGGCCCAGAGCGGCGGCGCCGTACTGCATTTCGCAACAAAGGAGGAAGCGGCCGCGGAGCTGGCCCAGCAGCTGGGACCTCACACCACCATGCTGGTGAAGGCGTCCCATGCCATGCATTTCGGCGAGCTGGTGGCGGAGCTTCAGCGCAGATATGATTGAGATCCAAGTAAACGGCCTGGTGAAGTCCTTTGAGGTGGGCCACAACGTGCTGGACGGACTGACCTTTCAGATCGACCAGGGCGAGCGGGTGGGCCTGTTGGGCAAGAACGGCGCCGGGAAATCCACCCTGTTCAAAATACTGACCGGGGAGCTGGATTATGACGAGGGCTCCGTCACCATCGGCCAAGGCCGTCGGATGGGCCTCATCTCCCAGATCCCGGTTTATCCCGCCGGCTACACGGTGGAGGATGTGCTGCGGACGGCTTTTTCCCGCCTGCAGACCCTGGCGGAGGAGATGGAATCCCTGGCGGAGCGTATGGCGGCGGGGGACAGTGACCCTGCCGTGTTGCGGCGGTACGGCAAGCTGTCGGAAAAATTCGAGGCCTTCGGCGGTTACGATACGGATGTAGCCGTCAATAAGATCGCCAACGGTTTGTCCATTTCCCAGGAAATGCGGAGCCAGCTGTTTGACAGCCTTTCCGGCGGCGAAAAGACCCGGGTGAACCTGGGTCGCCTCATTCTGGAGGACACGGACATTTTGCTGCTGGACGAGCCCACCAACCACCTGGACCTCCACGCCACCGAGTGGCTGGAGGAGTACATCCGGGGCTTCAAGGGCACGGTGGTGGTCATCTCCCATGACCGCTATTTCCTGGACCGGATCGTCACCCGGGTCATCGAGGTGCTGGACGGCAAGGCGGAGTTTTACAGCGGCAATTACAGCTTTTACGCTGTGGAAAAGGAGCGCCGCTACCAGGAGCGCATGAAGCAGTACCAGAAGGAGCAGGCGAAGATCCAACAGCTGGAAAAGGCTGCGGAGCAGCTGCGGCTGTGGGCCTTCCAGGGCATGGACAAGACGTACCGCCGGGCTATTTCCATGGAAAAACGCATTGAGCGGATGCGGACCACCTCCAAGCCCACCAAGGCCAAGAAAATGGACGCCCGCTTCTCCACCGCCGAGTTCCACGGGGACGAGGTGCTGGCCCTGCGGAACATTGCCAAAAGCTATGGGGACAAGCACCTGTTTGACGGCATCACATTGAAGATCGAGGGCGGCGAGCGCATCGCCCTCATCGGTGACAACGGAACGGGCAAATCCACCCTCATCAAAATGATCATGGGGGAGCTGTATCCCGACGACGGCCGCATTCGGACAGGCCCCCAGGTAAAGGCGGCCTACCTGCCCCAGATCATCCATTTCGACCACCCGGACTGGAACCTGGTGGAAAACATGATGGCGGCGAAAAAGGGGCTTTCCGCCCAGTCCGCCCGGAACCGTCTGGCGGCCTATGATTTTGCGGGGGAGGATGTGTTCAAGCCCGTCTCCGTCCTCTCCGGCGGCGAGCAGAGCCGCCTGCGGCTCTGTATGCTCATGGACGATGAGATCAATTTCCTCATCCTGGACGAGCCCACCAACCACCTGGACATCGCCTCCCGGGAGTGGATCGAGGAGGCGGTGGAGGCCTACGACGGCACGCTGCTGTTCGTCAGCCACGACCGCTATTTCATCAACCGCTTTGCCACCCGCATCTGGGAGCTGGCGGACGGCACCATCACCGACTATCCCATGGGCTTTGCCCAGTACCGGCAGGTGAAGGCTCAGGAGGAAGCCAATAAGGAAGAAATTCCAAAGCCTGTAAAGGAAAAAGCCGTCACAGAGCGGCCGCGCCCCGCCAACCGGGCCCAGCAGGCCGCCCGGCGGCAGCTGACCATCTGTGAGCGGGATATCGCCAAGACAGAGGAGCGTATGGCCGCCCTGGACGCGGACATGGAGGCCGCCGCCTGCGACTATGAGAAGCTCAATGAGCTGATGAAGGAAAAAGAGGCGGCCCAGGCGGAGCTGGACGCCCTGTACGAAAAGTGGGAGGCCCTGAGCCTGGAAGCCGGGGAATAACGGCGGCTCAAAGAGGAGAAGACTTTGAAAAAGAGAGAAAAAGTCCTGTGGGCTTTGGCCGCCCTTTTGCTGCTGGTATCGGTTTTGAGCCTGACCGTGGTGCCCGGCATCCGGTTTTCCGGCCTTTTGGCACTGGCCCTTGCCGGCGTTTGTATCCTGGCGGTTTTTCTGGGGCACTGGGCGGAAAAATCGAGAGCTGGCAAGCGGTGTCAACGGATATTCCTTGCCGGACTTTCCGCCGCTCTGCTGCTGTTTTTGCTGGTGGAGGGACTGCTGCTGTCCCATGGCGAGCGGGACCGTTCCGCCCTGCCGGCGGACGCGGTCATCGTATTGGGGGCCGGCGTCAACGGGGAAACACCCTCTTTGATGCTCCAAAGCCGCATCGACGCGGCGGCGGAGTATCTGAACGCCCACCCGGACATCCCGGCGGTGCTCTCCGGCGGACAGGGGAACGGGGAGAACATCACCGAGGCGGAGTGTATGCGCCGGCAGCTGACGGCCATGGGGATCGGGGAAAGCCGCCTGCTGTTGGAGGAGCGTTCCACCTCCACGGCGGAGAACTTTGCCTTTTCCAAGGAGCTGCTGCGCCAGGCGGGCATCGACCCGGAAACGGCGGTGGTGGCGGTGGTCACCAATGATTTCCATTGCTTCCGCGCCCACCTCATTGCCCAGCGGGAGGGACTGACGGTCCTGGATGTCCCGGCGGAGGTCCCCTGGCTGCTGCTGAATGCCAACTACTATGTCCGGGAGTTTTTTGCCCTGGGCAAAACGCTGATCTTTGATTGAGGAGAACAAAATGAGCGACGTATTGTGTTTGTATTACTCCCGCTCCGGCAAAACGAAAAAGGCCATGCTGGAGGTGGCGGAGGCGCTGGACGCCGAACTGGTGGAGATCCACGACGCCGTGGAGCGGAGCGGCTTCAAGGGCTGGCTCCGCTGCGGCATGGACGCAATGAAAAAGACCACCCAGCCCCTGTCGCACTTTGAGACGGAGAAGCGGCTCCAGGATTACCGGCTGGTCATCCTGGGCACGCCGGTGTGGGCCGGACGGTGCAGCAGCGTCATGCGGACCTTTTTGAAGGCCCACGGCAAAAAGCTGGAGAACGTGGCCTATGTGGTCACCCGCAGCAGCGACGGCAAAAACGAGGAGGTCTACGACCAGATGGACCTGTACACCGCCCAGCCCCACATGGCGGCGGTATCCCTGCGCAGCGGCTCCGTGGGCTATACCTTCTGGCAGGAGGAATTTCTCCGCCAGGTGCGGGAGCTGTTGGCCCGGTAGTGCTTCTTTTTTCTGATTTTCAGGAAAGGAGCGTGCATATGCGGGAAAAACTGAAGGAGGTCGCCCTGCGGTATGAAGACCTCCAGGCCCAACTGGGAGACCCGGCGGTATACGGTGACAGTGAGCGGCTGAAGGCCGTCACCCGGGAGCTGAAGGAGTTGGAGCCGGTAGTGCTTGCCTGGAACGCCCTCCAAAAGGCGGAGGCGGACCGGGAGTCGGCGGAGAGCCTACTCCATGACCCGGATTTCCGGGAGCTGGCCCAGGCGGAATACGCTGCCGCCAAAGAAGAAGCGGAGCGGCTGGAGGGGGAGCTGAAGCTGTTGCTGCTGCCCAGAGACCCCAGCGACAGCCGCAGCGTGGTCATGGAACTGCGGGGCGGTGTCGGCGGCGAGGAGGGGGCTTTGTTCGCCCACTCCCTTTTGCGGATGTATACCATGTACGCCCAGTCCAAGGGTTGGAGGCTGGACACGGTGAACCTCAATGAAACGGAGCTGGGAGGCGTGAAGGAGTGCAGCGTTCTCATCGAAGGCGAGGGCGCCTGGTCCCGGCTGAAATTTGAAAGCGGCGTCCACCGGGTCCAGCGGGTGCCGGAGACGGAGTCCGGCGGCCGCATCCACACCAGTGCCGCCACGGTGGCTGTGCTGCCGGAGGCGGAGGAGGTGGAGGTATTCATTGACCCCAAGGACCTGCAGATCGACACGTACCGTTCCTCCGGCGCCGGAGGCCAGCACGTGAATAAAACGGAATCCGCCATCCGCATCACCCACCTGCCCACGGGCCTGGTAGTGGAGTGCCAGGATGAGCGGAGCCAGTACAAAAACAAAGACAAAGCCATGAAGGTCCTGCGGTCCCGGCTTTATGAGATGGAGCGGGCCAAGCAGGACGCCGCCATCGCCGGAGCGCGGAAAAGCCAGGTAGGCAGCGGCGACCGCAGCGAGCGCATCCGCACCTACAACTTTCCCCAGGGGCGGGTGACGGATCACCGCATCGGCCTGACCCTTTATAAGATCGACGCCATCATGGACGGCGACCTGGACGAGCTCATAGACGCCCTGGTCACCGCCGACCAGGCGGAAAAGCTGAAAAACGGGGAAGCATAAAAGAGAATGAACCGGGCAAAGCCCGATGAAAGAGATAGAGGCGAAGTTATGCAGACATTGTATTTTGACCTGCGGGATACCAAGGGCCCCCAGAAGGGCGTGGAGGAGAAGATCAGCGCCGCCGCCAAAATCTTGCGGGACGGCGGTCTTCTGGGCATCCCCACGGAGACGGTGTACGGCCTGGCCGCCAACGGCCTGGACCCGGCGGCTGTCAAGCGCATTTTCGAGGCCAAGGGCCGTCCCCAGGACAACCCCCTCATTTTGACCATCCCCGGCCAGCAGTGGCTGCCCCGGTACTGCCGGGACATCCCGCCCCTGGCCTATGTGCTGGCCCGGAAGTTCTGGCCGGGCCCCCTGACCATGATCCTGAAGTGCCGGACGGATGTGGTGCCCTCCGTTATTACCGCCGGGCTGGACACCGTGGCTATGCGCTGCCCCGCCCATCCCGTCACCGCCGCCATCATCCGGGAGGCGGGGGTGCCCGTGGCGGCCCCCAGCGCCAACACCTCCGGCCGTCCCAGCTGTACCACGGCCCAGGATGTGCTGGAGGACATGGACGGCAAGATCGAGGGCGTGGTGGACGGCGGCCCCTGCTCCGTGGGCGTGGAATCCACCATTCTGGACCTGACCTGTGAGCCGCCCCGTCTGCTGCGCCCCGGCGGACTGCCCCTGGAGGACCTGGAGCGCCTCATCGGCCACATCGACGTGGACAAGGCCGTGACCCGCGCCCTGGGGGCGGGAGAACAGCCCAAGGCTCCCGGTATGAAGTACCGCCACTATGCCCCCAAGGCCCCTGTGACGGTGGTCACCGGCGCGCCGGACAAGTCCGCTCAGGAGATCTTACGGCGGGTGAAGCCCGGAGACGGCGTCATCTGCTTCGACGAGTATGTCCATCTGTTTTCGGCGCAGGAGGTCCACACCCTGGGTCCCAGCGCCGACAAGCTGGCCCATTCCCAGCGGGTGTTCGACGCTCTGCGGACCTTTGACAACAGCGCCGTGGAGGAGATCTACGCCCAGTGCCCGGATAACCGCGGGCTGGGCCTGGCGGTGGGCAACCGGCTGAAAAAGGCCGCCGGCTTCCACATCATTGAGGCGGACAGCACCCGGGTGGTGCTGGGTCTCACCGGCGGCACCGGCGCCGGCAAGACCAGCGCCCTGCGGGCCATTGAGAGCCTGGGGGGCAAGGTCATCGACTGTGACGCTGTGTACCACCGGATGCTGGAAACGGACGAGGGCCTGCGCGGAGCCATCCACACCACGTTCCCCGGCGTGTTCAGCCTGGACGGCAGGCTGGACCGGAAGCGCCTGGGGGAGGAGGCCTTCGGCGACAAGGACCGCATGGCCCAGTTGAACAGCATCGTCTACCAGTTCATGAAGCCGGAGGTCAGCCGCCTGCTGGCGGATGAGAATTACCGCCTGTTCGCCATCGACGCCATCAACCTGCTGGAAAGCGGCGTGGACCGGCTGTGCGACAAGACGGTGGCCATTACGTCGCCTCTGGAACTGCGGGTCCGGCGCATCATGGCCCGGGACAATATTTCGGAGCAGTATGCCCGCCTGCGGATCTCCGCCCAGAAGCCGGATGAGTACTACCGGAGCAAATGCGATTATGAGCTGAATAACGGCGCCGACACGGCGGAGGCCTTTGAGGCGGAGGCCCGGGAATTTTTCGAGCGCCTTGCGGAGAGCATCAAGGAGGAAAAAGCACATGGAGAGCAATGAGACCAAGGAACTGAAGAAAAAGCTGTTTTCCACCCAGAAAAACGGCTATGACAAGCTGGGTGAACAGGACCTGGCCGCCATGGAGGACTACTGCCGGGACTATATGGCATATCTGGATGCCGGCAAGACGGAGCGCCTGTGCGCCGCAGAGACCCTTCGCCTGGCGGAGGCCAAGGGCTACCGGCCCTTCGTTCGGGGCATGGCGGTGAAGCCCGGGGACAAGCTGTACCGCTGCAACCGGGGCAAGGCCGTCATGCTGGCCCACATCGGCGAAAAAAGCCTGGCGGAGGGTGTGCAGATCGCCGCCGCCCACATCGACTCTCCCCGGCTGGACCTGAAGCCTAACCCCCTGTATGAGGACAGTGAGCTGGCCTTTTTCAAGACCCACTACTACGGCGGCCTGCGCAAGTATCAGTGGGTGACCATCCCCTTGGAGCTCCACGGCGTGGTGGCCCTGAAGGACGGCACCACGGTGCAGGTGAACATCGGCGCCGACAAGGGCGACCCCAAGCTGGTCATCACGGACCTGCTGCCCCACCTGGGCCAGGAGCAGGCTAAAAAGCCCCTGGCCAGCGCCATTCCCGCCGAGACGCTGAACCTGCTGCTGGGCAGCCGCCCTATCGGCGGTGAGGAGGACACCGGCCGGGTGAAGCTGGCGGTCATGAAGCTGCTGAACGAGAAGTACGGCATCACGGAGGATGACTTTACCTCCGCGGAGCTGGAGGCTGTCCCTGCCGCCAATGCCTGCGACATCGGCCTGGATCGCTCCATGATCGGTGCCTACGGCCATGATGACCGGGTCTGCGGCTACGCTGCTTTGCGGGCCCTGCTGGACCTGGAGGCCGCGCCTGCGAAGACCGCCGTGTGTATGCTGGCGGACAAGGAGGAAATCGGCTCCGACGGTGTGACGGGTATGCAGTCCGCCGCGTTCGATACCTTCCTGGAGGACCTGTGCGAGGCCCAGGGCGTCGCCCTGCGGGTGTGCTACGAGCACTCCTTCTGCCTCAGCGCCGATGTGACGGCGGCCTACGACCCCGACTATGCCGAGGTGTATGAAAAGCGCAACGCCGCCTATTTGAACTACGGCGTCGGCCTTTGCAAGTACACCGGCGCCCGGGGAAAATCCGGTGCCTCCGACGCCGACGCGGAGACGGTGGCCTATGTCCGGGGCCTGCTGGACAAGGCTGGCGTGGTCTGGCAGATCGCGGAGCTGGGCAAGGTGGACGCCGGCGGCGGCGGCACCGTGGCCGTGTATATGGCAAACCGCAACATCACCACCCTGGACGCCGGTGTGCCGGTGCTCAGCATGCACGCCCCCTTTGAGACGGTGGCCAAGCTGGACTGCTATGAGACCTATCGGGCTATGAAAGCAGTCTATGAGGCGGAAAAATAAACTTTTTGGCGAAAAAGCGCCCGGCGGTCAGCCGGGCGCTTTTTTTGGACATCTGGCATTTTGCCCACGATGGGCGGACAAAGGACCGCAACTTTCCCTGTTTTCCCCAAAAAAAATTTGGGCATTTTCGTTGCATGTGCGACTGATTTTTGTTAAGATGAACCATGTAGAAGGACAATTGACCGTAGGAGGCAGACAAAATGGCAAGAGAGATCAAATATTATATCGTGGCAGCGGACGCCCTTCCGGAAATTTTTATCAAAGTGGCGGAGGCCAAGCGGATGATGCAGACCGGAGAGGTGGACACCGTGGGTGCCGCCACCAAGCTGGCGGGCATCAGCCGCAGCGCGTTCTATAAGTACAAGGACTCCGTGCAGCCCTTCAATGACATGAAGTCCGAGCATATTATCACCTTTTATGCCATGCTGAAAGACAACACCGGCGTCCTGTCCCGGGTGCTGGCGGTGTTCGCGTCCTCCGGCGCCAACATTCTCACCATCAACCAGAGCATCCCCACTAACGGCTGCGCGGCGGTGACCATTTCCGCGGAGACCTCGGAGATGGAGGAGTCCCTGGAGCAGCTGCTGGTGGATGTGGAAGGCCTGGAGGGTGTCGTGAAGTTTGAGATCCTGGCGGGCTGACGGATAAAAAGGAGGGTACAAATGATTCAGATCGCGATCATGGGCCTTGGCACCGTTGGTACCGGCGTCGCCCGTGTAGTGGCGGAAAATTCCCGGCAGATCGAGCGGAAGCTGGGTGAACCCCTTCAGGTAAAAACCATCCTGGTCCGGCATTTCAAGGACGGTCCCTACCGTCAGCTGATGACGGATGATTTCAAAAAGATCGAAGAGGATGACAGCATCCGCGTGGTGGTGGAGACCATCGGCGGTGTCGGCGCGGCCTATGAGTATACAAAGCGGGCACTGATGGCGGGCAAGCATGTGGTCACCGCCAATAAGCAGCTGGTGGCGGAAAAGGGCTGTGAGCTGCTGGCTCTGGCCAAAAAGAAAAACGTCAATTACCTGTTTGAGGCCAGTGTGGGCGGCGGTATTCCCGTTCTGCATCCCCTGACCCAGTGCATGGCGGCCAACCGCATCGATGAAGTGTACGGCATCCTCAACGGCACCACCAACTATATCCTCACCCGCATGGTCCGTACGGGGGCGTTTTTTGCCGATGCTCTGCGGGAGGCCCAGGCCAAGGGCTACGCGGAAGCGGACCCCACCGCCGATATTGAAGGCATCGACGCCGGACGCAAGATCTGCATTCTGGCGGACCTGGCCTTTGGCCATCAGGTGGACCCGGACAAGGTGCCCATGGAGGGCATCTCCAAATTGTCCCTGCGGGATGTGAAGCTGGCGGAGCGGGCCGGCTACCGCATCAAGCTGCTGGGACGGGCAGTGCGCCTGCCCGGCGGCCGGACGGCGTATGTGGCGCCCCACCTCATTCCCGAGGACAATCCCATTGCCGGCGTGGAGGATGTATTCAACGCCGTGGTCATCCGGGGCAACGCCACCGGCGACGTTATGTTCTACGGCAAGGGCGCCGGCGAGATGCCCACCGCCTCCGCCTGCGTGGCAGACGTGATGGAGGCTCTCCAGGCCAGCCCCCGCCGGGAGGAGATCGGCTGGTCGCCGGACACCGACGGCTTTGAGGACCCGGCGGAGCTCCATACCCGCTATTACTTCCGCATTGAAGGCAGCCTGGCCGACGCGGCCATGAGCTTCGGCCAGGTGGAAGTGCTGTCCGAGGATGGTGAGACGGCCTTTTTGACGGACCGCATCAGCGGACTGGAGGTCCAGCAGCAGGCCAAGAACCTGAAAATACTGGCTTGTATGCGTGTTTTGCCGTAAGCGGTACAAACTGGCGCCGGCCGGCGTATACTGGCAAGAAGCAATCTAAGGCAAAGAAGGAAACACTATGAGTTTGATCGTACAAAAATTCGGCGGCAGTTCCGTGAAGGATGCCCAGCGGATCCGGAATGTCGCCGGTATCATCGCGGAGAAGTATTTGGAGGGCAACGACCTGATCGTTGTCCTCTCCGCCCAGGGTGACACCACGGATGACCTCATCGCCAAGGCGCAGGAGATCAATCCCCATGCCTCCAAGCGGGAGATGGATATGCTGCTGTCCACCGGTGAGCAGGTCTCCGTGGCTCTTTGCGCCATGGCGCTGGAGGCCATGGGCCTTCCCTGCGTGTCCCTGACGGCATGGCAGGTGGGCATCCAGTCCACCGGCGTCCATTCCGACGCCCGCATCAAGCGGATCGATTCCGAGCGCATCCAGGCGGAGCTGGACCAGCACCGCATCGTCATTGTCACCGGATTCCAGGGCGTGGACCGGGTGGGGGATGTGACCACTTTGGGCCGCGGCGGCTCCGATACCAGCGCCGTGGCGCTGGCGGCGGCTTTCCGGGCAAAGGTGTGCCAGATCTACACGGATGTGGACGGCGTGTATACCACCGATCCCCGCATCGTGCCCAATGCCCGCAAGCTGGATGAGATCACCTACGACGAGATGCTGGAGCTGGCATCCCAGGGCGCCCAGGTGCTCCACAACCGCAGCGTGGAGCTGGCAAAGAAGTTCAGAGTGAATTTGGAAGTCGTGTCCAGTCTGGAGCGGAAGCCCGGCACGAAAGTTAAGGAGGTCACCAAAGTGGAAAAAACCAATATCGCCGGCGTGGCAAAGGACGTCAGTATCGCCCGCATCGCTCTGGTCGGCTTGCAGCATAACCCCGGCGTTGCGTTCCAGGTCTTTGACCTGCTGAGCAAGCACAACATCAATGTGGACGTGATTTTGCAGTCCATCGGCCGGGAGGATACCAAGGATATTACCTTTACCGTCCATAAAAAGGACCTGGAGGAGGCGGAGACCGTCCTCAATGACCATAAGGAGGTCCTGAAGTTCGACCACATCGAGTCGGACGAGGCCATCGGCAAGGTGTCCATCGTGGGCGCCGGCCTGATGAGCAACTGCGGCGTGGCCGCCAAGATGTTCGAAGCGCTGTATGAGGCGGGCATCAACATCCAGATGATCAACACTTCTGAGATCCGCGTTTCCGTCCTTTTGAACGAGGAGGACGTGAACAAGGCCGTGAAGGCTATCCACGCCAAGTTCTTTGACGAGCTGTAAGGGGCGCACGATCAGCCGCGGCAAAACAGCGCAATGGGGCGCACTCTTTGGAGTGCGCCCTTTACTGAAAGCGGGGTTTGTGGTAAGATAAACCGATTTCTGAAAAAAGCCGCTCCCTCGCGGCACATCAAGGAGGAACATTATGAACGCCATCGTCACCGTCGTGGGCCAGGACAAGGTGGGCATCATCGCTGCCATCTGCATCCTGCTGTCCGGCTACAACGTCAACATCCTGGACATCTCCCAGACCATTCTCCAGGGCGCTTTCACCATGGTCATGGCCGTGGATGTCAGCAAGTCCACCGCCACCATCGGGGAGCTTGGCACCGCTCTGGCGGAGCTGGGCGGGAAGATGGATTTGTCCATCCGCATCCAGCGGGAGGAGATCTTCGACGCCATGCACCGCATTTAAAGGGGAGGAGAGACCATGCTCAATCAAAAGGAGATCCTCTCCACCATTGAAATGATCGACCAGCAGCACCTGGATATCCGCACCATCACCATGGGCATCTCCCTGCTCAGCTGCTGCGATCCGGACCCCAAGCGGGCCTGCCAGAAGATCTACGACAAGATCACCCGCTACGCGGAAAACCTGGTGAAGACCGGCGAGGATATCGAGCGGGAGTTCGGCATCCCCATCGTCAACAAGCGTATTTCCGTCACGCCCATGGCTCTGGTGGCCGGCGCCAGCGAGACGGAGGACTATGTGCCCTTTGCCCTGGCCATGGACAAGGCTGCCGCCGCCTGCGGCGTCAACTTTATCGGCGGCTACTCCGCCCTGGTCCAAAAGGGCATGACCCTGGCGGACGAAAAGCTCATCCGCTCCATTCCCGAGGCTCTGGCCACCACGAACTACGTCTGTTCCTCCGTCAACGTGGGCTCCACGAAGGCGGGCATCAATATGGACGCTGTGGCCCTCATGGGCCGCATCATTAAGGAGATCGCCCAGGCCACGGCGGATCAGGACGGCTTGGGCTGCTCCAAGCTGGTGGTGTTCTGCAACGCCGTGGAGGACAATCCCTTCATGGCCGGCGCCTTTCACGGCGTAGGCGAGGCGGAGAAGGTCATCAACGTGGGCGTTTCCGGCCCCGGTGTGGTGCATCATGCCCTCCAGGCGGTGAAAGGCCAGCCCTTCGATGTGGTGGCGGAGACCATCAAAAAGACCGCCTTCCGCATCACCCGCATGGGCCAGCTGGTGGCCCGGGAGGCCAGCAGCCGGTTAGATACGCCCTTCGGCATCGTGGACCTGAGCCTGGCTCCCACCCCCGCCGTGGGCGACAGCGTGGCCCGCATTTTGGAGGAAATGGGTCTGGAGGTCTGCGGCACCCACGGTACCACGGCGGCTCTGGCCATGCTGAACGACGCCGTGAAGAAGGGCGGCGTCATGGCGTCCTCCTCCGTGGGCGGCTTGTCCGGTGCGTTCATCCCTGTCAGTGAGGACGAGGGCATGATCGCCGCCGCCCGCAGCGGTGTGCTGTGCCTGGACAAGCTGGAGGCCATGACCTGCGTGTGCTCCGTGGGCCTGGACATGATCGCAGTCCCCGGTGACACCTCCGCCGAGACTCTGGCGGCCATCATCGCCGACGAGGCGGCCATCGGCATGGTCAACTGTAAGACCACCGCCGTCCGGCTGATCCCCGCTCCCGGCAAGACCGTGGGCGATACTGTGGAGATCGGCGGCCTGTTCGGCAGTGCCCCCGTTATGCCGGTGCATCCGGAGTCCAGCGCGGCCTTCATTGCCCGGGGCGGCCGCATTCCGGCACCGCTTCACAGTCTGAAAAACTGAATGGAAAACGCCTGCGCAAGCAGGCGTTTTTCTTTTCCTTTATTCCGCAAATCTCGCCTTGTCCCGGTCGATCTGCTTTTGGTAGCGGTCCGCCTCGGAGAACACGCAGCCGCAGTACTTCTGCATATAAAAACCCAGTTCCCGGGCCCGCTGGTTTCCCGCCCGGAAATTGGGGCGGAAATCCCGATATAGGAATTCCACGCCGTACTGCTTGGCGTATTTCTCCGCCGCCCGGACGATCCCCTCGTGGTCTTGATAAAGACTGGCCAGCAATGTGGTGGTAAACTGGGAAAAGCCGTGCTCGGCGGCATAGCGGGCCGTGCCTTCGATACGGTGTTCGTAGCAATAGGCACAGCGGTGGTCGATGTCATCTGCCACATGCTCCACAAACTGCCGCAGGCCGTAATCCTCCCGGACTCGTACCTCCATACCGATGGTGGGGGCGTATTCCAATAGGCAGTCCCGCCGGGCCTGGTATTCCTTCCAGGGGTGAATGTTGGGATTGTACCAAAAGGCCACCGGCTCAATGCCCTCGGAGCGGAGAGGGTCGATGCAGGAGAGGGAGCAGGGAGCGCAGCAGCAGTGGAGCAGAACGGTATCCATGGAAGCCTACCTCGTTTTCATTCTAAAGTGGGACAAGTATAACATAAACTCGTAAAAAAGGAAAGCACCAGCTGGCGGAGCCGTTTCTCGGCGGATAGCATCAAGATTCTTAACAAATTCTTTACAGGCTTCGGTGGGATTTCCGATTGCACATTTGGTCGAAAAAGAGTAAGATACCAACTAATGTGGTATCGTATTGGGTACAGGCCAAACAGGCTATGTAACCGATTTCCTGAAGGAGGCATTCCATTGAAAGTAGGACTTGACGTGGGGTCCACCACCATTAAATGCGTGGTGCTGGATGACGCGGATCAAATCATTTACAGTACATATGAACGGCACTTCAGCCATATTCTGGAAAAATCTGAGGAGCTGCTGCGCCGCATGGCGGAGAAGTATGTGCCCGGCGGCCGGGCGCAGTTCGCCATCTCCGGCTCCGCCGGCATGGGCATGGCGGAGAGCGTGCAGGTCCCCTTCGTCCAGGAGGTGTTCGCCACCCGGGTGGCGGCCAACCGTCTGGTGCCCGGGTCCGATGTCATCATCGAGCTGGGCGGAGAGGACGCCAAAATCCTGTTCCTCACCGGCGGCACGGAGGTGCGGATGAACGGCTCCTGCGCCGGCGGCACCGGCGCGTTCATCGACCAGATGGCCACTCTTTTGAAAATGACCGCCGATGAGATGGACGCCGCCGCCCAGCGGGCGGAAAAGACGTATACCATTGCCTCCCGCTGCGGTGTGTTTGCCAAGAGCGACGTGCAGCCCCTCATCAACCAGGGAGCCAAGGCGGAGGATATCTCCGCCAGCATTTACCAGGCCGTGGTGAACCAGACCATCGCGGGCCTGGCCCAGGGGCGGCCCATCAAGGGGAACGTCCTGTATCTGGGCGGACCGCTGACATTCTCCCGCTGCCTGCGTACCAGCTTTGACAAAACCCTGGGCGTGAAGGGCACCTGCCCGGAGAACAGCCTGTTGTTCGTGGCTCTGGGCGCCGCCTTTTACTCCGACCAGGAATTTGACCTGCGGGAGGTGGCGGACCAACTCCAGCTTCACGGCGCGTCGGAGACGTACCGCTCCCAGCCGCCTCTGTTTGCCGATCAGGCGGAATACGAGGCCTTCCGCGCCCGCCACGCCAAGGCCGCGGTGCCCCGGGTGCCCTTCGGCCCCGATTACGCGGCCCCGGTGCACATCGGCATCGACTCCGGCTCCACCACCGTAAAGCTGGTGGTCATCGACCAGGAGGCCCGCATCCTGTTTACGGATTACCGGCCCAACCTGGGCAATCCTGTTCCCCTCATCCGGCAGGTGCTGCAAAAGCTGTATGAGGAGCATCCGGCTCTCCACGTGGCCTCCGTCACCACCACCGGCTATGGCGAGGACCTGGCCAAGGCCGCTTTCCACGCCGATTACGGCGTGGTGGAGACCGTGGCCCATTTCACCGCCGCCCGCCATTTCCTGCCCAATGTGGATTTCATCATCGACATTGGCGGCCAGGACATGAAGTGCTTCAAGATCGAGGACGGCGCCATCAGCAATATCTTCCTCAACGAGGCCTGCTCCTCCGGCTGCGGCAGCTTCCTCCAGACCTTTGCCCAGGCCCTGGGCTACGATGTGCGGGAATTCGCCAAGCTGGGCCTGTTTGCGGACCGGCCTGTGGACCTGGGCAGCCGCTGCACGGTGTTCATGAACTCCAGTGTGAAGCAGGCCCAGAAGGACGGCGCCACCATTGAGAACATCTCCGCCGGCCTTTCCATCTCCGTGGTGAAAAACGCCATTTACAAGGTCATCCGTGCCTCCTCTCCCGAGGAGCTGGGCCGCAACATCGTGGTCCAGGGCGGCACGTTCTATAACGAGGCGGTCCTCCGGGCCTTTGAAAAAGAGATGGGCGTGGAGGTCATCCGCCCTGACATCGCGGGCCTGATGGGTGCTTTCGGCGCGGCGCTGTACGGCAGGGGCAAGGCCTCCAACCGCCAGACCAGCGCCCTTTTGAGCCGGGAGGAGCTGGCTTCCTTCCGCCAGGAGACCCGCAGCGAGGTCTGCGGCCGCTGCGGCAACAACTGCCAGCTGACCATTAACACCTTCGCCGACGGCGGCACGTTTATCAGCGGCAACCGCTGCGACCGGCCTGTCACCGGCAAGGCGGACACCGGAGAGCGGAACCTGTACGCCTATAAGCGCAAGCTCATTCTGGGCTACAAGCCTGTCCCCGGCAAGCGGGGCAAGATCGGCATCCCCCTGTGCCTGAATATGTGGGAGCTGCTGCCCTTCTGGCACACCTTCTTCACGAAGCTGGGCTTTGCCGTGTACCACAGCCCCCTCTCCAGCCGGGACCTGTATCTGAAGGGCCAGGGCACCATCCCCAGCGACACCGCCTGTTTCCCGGCCAAGCTGGCCCACGGCCACATCCAGTTCCTCAGTAAGCTGGGGCTGGACGCCATCTTCTATCCCTGCATGACCTATAACCTGGACGAGGGCCTGGGGGACAACCATTACAACTGCCCCGTGGTGGCCTATTACCCGGAGGTCATCGCCGGCAACTGCCCCGAGGTAAAGGAGACCAAGTTCATCTATGACTACGTGGGCCTCCACCGCCCCAAGGACTTTACGAAGAAGATCTTCACCATCCTGCGGAGTTACTTCCCGGACATCTCCAAAAAAGGGGCCCAGGAAGCGGCGGACGCCGCCTACGCCGAGTACGCCAACCACATGTCCCTCATCCGCAGGGAGGGGGAGCGCATCATGGACCAGGCCCGGGCGGAGGGCCGCCGCATCATCGTGCTGGCGGGCCGCCCCTATCACGTGGACCCGGAGGTGAACCACGGCATCGACACCCTCATCACCCGCTCCGGTGCGGCGGTGATCACGGAGGACTCTATCTCCAACCGGGTGGAGAAATTCCCCACCACGGTGCTGAACCAGTGGACCTACCATGCCCGGCTGTACGCGGCGGCCAAGTACTGCTGCGAGCACCATGACATGGACCTGGTGCAGCTGGTGAGCTTCGGCTGCGGCGTGGACGCCATCACCTCCGATGAGACCCGGGAGATTTTGCAGGCGGGCGGAAAGCTGTACACCCAGCTGAAGATCGACGAGATCACCAACCTGGGCGCGGTGCGCATCCGCCTGCGGAGCCTGTTCGCCGCCCTGGACGAGCAGGACGAAAAGCGCGCAAAGGAGGCGTAAGGCATGGAGCTGGAATTTCAAAATTATTCCAAATTCACCCCGGAGATGAAAAAGACCCACAAGATCCTCATCCCCAACATGGCTCCCGTGCAGTTCCGCATCCTGGCCGCCGCCATGGAGCAGGCGGGCTACCAGTGCGAGCTGCTGGAAAACTGCGGAAGCCAGGTGTGCGAGCTGGGGTTGAAATACGTACACAACGACACCTGCTATCCGGCGCTGCTGGTCATCGGACAGTTCCTGGACGCCCTGGGCTCCGGAAAGTACGACCTGGACCACACCGCCCTCATCATCACCCAGACCGGCGGCGGCTGCCGGGCCTCCAACTACATCCACCTGCTGCGCAAGGCACTGGTGAAGGCCGGATACGGCCAGGTGCCGGTGGTGAGCCTGAACTTCTCCGGCCTGGAGAAGGATTCCGGCTTCCCCATGACAGTGCCCTTCATGCGCAGGCTCCTGGCGGTCATTTACTACGGTGATCTGCTGGTGGCCCTGAAAGCCCAGACGGAGCCCTATGAGATCGAAAAGGGCGCCGCGGCCGCCTGCCAGGAAAAATGGCTGGATACCATCTGCGGCTGGGTCCGGGAGGACAAAGGCTGGTCCGGCCGGGAGATCAAGACCGCCATGCCGCAGATCGCGGCGGATTTCGCGGCCATTCCCGTCCGCCGGGTGCCGAAAGTGAAAGTAGGCGTGGTGGGCGAGATCTATGTGAAATACTCCCCCCTGGGCAACAACGACCTGGAAAAGTTCCTGGCCACCCAGGACTGCGAGGTGAACCTGCCGGGCCTCATGGGCTTCGTGCAGTACTGCATCTATAACCTCTCCGACAATGCCCGGCTGTACGGCGGCACCTTTATGGAGAAGCATGTCTCCGATGTGCTGCTGGCCTTTATCGAGAGCATGGAAAAGGTGATGATCGCTGTCCTGAAGGACAACGGCTATCACGCGCCCCTGCCCTTCAAAGAGCTGGTGAAGCTGACAGAGGGCCTTATCTCCACCGGCGACAAAATGGGCGAGGGCTGGCTCCTCACCGCGGAGATGGCGGAGCTTATCCGCGCCGGCTATGAGAATATCATCTGCGCCCAGCCCTTTGGGTGTCTGCCCAACCACATCTGCGGCAAGGGCATGATCAACAAGCTCCGGGAGCTGTATCCCCAGGCCAATATCACGCCCATCGACTATGACCCCAGCGCCACCCGCGTCAACCAGGAAAACCGCATCAAGCTCATGCTGGCGGTGGCCCGGGAGCGGTTGGCGGAGCGGCAGCGGGAGAGCGGCGGCGAATCCGCCCTTACCAAGGAAGCGGCACTGGTATGAAGGTTTTGGTGCTGATGGGCAGTCCCCGGAAAGACGGCAACACCGCCGCGCTGTTGGCGCCCTTTTGTGAGGAACTGCGTGCCGGCGGCGCGGAGGTGGAGACCATTTGGCTCTATGACCGGGATATCCGTCCCTGTCTTGCCTGCCGCCGGTGCCAGGAGGACTGGACGGTGTTCGGCTGCGGCCAGCGGGACGATGTGCAGGCCGTTTTCGACAAGGTGCTGGAAAGCGATTTGATCGTCCTGGCGACCCCTATTTACGCCTGGTACTGTACGCCGCCCATGAAAGCCCTGCTGGACCGGCTGGTGTACGGCATGAACAAGTTCTACGGCCGGGAAAAGGGGCCGTCCCTGTGGCAGGGCAAGGCCATGGCCCTGCTCATGACCTGCGGCTACCGGCCGGAAAAGGGCTGTGACCTTTTTGAGGAGGGTATGCGCCGATACTGCAAGCACTCGGGCCTCCGATATCTGGGCAGCCACGCGGAGCGGCACCTGGGCTATGACACCGTGTTCATGGACGCGGACAAGGAGGCGCGGACCCGTGCCTTTGCCCGGGAGCTGCTGGGCACCATTTGAAAACAAGAGAAGGGACTGTCTTTGAAAGAGGCAGTCCCTTCTTGTGCTTCTTCCGCCGGAAAAGATTGACGAATCCTTCTTTTCAGAGGTATAATAACATGATTTACTATGTACACGGAGGAACGGTTTATGTGGATCGCGGAGAAATGGCAGGATTATGAGCTTCTGGACTGCGGCGGGGGCGAGAAGCTGGAGCGCTGGGACAAGCAGTTCCTGGTGCGGCCGGACCCCCAGGCCATCTGGGAGACGCCTCACAAAAATCCCGCCTGGAAGCGGGCAAACGCCCGGTATCTCCGCTCCCAGACCGGCGGCGGCCACTGGGAGAAAAAGGCCCTGCCGGAGAGCTGGCAGATCCACTATGGGGAGCTGACCTTCCAGGTAAAGCCCATGAACTTCAAGCACACGGGGTTATTCCCGGAGCAGGCGGTGAACTGGGACTTCGTCATGGACAAGATCCGCTCCGCCGGCCGGCCCATTCGGGTGCTGAACCTGTTCGCCTACACCGGCGGCGCCACGGTGGCCTGCGCCAAGGCCGGCGCCAGCGTGTGCCACGTGGACGCGGCCAAGGGCATGGTGGCCTGGGCCAAGGACAACGCCCGCCTCTCCGGCCTGGAGGACGCTCCCATCCGCTGGATCGTGGATGACTGCGCCAAATTTGTGGAGCGGGAGATCCGGCGGGGCAAGACTTACGACGCCATCATCATGGACCCGCCCAGCTATGGCCGTGGTCCCGGCGGCGAGGTGTGGAAGCTGGAGGAGAACCTGTATCCCTTCGTGAAGCTGTGCGCCGGGGTGCTGTCGGACAAGCCGTTGTTTGTCCTCATCAACTCCTACACCACGGGCCTGGCCCCCTCGGTGCTGGGATATCTTTTGAACCTCCTGGTGGCGGAAAAGTACGGCGGCCACTGCACCTGGGACGAGCTGGGCCTCCCGGTGACGGAGACGGGCCTGGCCCTGCCCTGCGGCGCCACAGGCCGGTGGTTCAGCGAATAACGGGAAAAGAGAAACGCCATGGCAACAATGATCAAAACGGAAACTTTAAAATATGCCTACCCGGTGGAGGAGGGAGAGAAGCAGACCTTCGCCCTGCGGGGGGTGGATCTGGAGATCGAAAAGGGCTCCTTTGTGGTGGTACTGGGCCATAACGGCTCCGGCAAATCCACCCTGGCCAAGACCTTCAACGGCGTACTGCTGCCGGCGGGAGGCAAGGTCTATGTGGAGGGGATGGACACCTGTGACGAAAACCTGCTGCTGGCCATCCGCCAGAGGGTGGGTATGGTGTTCCAGAACCCGGACAACCAGATCGTGGCCAATGTGGTGGAGGAGGATGTGGCCTTCGCCCCGGAAAACCTGGGCGTTCCCACGGAGGAGATCCGAAAGCGGGTGGATGACGCCCTGAAGGCCGTGGGCATGAGCGAATTCGTCCGCCACGCGCCTCATCTGCTCTCCGGCGGCCAGAAGCAGCGCATCGCCATCGCCGGCGTCATCGCCATGGAGCCGGCGTGTATCGTCCTGGACGAGGCCACCGCCATGCTGGACCCCATCGGCCGGCAGGAGGTGCTGTCCACTGTCCACCGGCTGAACAGGGAGAAGGGCATCACCGTTATCCTCATCACCCACCACATGAACGAGGCGGAGGAGGCGGACCGTGTCATCGTCATGGATGACGGCGTGGTGGCCATGGACGGAAGTCCCCGGCAGGTGTTCACCCAGGTGGACGCCCTGCGGTCCATGGGCCTGACGGTGCCGGACACCGTGGACCTGCTGGACCGTCTGCAAAAGGACGGGCTGGACGTGCCGCTGGATGCCCTGACCGTGGAGGAGTGCGCCGGCGCCATTGCCGCCGCCCTGCGGGCAAATTGACAGGAAGGACGTAAACGATTTGGAACCGATTCTGCAAATCAAAAACCTGACCCATACCTACGGCATCGGCACGCCCTTCCAGCGCAGCGCCGTGGAGGATATGAGCTTCGACGTGTACAGCGGCGAATTTTTAGGCATCATCGGCCACACCGGCTCCGGTAAATCCACCCTTATCCAGCACCTCAACGGACTGCTGAAGCCCACCAGCGGCCAGGTGCTGCTGCGGGGAAAGGACATCTGGGCGGAGCCGAAGAAGATCCGGGATGTGCGCTTTCAGGTGGGCCTGGTGTTCCAGTACCCGGAATACCAGCTGTTCGAGGAGACCGTATACAAGGATATTGCCTTCGGCCCTGCCAACATGGGCAAACGGGGCGACGAGCTGGACTGCTGCGTCCGGGAGGCCGCCCGCCTGGTGGGCATCCGGGATGACCAGTTGGAAAAATCCCCCTTTGAGCTCTCTGGCGGCCAAAAGCGCCGGGTGGCCCTGGCGGGCGTCATCGCCATGGAGCCACAGGTGCTGGTGCTGGACGAGCCCACCGCCGGACTGGACCCCGCCGGCCGGGAGAACCTGATGGCCAACATCCGGGACTACCACCGCAACAAGCACACCACCGTTATCCTGGTGAGCCACAGCATGGACGAGATCGCCCAGAACGTGGACCGCATCCTGGTGCTGAAAAGCGCCCATGTGCTCATGAGCGGCACCCCAACGGAGGTATTTGCCCGGGGAGGGGAGCTGCTGGCCGCCGGACTGGACGTGCCCCAGGTGACCCGCATCGCCATGGCCCTGCGGGAGCGGGGCCTTGCCATCGACCCCGCCGTATACACGGTGCAGGACCTGGAGCGGCAGCTCCTGGCCCTGCGGAAGGGAGGGGCGGTATGCTGAAAGACATTACTCTGGGCCAGTATTTCCCCGGAGATACCGTGGCCCATAAGCTGGACCCCCGCACGAAAATTCTGCTGGTGGTGCTGTATATCGCTGCCCTGTTCTCTGCCAGAGGTGTGGTGGGGTACACCATTTTGGCGCTTTGCCTGGCGGCCTGCGTCCGAATCTCCCGGGTGGGGCTGAAGGCCCTGGTCCGGGGCTTGAAGCCGGTGCTGTTCATCATCATTTTCACCGGTATTTTGAACCTGTTTTTCACCCCCGGGGACCGCTATCTCCTGGAGTGGGGCATTTTGAAGATCTCCGATACGGGCCTTCGAAACGCCGTGTTCATGGTGGTGCGCATCATGCTGCTCATTATGGGTACCTTCCTCATGACCTACACCACCAGCCCCATCAGCCTGACAGACGGCTTGGAGCAGCTGCTGGGCGGGTTGAAGCGCTTTCATGTGCCGGTCCACGAGCTGGCCATGATGATGTCCATCGCCCTGCGGTTCATCCCCACCCTCATTGAGGAGACGGACAAGATCATGTCCGCCCAGAAGGCACGGGGCGCGGATTTTGAAAGCGGAAACCTGATGCAGAAGGCCAAGGCCCTCATCCCCATCCTGGTGCCCCTGTTCATCAGCGCCTTCCGCCGGGCCGACGAGCTGGCCGTGGCCATGGAGTGCCGCTGCTACCACGGCGGCGAGGGGCGCACGAAGCTGCATGTTTTGAAATATGAGCGGCGGGACTATATTGCTTTGGTCCTGGGCGTGTTGGTGGTGGCCGCTGTGCTGGTGCTGCGCCATATGGGCCTGTAAGAGAGGATTCTGCTGTGAAGAAGTGGCTGTATGGGGCGCCGCTGGCGCTGTGCGTGGTCCTGTTGGCGGCAGTCCTCTGGCAGAGCCAGAAGCTTGACGCGCTGAACACGGAGATTTCTTCGCTGACGGCGGCGCTGGAGCAGCAGGCGCAGGAAACTTCCGGCCTGCGGGAGCAGGTGGAGGAGCTGCAGCATTCCGTTCCCGAGGGATCGGCCCTGACGGACTGGTCCGTCGCGCCGGTGAGCGTGGACCCCGACCGCCGGGAGCTGACTGTCCGGGTCTCCGTCACGCCGGCGGAGGGTCGGGACATCCGTGTGGACAGGGCCATTGCCCATCGGCCCGACGTGGACCCGGCGGAGAACCAGCAGTGGCCCGGGGCTTACAGCTTCGACGAAATGACCGATGGCACCATCTGTGGTGACCTGACGTTGCCCTATGCTGAAGAAAGTCCGGTAGCCTTCACGGTGGTTTACTACGAGGACCGGGAGCGGCACACGCAGGAGGTCGCCCGGCATGATTCCATGGACGCACTGCTGCCGGTGCGTCTGGCGGAGAACTGGGGCGAGATGGGATACAACATGTCCGGCGACGGACGGCTGTACCTGGTCCACCGGAGCGTGACGCTTGCGGACGGGGTGACGGCGGAGGACCCGGTGTTCCGCCTGCTGAAAAACGGAGATGTTGCGGTGGAGGCCCCTGCAGAGCCGCTGGAGGAGCCAGGAACGTATTCCGGCTATCCCCATCTGGAATCGTTTGGAGGCCTGCCCTGCTCCGCCGGGGACCGGGTGGAGCTGCGGTTTGCCTGCAGGGATTCCTATGGGCTCCGCTATGAGTTCACCCTCCACACCTGGGATATTCTCTCCTCCTGGCAGACGGCGGAGCGCTGGCCGGAGGGCGGCGTGCGCGTCACCTGGCCGGAGTAAAGGAGTTTACCGATTATGCGCATATCGCTTTAGTCCTGGGTACGCTGGTGGTGGCTGCTGTGCCGCTGCTGTGCCGTTTGGCATTTGAGGTCGTTTTGAAACAAGAGCTTTGGAGAAGGGACGAAAAAGGAGGTCTTTCATCATGAAAAAGTCTTTGATCGTGCTGCTGAGTGGGACCTTGCTCCTAGCTTTGGGGATGGGGCTTCTGAAGTGGAACGAGGCCAGAAAACCGATAGCGGACATTGACTTGGAGCCGGTGCGTGTGAATGCGTCCACCCATGCGTTGGAGGCGGACTTGACGCTGACGCTGCGGGAGGACAGCAAGGACACGGTCGTTTCCGTAGAGACCACGATGGGGGAGAATACAGACACAACAGAGCTGGCCGTAGAGGGCGACGGCCATTATACGGGCCGCTTGTCGTTCCCCCTGGACCAGCGGGGAGCGTGCGCTGTGGAGGCTATCATCACCCGGGACGGCACCACAAGGCGGGAAACTCTGCGTACCTATGAGGATATTTTCAGCCTTCTGCCGGTGCGGGTCCAGAGATGCTGGCGGGTTGGACCGAAGTATCAAGAGGGCTCGTTGGGTTTACATAATGGCGCACTGACCACGCGGGTCTATGATTTGAATGTGGCAGGTATGGAAGGCGGCAGTGGCGCGGTGGAACTGAGAGGCTACTGCGGCGGCGCCTTGGTGCGGGCGGTCCCGGGAGAATGGGACCCGGACAGCGGTCTTTACAGCACCGGGGACCTGGAGGTGCCCTGCAAGGCAGAGGACACCGTGCGGATCACGCTCTTGTGTCAGGATGCCGACGGTGTGGCGTATGAATTCACCACCGGCCGGTGGAAGATCACGACCAGCGGTAAAGTAGAGGAAGTCCCGGAACGCAAGCAAGACAGCTATCCCGTGCTTACTTGGCCGGAATAAGGAGTTTTATCGACTATGCGCAATATCGCCTTGAAACTGATGTACAACGGCACCGCCTATCACGGCTGGCAGGTGCAGAAAAACGCCGTCACCGTCTGCGAGACACTGCAAAAGGCCCTGGAGCAGATCACCGGCGCTCCGGTGCACCTCACCGGCTGCGGCCGCACCGACGCCGGCGTCCATGCGGAGCATTACATCGCCAATTTCCGTACGGAGAGCCGCATTCCCGTGGAGCGGCTGCCCTTCGCCGTCAATACCCATACGCCGGAGGACATCGCCGTGAAGGAGGCCTATGAGGTGGCGGAGGACTTCAACGCCATCGGCTCCTGCCTGAAAAAGGAATACACCTACCGCATCTACAACTCCCGGTTTAAAAATCCGTTTTATGTCAACCGGGCCTATTTTTACCCCAAGCGCCTGGACGAGGAATTTTTGAACCGGGCGGCCCATATGTTCGTGGGCACTCATGATTTCCGGGCGGTGCGCTCCGTGGGCACGGAGACCAAGTCCACCGTCCGCACCATCTATTACTGCGATGTGGCCCGGAACGGAGACCTTTTGGAACTGAAGGTCTGCGCCAACGGTTTTTTGTATAACATGGTCCGTGCCATCACCGGTACGGTGCTGTACGCGGCGGAGGGGAAATTCGCCCCGGAGGACATCCCCGCCATTCTGGAGAGCGGGGACCGTACCGCCGCCGGACCCACGGTGCCGCCGGGGGGACTTTACCTGACGAAACTTTGGTATGAGGATGAGCGACTGAACAATGGCTGATACAACGAAAGACATCTGGAATGACGACGACGGCGAGGAGCAGAAGCCTAAAAAGCGGCGGAAGCTGCCGGGCATTGTGCTGTTCCTGCTGACGCTGGTGGTGGTCCTGGGGGTGGTGCTGGTGGCGGCCTACCGGGACGGCACCGGTTTTGACGTACTGCGCCGTTATTTCTCGTACAGCCGGGAGGAAAAGGCCAGCGGTGACGCCGGATACGATTACGACGCCTCCTCCAGCAACCGCTTCGCCGCCCTGGGAGACACCCTGGTGGTGCTGTCGGACACATCGCTGAAGCTGCTGGGACAGGGAGGCGAGGAGCTCTGGTCCGCCAATGTCCAGATGAAGGCGCCGGCGTTGGCCACCGGCGGCGGCCGGGCCGTGGCCTACGATGTGGGCGGACGGGAGCTGTATGTGCTGGATGAAAAGGGGGAAGTGGCCTCGTTTGAGATGAACGAGGAGGAGCCTCTCATTGCCGCCACCCTCAATGGCAAGGGCTGGCTGGCGGTGACGGCGGAAAAGCAGAACTACAAAGCCTGCGTGTCCGTCTATAACGCCAAGATGGAAAAGGTGTTTGACTTCAACTCCTCCCGCCGCTTTGTGTCTGACGCCTGTGTGACGGATGACTGCGCCTATCTCGCGGCGGTGACGCTGGGCCAGGAGGACGGCACCTTTGTCAGTAATATCGTGCTTTACGACCTGACCCAGACGGAGCCTGTGGCCAATTACAGCGTGCGGGACGGCCTGGTCATGAGCATTACCCAGCAGAGCGGGAAACTGGTGACGGTTTCCGACAACAAGCTGACCATTGCGGATACCGCCGGCCAGATCGCCGGGGAGTATTCCTACGGCGGTGCCTACCTGCGGGAATATGACTGCGGCGGCGACGGATACACGGTGCTGCTGCTGAACCGCTACCAGTCCGGCAGCGTGGGCCGTCTGGTGACGGTGGGGACCGATGGGGAGGAACTTGCTTCCCTGGATGTCCATGAGGAGGTCCTCAGCGTTTCCGCCGCGGGCCGGTATGTCGCCGTGCTGTACACGGACAGTCTGGTGGTCTATAATCCCGACCTCCAGGCATATGCAACATTGAAGGGCACCGGCTACGCCAAGGAGGCGCTGGTGCGCACCGACGGCTCCGCGCTGCTGGTGGCGTCGGAGTCCGCGCGGCTGTTCCTGCCTTAAAAGGGGAACATTGGCCGGGTGTTTACAAAACGTTTACAGGAGGAAAGGTAGGCAATCATGACGACACCTGTTATAATAGATATCGTTGTCGCGGCGGTTTTGCTGGGCTTTGCCGTCTACGGCGGAAAGCGGGGATTGTTCCGGGCGCTGTCCGGCTTGCTGGCCGTTGTGGTGGCTCTGGTGGGCGCCGGCATTATCGCCGCCACGTTCACCACCCCGGTGACGAAGGTGGTGACACCTCTGATCGCCGGGCATATCGAGGAAAAGGTGGAAAACGCCATGGCTGTCCAGTCGGCCGGCTCCGGCGTGCAGATGCCGGAGGCGGACACGGAGGACCCTTCGGCCATTCAGGACCTGTTGGCCATCCTCGGTTTGGATGATGAGGTCCGAAGCCGTCTGGCGGAGGAGGTACAGGAAAAGGTCCGCGATACCGGCGCATCCATTGCCACGGCGGTGGTGGAGAGTATGGCCCGGTCGTTCATTTACGGGACTTTGTACATCCTCTCTTTCGCGGTGCTGCTGCTTTTGATGAAGGTGCTCATCGGCGCCATGGACCTGGTTTTGAAGCTGCCGCTGCTGCGGGGGCTCAACACCTTGGGCGGCGCCGCCGTGGGTCTGGTGGAAGGCGCCCTGCTGCTGTTTCTGGCGGTCTGGGTGCTGCGGCGCCTGGGGGTCTCCTTTGAATCGGAGGTGCTGGCGGAGGCCCATATCCTGCGTATCTTTTCGGCGAACACGCCGCTGGGCGTGCTGTCGCATTTGCAATAAACTCGGAGGTATACGATGCAGCCTACACTTTGCTCAAGATGTAAAAAGAACGTCGCTGTGGTGTTCATTTCCAAGCTGGACGGCGACAAAACGGTCAACGAGGGCCTGTGCCTGAAGTGTGCCAAGGACCTGGGTTTGCCTCAGGTGGATGATATGATGAAGCGGATGGGGATCTCCGACGAGGATCTGGAGACCCTCAACAGCGAGATGATGCAGGCCTTCAGCGGTGTGGAGAACATCGAGGACTTGCCCGGCGGTGATGAGGAGGACGGCGGAGAGGAAGAGGACGGCAAGACGGCCACCTTCCCCTTCTTGAACCGCCTGTTCTCCGGCAGCGACGCCGGCCGGGAGGGAACTGGCGACGAGTCCTCCTCCGGCGGCGCCCGGGGCGGCCGGGAGAAGGACAGCCGCAAGGATGCCAAGGGCGGCAAGCGGAAGTATCTGGAAAACTACTGCATCTCCCTGACCCAAAAGGCCAAGGACGGCAAGCTGGACCCGGTCATCGGCCGGACCCAGGAGATCGAGCGGGTGGTGCAGATTTTGAACCGCCGGCAGAAAAACAACCCCTGCCTCATCGGCGAGCCCGGCGTGGGCAAGACGGCCATTGCCGAGGGCCTGGCCCAGCGGATCGTCAATGGCGATGTGCCCTTCAAGCTGCGGGAAAAGGAGGTCTACCTTCTGGACCTGACGGCTCTGGTGGCTGGCACCCAATTCCGGGGCCAGTTCGAAAGCCGCATGAAGGGCCTTATCGACGAGGTAAAGCGCCTGGGCAACATCATCCTCATGATCGACGAGGTCCACAACATCGTGGGTGCCGGCGACGCCGAGGGCAGTATGAACGCCGCCAATATTCTGAAGCCCGCCCTCTCCCGGGGGGAGATCCAGGTCATCGGCGCCACCACCTTCAATGAGTACCGCAAGTCCATCGAAAAGGATACCGCCCTGGAGCGCCGCTTCCAGCCGGTGACGGTGAACGAGCCCTCCATTGAGGACTCCATCGCCATTTTGAAGGGCCTGGCCCCCAATTATGAGAAGTTCCACGGCGTGAAGATCTCCGACGGCATTCTCCGCCAGGCGGTGCTGCTGTCCGAGCGGTACATCACGGACCGCTTCCTGCCGGATAAGGCCATCGACCTCATCGACGAGGCCTGCTCCGACCTGAACCTGAAGGACCCGGACATTTCCCGGCGGATGCAGATCCAGCGGGAGCTGGACGATTATGAAAAAGAGCGCACCATGCTGGAGGAGAAACAGCAGGAGGGCGGCGAGCCGGACTATGAGCGCATGGCGTTCCTCAAGAGCCGGGAACTGCAGCTGACGACAGAGCTGACCGCCCTGTGTGAAAAGGGAGACCCTCAGCTCTCCATGGAAAATCTGGCCCATGTTATCGAGCTGTGGACGAAGATCCCCGCCTCCCGCATCCGGGAGCAGGAGTTCCAGCGGCTCTCCCAGCTGGAGCAGCGGCTGAAAAGCCACATCATCGGCCAGGATGAGGCCATTGAGGCGGTGTCCGCCGCCGTTCGCCGCAACCGGGTGGGTATTTCCCCCAAGCACAAGCCTGTCAGCTTCATTTTCGTGGGTTCCACCGGCGTGGGCAAAACGGAGCTGGTGAAGCAGCTGGCCTGCGACCTGTTCAACACCCCGGATGCCCTCATCCGGCTGGATATGTCCGAATTCATGGAGAAGCACTCCGTTTCCCGCATCGTGGGCTCTCCTCCCGGCTACGTGGGCTATGACGAGGCCGGCCAGCTGACGGAGAAGATCCGCCGCAAGCCCTACGCCGTCATTTTGTTCGACGAGATCGAAAAGGCCCACCCCGATGTGCTGAATGTGCTGCTGCAAATTCTGGATGACGGCGAGATTACCGACGCCCACGGCCGGAAGGTGAACTTCGAGAACACCATTATCGTCATGACCTCCAACGCCGGCAGCGCCACCAAGGAGGGCACGGTGGGCTTTGACCGCTCCGTCAGCCAGCAGGACCAGGAGCGGGCCATGAAGGCCTTGCAGCAGTTCCTGCGGCCGGAGTTCATCAACCGGGTGGACGCCGTCATCTGCTTCAACCGGCTGACGGAGGAGCACTTCCAGGGCATTGCCCGCATCATGCTGAACGAGCTGGCGGGCTCTTTGAAGGAGAAGGGCATCACCTTCACCTATGATGACGCTTTGGTGGCCTGGCTGACCCACAAGTCCTATTCGCTCACCTATGGCGCCCGGAACCTGCGGCGCACCATTCAAAAAGAGGTGGAGGACCCCATGGCTACCAAGATCATCGACAGCTATGAAAATCCCATCACCCAGGTGAAGGCCACCGTGGAGGATGAGAAGATCCGGCTTTACACCCTGTGAGCGGGGAGAATGGAGGGGGAAGGTTTGAAACTCTTTCGCAAGGATATAGACCCCCGCTGCGCCTACTGCCAGCGGGGCCAGCAGATCAATGAGTGGGAAGTGGCCTGCGTGAAGCGGGGTATCATGAAGGTGGAGGATCACTGCCGGTCCTTCCAATACGACCCCCTGAAACGGGTGCCGCCCCGCCCCGCGTCCCTGGATACTGACAAACTGAACGAAGCGGATTTTTCCCTTTAACGGGACCGGAAACATCAGAAACAGGCACCCTGCGCCACAGGGTGCCTGTTGTTACAAAGGAGGGAATTTCATGAAATTGGAGAGGGTTTGTACATTTTGTTACAGCGCCACTGGCAACACGGCCAGGGCGGTGGACACCGTCGGCGCGGAACTGGCGGCGAAACTGGGCTTACCCTTGGAGCGGTTCAGCTTTACAAGACCTGCTGAACGTGAAAAGGAATATTCCTTTACAGAAAGAGACCTTGTGGTGGTAGGCACACCGACGTATGCCGGCAAGATGCCCAATAAGCTGCTGCCGGACTTTCAGTCCCGCCTTCACGGAAACGGCGCCCTGGCGGTTGCGGTCGTCACCTTTGGCAACCGGAATTACGACAATTCCCTGGCGGAATTGTGCGCGGTTTTGGAGGCGGACGGATTTCATACCGTGGCCGCCGGTGCCTTTGTGGGCCGCCATGCCTTTACCGATGAGCTGGCCTACGGCCGTCCCGGCTGGAGCGATCAGTTCGAGATGAAGGAGTTTGCAAAGAGAATTGCTGACAAGGTAAATAGCTTAACAGGTATCTCTGCGCCTGTTCAGGTCCCCGGCGACCCGGCCGCACCCTATTACGTTCCCAAGGGCACCGACGGCCAGCCTGCCAAATTCCTGAAAGCCAAGCCCAAAACGAAGCTGACCAAGTGCAACGGCTGCGGCGCCTGCGCCCGTTTCTGCCCCATGGGCGCCATCGACCCTCAGCATCCGGCGGAGGTCCCCGGCACCTGCATCAAGTGCCAGGCCTGTGTCCGCAAATGCACGAAGCAGGCCAAATATTTTGATGACGAGGCATTTTTGTCCCATGTAAAAATGCTGGAGCAGACCTTCTCCGAACCGAAAGAGAACGAGGTGTTTTTGTGAAACATCTTCGCCGCATCCTCTTTGTCCTGATACTTTTGGCGGCCGCCAATGGCGCTCTGGCGCTGATGATGCTGGGCTCGACGCCGCTGGGGATCGGAACCTGCCTGCTGCTTCTTGCGGGCTTTGTGTATGTGAACCTGCGTCCCATTCCCAAAACCGCGCCTACCAAACGTATTGATCAGCTCTCTGCCGGCTGTGAGCTGCTGCGGCTGTTCCTGATCACCGCAACCATCAATGTGGTGTGGATGCTGCTGTGGCTGCCCGCCGCCATCCGTATGGCGAAAGGCGGCGGCTTTTTCTCCGGACTTCTGTTGGTGATTTGGATCATCATCGCCATCCCCATGGTGATCCTGGAGGCCATCCTGTTTTGGAACGGCATGATCCGGGTCTATGTGACCTCTGTCCAACTGGGGCTGAAGCACCGCATCTTGGCCGCTCTCTGCGGCTGGATTCCTTTTCTGAACATCTGGTACTTAACAAAAATTATCCGCATCGCCTCTGATGAGGTGGAATTTGAGACGGAAAAGTGGGAGCTGGACGAGGTCCGGGCGGAAAATGAGGTCTGCAAGACGAAATATCCCATCCTCCTGGTCCACGGCGTGTTTTTCCGGGATTTCCGCTATCTTAACTACTGGGGCCGTATCCCTAAGGAGCTGAAGCGCAACGGCGCTGTGGTCTATTACGGCCAGCAGCAGTCCGCCGCCTCCGTGGAGGACAGCGGGAGAGAACTGGCTGCCCGCATCCGGGAAATTCTCGACGAGACCGGCTGCGAGAAGGTGAACATCATCGCCCACTCCAAGGGCGGACTGGACAGTCGGGCCGCTATTGCCCATGCCGGCTGTGCCCCTTATGTGGCGACCCTCACCACCATCAACACCCCGCACCGAGGCTGCATCTATGCGGAATACCTGCTGAACAAGGTGCCCCAGGCCGCCCGGCAGAAGGTTGCCGCCGCCTACAATGCCACACTGAAGCGGCTGGGCGATGAGAACCCCGATTTCCTGGCGGCGGTGACGGACCTGACGGAGAGCGCCTGCCTGGCCCGGAACGAGACCACCCCCGACATGCCCGGCGTGGTGTACGAGAGCGTTATGTCCTACTGCAGGAAAGCCCGCCACGGAAAGTTCCCTCTGAACGCCACCTACCCTGTGGTCAAGCACTTTGACGGAAAAAACGACGGCCTGGTATCCGTGGACTCCGCCAAATGGGGCACCCGGTTCACGCTACTGGAGCCGGTGGGGAAGCGGGGCATCTCCCACGGTGACGTGGTGGATCTGAACCGGGAAAATATCCCCGGCTTCGATGTGCGGGAGTTTTACGTAAACCTTGCGGCTGACCTGAAAAAGCGCGGATATTAAAAAAGACCCGTCCGGCACGACTGTGCGGACGGGCTTTTTTAATTGCAGTACTTGCTGTACAGGTCCACGTGGTCGTAAATGGCCCGCCAGGAGCTGTATGCGTTTCCGGTGACGCAGATGTACTCTCTGCCCTCCGCATCCCGGCCGCAGCTGGCGGCGCAGTTGCCGGACTGAGCCACGTAGCCGGTCTTGGCGCCGATGACTTCGATGCTGCCGGTATCTTTGTCCTCGATGCGCCGCAAAAACCAGTTGGAGAGGACCTGGCCCTTCGGGTGCTCCGGCGTGGGGGCAGTCTCATAGGTGCGGGCGTTCAGCACCTCCCGGCACAGCTCGTTTTCCATGGCGGCTTTCAGGATCATAGCCATGTCGTAAACGGTGCAATAATGCTCTTGGTCGTAAAGCCCTACGCAGTTGGTAAAGTGAGCGGTTTCGCTGAGACCCAGCTCTTCCAGCTTTTCGTTCATCAGCACCACAAAAGCCTCCTGGGAACCGGCTACATAAGCCGCCAGCCCCAGAGCGGCGTCGGCACCGGAGGGGAGGATAGTGCCGTACAGCAATTCCCGGACGGAGACGGTCTCTCCCACCTCCAGGCCCACCACGCTGCAGTCGTTGACATAGCAATAGTCAGTGATGTCAATGGTCATGGTGAAGGTATCGTCTAAATCGGTGATATGCTCAGCCGCTACCAAAAGAGTGAGGATCTTGGTCATGGACGCGGGGCTGATGACGGTCCGGGCATCCTTTTCCGCCAGAATGGTCCCGTTTTCCACATCCACCACCACGGCGTAGGCGCTGGGAAGCTCCTCACCCAGTTGAACAGTGTCCGCTGTCTCGCTGGCGGTGTAGATCACCGGGACCTCCGGTTCTTGAATGGGTGCCTCCATCGGCTCTGCTTGAGGCTGCGGTTTGGATCCATCCTCCTGCCGGGATTCCCGCTTGGAGGCCCAGGCAGTCAGCAGGACCAGGAGCAATATCAGCAGCAGGAAAAAGGGGAACAGCTGCAAAAGCTGCCTCCGCCGGCGGGCCTGCTGCTTTTTCTTACGGGCTGCCATGCGCGCTTTGCGCCGGGCGGCCCGTTCTTCTTCTGTCAATGCGGAGGTATATTCGCCGTCCATATCCGATCTCCTGTCTTTCGCGTGGTTCTTTCATTATAGCAGATGGATTGGATATTTGCATCCCCGGATTTTGAAAATTAAAGGAAAGATTTGTGACCGGTAAAATCAGCGGAAAATTCCTCAAAAACGCTGTCAGGCCAGGCTATTTTCGCATAGCCTGGGGTAAATGCTGCAAGGGGGATACGACATGGCAATCGTTACGAATTTCTTTGTGGGAGCCAACAGCGGCGAGGGCTTTCAAAACTTATTCTCCCAGGTGGTGGACCTGGAGGATACATATGACCTGATGGTGCTGAAAGGGGGACCCGGCGTAGGCAAAAATACCTTCATGAGGGAGATCGGCCGCACCATGGAGACAGCCGGAACGCCGGTGGAGTACCTGTGGTGCTCCGGTGACCCGGATTCTCTGGACGGCGTGGTACTGCCGGAGCTTCGCTGCGCCGTGGTGGACGGAACCAGTCCCCATGGCACAGCACCATTAGGACACCGCACGAAAAAAGTCAGTATTTGCAAGGCTTTGCGGAGACGAAAATACTATGGTTCCAGCACCCGTCATGGTTCCAATAGGACACTTTTACAGGACAAGCTATTTGAAGTAAGGCGTAACTGCTCAATAAAAAAATCAAGTTTTCCGAAATCGGAAGTTTCAACAGAAAAATAGCATAACTTTTCCGAAATGGGCCTTTATTTTTCGTCATACCAGCAAGATTCCATATCATTAAAGTCGGTTCATCGATACTTTGAACATGGAAGAGACTCTGCTTCTCGAAAAACGTACGAAAAACAGAGCCTCTTCACTTTGTATCGGTGGCGGGATTCGAACC
>SFDT01000013.1 GCA_004558115.1 Clostridiales bacterium | reverse complement strand
GTTGGCAGATCGCACACTTGATTGTAACAGGGATTCTTATTCATCGCTTAAGCTCTTTTGAACCACTCGCTTAGCGAGTGGTTTTCTTTATACAAAAAACGGAGGCGGCTGATGCCGCCTCCGTTTTTTCTGTCACGCCTCCTCCAGATATGGACCGGAGTCGTAATGGTTATACTGCTTTTTCAGCTTGACCACCAGGGAACCGTCCGGCTGCTCCTGCTCCTCCAGGATGCGGAACTGGGTGCGGCTGCGCCGCATCTGGTTCTGGTAGTGTTCATACTCCGCCCGGACGGCCTGAACAGCCATCTCATGGGGCAGATCGTCCTTCAGCAGAAAATGCACCGTCTGTTCCAGGCAGGCGGCCTTGATGCGTTTCATAGGGAGCCTCCTTCTTTTTCGGATGACTGCATTTTACCACCGCGCTTTTTCGATTTTCAAACGAAAAGTTTTTTGTTTTCATATTTTTGTTGTTTTTTCCAAGATATACACCGCAAAAAATTGTTGATTTTTTCATGTGCTCCGGTTTGCTATCGACATTCACCGGCGGGTCTGCTATACTGGGAGCATCAAAGCAAAGGGGAACCTTTATGGAACGAGATTTTTTGCCCATCTCCCGGGCGGACATGGACCGCCGGGGCTGGGAGCAGTGTGATTTTGTCTATGTCATCGGCGACGCCTACGTGGACCACTCCACCTTTGGCCACGCCATCATCTCCCGGGTGCTGGAGGACGCCGGCTACAAGGTGGGCATCATCTCCCAGCCGGACTGGAAGGACCCCAGCAGCATTTTGGCGCTGGGGGAGCCCCGTCTGGCCTTTTTGGTCATGGGCGGCAACATGGACTCCATGGTGAACCACTACTCCGTGTCCAAAAAGCGCCGCCGGACCGACGCCTTCACCCCCGGCGGCGTCACCGGCAAGCGGCCGGACCACGCCACGGTGGTGTACTGCAACCTCATCCGCCGCAGCTTCCCCCACAAGCCCATCATCGTGGGCGGCATTGAAGCCAGCCTCCGCCGACTGGCCCACTACGACTACTGGTCTGACAGCCTGAAGCGTTCCCTGCTGCTGGATGCCCAGGCGGACCTGCTGCTGTACGGCATGGGCGAGCGCAGCATCGTGGAGGTAGCCGAGGCCCTGGACAGCGGCCTTGCCATCTCCGATATCACTTATGTCCGGGGCTCCGTGTACAAAACCCGGTCCCTGGAAAGTGTGTACGACGCCCTGACCCTCCCCTCCTGGGAGGCGTTGAACGAAAGCCGCCGCACTTACGCCGAGAGCTTTTACACCCAGTACTGCAACACGGATCCCTTCGTGGCCAAGCGGCTGGTGGAGCCTTACGAGGCGGAGGGCTGCTACGTGGTGCAGAACCCGCCCCAGGAGCCCCTGACCACGGCGGAGATGGACCATGTGTACGCCCTGCCCTATATGCGGACGTATCACCCCTCTTACGAAAAGCTGGGCGGCGTCCCGGCCATTGAGGAGGTCAAGTTCAGCCTCACCTCCAACCGGGGGTGCTTCGGCGGGTGCAGCTTCTGCGCCCTGACCTTCCACCAGGGCCGCATCGTCCAGACCCGCAGCCACGAAGCCATTGTGGAGGAGGCCAAGCTGCTGACCAAGGACCCGGGCTTCAAGGGCTATATCCACGATGTCGGCGGCCCCACCGCCAACTTCCGCCATCCCAGCTGCCAAAAGCAGCTGACGAAGGGCGTGTGCCCCAACCGCCAGTGCCTGTTCCCCACCCCCTGCAAAAACCTGACGGTGGACCACAGGGATTACCTGGAGCTGCTGCGCAAGCTCCGCTGCCTGCCGGGGGTGAAGAAGGTGTTCATCCGCAGCGGCATCCGCTTCGACTACCTGCTCTGCGACAAGGACGGCACCTTCCTGCGGGAGCTGGTGGAGCACCATGTCTCCGGCCAGCTGAAGGTGGCGCCGGAGCACATCGCCGACCCGGTGCTGAACATGATGGGCAAGCCCTCCAACGAGGTGTACCGGCGGTTTCTTGCCAAGTACCAGCATCTCAACGAACGGCTGGGAAAAAAGCAGTTTGTGGTGCCCTATCTCATGAGCAGCCACCCCGGCTCCACGCTGAAGGAGGCCATCGCCCTGGCGGAGTACATCCGGGACCTGGGCTACATGCCCGAGCAGGTCCAGGATTTCTATCCCACTCCCTCCACCATCTCCACCGTCATGTACTATACCGGCCTGGACCCCCGGACCATGCAGCCGGTGTATGTGCCCACCAGTCCTCACGAAAAAGCCATGCAGCGCTCGCTCATCCAGTACCGGGACCCGAAGAACTACCGTCTGGTGCGGGAGGCGCTGGAGACCGCCGGCCGCCAGGACCTCATCGGCTACGGAAAGGAGTGCCTCATCCGCCCCGCCGCCGGCCAGCGGCCGCCCCAGGAGGGCAAAGCCGGCAGCCGCCCCAGCCAGAGCGGCGCCAACGGCAGCCGCTCCAAGCGCGGCCAAGGCACACGCTCCGAAGAAAAGCCCGCCAGGAATCAAAAGCCCGGTTCCCGGCCCGCCGGCTGGGCTAAGCCCGCTCCGAAAAAGAACAAGCCCGCCCGCAGGGGCCGGACCTGAAAAATTCCCGTCTCCCCAGACTGGGGAGACGGGAATTTTCGCTTTTCATCATACCCGCCGTTTCCGCCGCATAGGCTGAACCAACAAGAGGCGGGGAGTGTTGTGCTTTGAAGGGTAACATGGAGGACCGGGCGGAGCGCCTGGCTCAGTACATCATCGAAAACCGGACCACAGTCCGCGCCGCCGCGCAGAAATTCGGCATCAGCAAATCCACCGTACATACGGATGACACAATGAGGAACGGTCTCCGCTGATGCGCAGTGGGGACCGTTCCGCTTTGCCCGCGCGGCGGCAAAGCCTGCCTCAGGGCGGTGTTTTTGCGATCCACGGCCTTTTCTCTTTTGTCTATTACGGCTATATTCATTGTTTTTACAAGAATCTTTTTTGTAAAATTATCCAGAAAATCATAGAAAAACCTGTTTTTCGGTTGCGCCGGGAAAGTCGGATATGTATAATAACAAGCAACAAAGATGTCTCATTTGTTCTGGAATGAGGCAAAACCGTCTGTTGGCCGCCGCAATGGCGGCGGAGGCACCCATGTACATGACGATGGCTACCATTCACATGCTGATTGGCGCGATTCTGATTTTTGCCCTGATTTTGGTGATCGGGAATGAGAATCGTGTAATTGGTCATGTTTACAGCAAGGGAGCTGCCGCCCCAGCCGCTCTGTTTCGGAGCCGCTGAGCACCGCGGAAACATACTTTGAAGTCCGTGACCTGAACACCAGGGTCACGGACTTTTTCACGCCGCGGCGCCCATCCGGCCCGTGGAAATTGACAGGAGGAATGTGTTTTGAAGATCTCCGCTACCAAAGCCATCATGGAGTGTCTGCTGGAGCAGGATGTGGACACCGTTTTCGGGTATCCCGGCGGCACCATTTTGAACCTCTATGACGAACTTTACCGCTACCGGGGCCGCATCCGCCACGTACTGACCGCCCACGAGCAGGGCGCCGCTCACGCGGCGGACGGCTATGCCCGCTCCACGGGAAAGGTGGGCGTGTGCTTCGCCACCTCCGGTCCCGGCGCCACCAACCTCACCACCGGCATCGCCACCGCCCATCTGGACTCCTCTCCCGTGGTGTTCATCACCTGCAACGTGGGCGAGAATCTGCTGGGCCGCGACGCTTTTCAGGAGGTGGACTCCACCGGCATCGTCATGCCCATCACCAAGGCCGCTTTCCTGGTGCGAAGCGCCCAGCAGATCCCCGATGTCATGCGCCAGGCCTTCGCCGTGGCCGCCAACGGCCGGCCCGGCCCGGTCCTCATTGACTTTTTGAAAAACGTGACCGCCCCTCAGGAGATGGTGGATTACGAGTTCATCCCCTGGCGGGAGAACCGCCACTGCGCCGGCGTCCGGGAGCTGAACGCCAGCTGCCTGGTGGAAAAGCCCAAGGCCGACCCCCAGGACATCGACATTCTGCTGAAGATGATCGCGGAGGCAAAGCAGCCCATGGTCATCTGCGGCGGCGGCGTGGTCCGGGGCCGTGCCCACCAGGAGTTCCGCGTTTTTGCGGAAAAGCTGGACGCGCCGGTGGCCATTACCCTGATGGGCGGCGGCGGCTTTCCCGGCGACCACCCCCTCACCACCGGCATGATCGGCATGCACGGCTCCAGGGCCTCCAACGTGGCCTGCAGCCAGTGCGACCTGCTTATCGCCGTGGGTTGCCGCTTCTCCGACCGGGTGGCCCTGGACCCCAAGACCTTTGCCAAGCAGGCGAAAATCGTGCAGATCGACATTGACCGGGCCGAGATCGACAAAAACGTCCTCACGGACCACCATATCATCGGCTCCGCCAAGCGGGTGCTGGACTCTTTGAACCAGCGGATGCCCCAGTACGACCATGGGACGTGGAAAGCCCGCATCCTCCCCCTGCGGGCACCCTCCGTGGCGGAGGACTCCCCCGTTCTGACCCCGCAGCAGATCATGGAGGGCATCCGCCTGATAGCGCCGGAGGACACCATCGTGGCCACCGACGTGGGCCAGCATCAGATGTGGGCGGCGAAATATCTGCATTACACCTATCCCGGCCAGCTGCTGACCTCCGGCGGCTTCGGCACCATGGGCTTCGGCCTGGGCGCCGCCATCGGGGCCCAGATGGGCAATCCGGACAAGCGGGTCATCCATATCACCGGCGACGGCTGCTTTCGGATGAACTGCCACGAGCTCTGCACCGTGGAGCATTATCATCTGCCCATCATCACGGTCATTTTCAACAACGGCACCCTGGGTATGGTGCGGCAGTGGCAGAACCTCATTTATGAAAAGCGTTTCTCCGAGACCACCCTGGACCGGGGACCGGATTTTGTAAAGCTGGCGGAGGCCTACGGGCTCCACGGCTACCGGGCCCGCACCCGGGCGGAGGCGGAGGAAGCTCTCCGCCAGGCCTTTGCCTGCGGCACCGGCGCGGTCATCGACTGTGTGCTGGATATTGACGAGATGGTGCGCCCCATGGTGGCTCCCGGCTCGCCCATCACTGACTTTTTGCTGAGCGAGAGGAGGGATGACACTTGAAAAAAGAATTCAATATGGAGCGAAAGCTCTATACCCTTTGTATCCTGGTGGACGATACCCCCGGCGTCCTCAGCCAGGTGGCCCGCCTGTTCTCCCGCAACGGATATAACATCGAATCCATCGTCTCCGGCGCCACGGACCGTCCCGGCATCACCCGCATCTCCATCGAAATCTTAGGCGACGAACTGATGATCGACCAGATCGCCGCCCAGTGCCGCAAGCTGCTGCCGGTGAAGTCGGTGAAGATCCTGGACGAGGAGAGCTGCATCCGCCGGGAGATCGCGCTGATCAAGGTCAGCGCCCAGGACCGCAACACCCGGGACGAGATCATTCAGCTGGTGAACATCTTCCGGGCCCAGGTCATCGACATCAGCCACAGCTCCCTGACCATCTGGGTCTTCGGCAGCCACAGCAAAAATTCCGCCCTCATCGGCATGCTGGAGGACTTCGGCATTTTGGAGATCGCAAAGACCGGCACCATCGCCATTGAGCGGGGGCGCAGCACCATCTACGACAACAGCAAGCTCCAGGATGAGTACAACTACGGCAAGCACGTCTTGTAAGGAAGGAACCCCCATGATCACAAAATGGAACATCACGATCCCCGAGCTCACCGGAGAGGAACCCCGCAGCGCCTACGTGTACGTGCCGGACACTTTTGAGGAAGACTCCGAGGCCCGCTATCCGGTCCTCTATATGTTCGACGGCCACAACGTCTTTTTTGACGAGGACGCCACCTACGGAAAAAGCTGGGGCATGGCGGACTTTGTGCATGAGACCCGGCTGCCGGTCATCATCGCGGCGGTGGAGTGCAATCACAATCCCGACAACGGGCGCCTCTGCGAGTATTCCCCCTTCACCTTTGACACGCCGGAGCTGGGCCATGTGGATGGCCGGGGCCATACCACCATGGAGTGGATGGTGAACACCTTCAAGCCTTACATTGACGCGGAGTTCCCCACACTGCCGGACCGGGCCCACACCTTCATCGCCGGCAGCTCCATGGGCGGGCTCATGAGCCTGTACGCTGTCACGGCGTATAACCACGTTTTTTCCCGGGCGGCCGCCCTATCCCCCTCCATCTGGTTCGCCACGGGGAGGCTGGACCGGCTGCTGCGCACCGCCCCCATCGGACCGGACACGGTGGTCTATATGGACTACGGCTCCCGGGAGCTGTCCTTCCACAGCAACATGAAGCGCCAGTTCAGCCGGGTGGCCGCCCGCCTGCTGGAGCGGGGCGTGATGCTGGAAAGCCGCATCGTTCCCGGCGGCGACCACAACGAGGCCAGCTGGGAGCGGCAGATCCCCTTCTTCATGGACACCCTGCTCTACGGATTGGAATGACACAGGATCGACCCTTCACTTCACAGAGAAAAGAGAGAGACGCATATGAAAAACATCATTTTTATCTCCCCCAACTTCCCCACCAACTACTGGCAGTTCTGCCGGGAGCTGAAAAACAACGGCGTGAATGTGCTGGGCATCGGCGACCAGCCCTATGACCAGCTGAGTCCCAACTTGAAGGACAGCCTGAACGAGTATTACAAGGTGGGCAGTCTGGAAAATTACGATGAGGTCTACCGGGCGGTGGCCTTCCTTACCTTCAAGCACGGCCGCATCGACTGGCTGGAGTCCAACAACGAGTACTGGCTGACCATGGACGCCCGCCTGCGGACGGACTTCCACATCACCAGCGGCTTCCAGGCGGAGGACATGGGCCGGGTCCGGTACAAGTCCAAGATGAAGGAGTTTTACGCCAAGGCCGGCATTCCCACCGCCCGCTACCACCTGGTGGACGATCTGGAGGGCTGCCGCGCTTTCCTGAACACAGTGGGCTATCCCGCCGTGGCCAAGCCCGACAACGGCGTGGGCGCCGCCGGCACCTACAAGATCCAAAGCGACGAGGACCTGGTCCATTTCATGGAGGACTACCCCAAGGACGTGCCCTACATCATGGAGGAGTTCATCCACGCCACCATCAACTCCTATGACGCCATTATCGGCTCCCACGGCGAGCCCATTTTTGAAACCGGCAACGTGACCATCTCCAACCTGATGGAGGTGGTCAACACCCAGGACAACACTCTCTATTTCATTCACAAGGAGCTGCCCGAGGACACCCGCGCCGCCGGCCGCGCCACGGTGAAGAGCTTCGGCGTCAAGAGCCGCTTCGTCCACTTTGAGTTTTTCCGTCTGGACCAGGACCAGGAGGGCCTGGGCAAGCAGGGCGACATCGTGGCCCTGGAGGTCAACATGCGGCCCTGCGGCGGCTTCTCTCCGGACATGATGAACTTTGCCAACAGCACCAACGTGTACAAGATCTGGGCGGACATGATCGCCTTTGACCGCTCCACGGTGCCCGAGGGCCAGCACGCCTACTGCGCCTATATGGGCCGCCGGGACGGCAAGTCCTTCGCCCTGAGCCACGAGGCGCTGCTGGAGAAGTACCGGGGCCAGATGAAGATGGTGGAGCGCATCCCCGACGCCCTCTCCGGTGCCATGGGCAACCAGATGTACGTGGCCAACTTCCCCACCAAGGAGGAAATGGACGCCTTTTATGAGGACGCCTGCCGCTGCATTTGAAAACAGAAAACGACGGAATGGCCGGGAAATCCCGGCCATTCCATTTTTATAGCTGGCTTCCCACGCTTTGTCCTTTCTCCCGGCTCCCGCTTCCGAAAAAACGGAGGTAGACGTCGACCGTTCCGCCTTCGTCTACCTCGATCTTTTCAACCAACTGCTTTAGTTGGGCGTTATTCAGTTTTCGCACGGAGACAAAGTCCTTCAAATTTTCCGCCGTCTTTTTGGCCATCCGGCAGATGTCCTCCTCGCTTACGGTCCCGGATTCCAACTGCCGGAGCTCCGCCTCCAGCCGCGCCATCTCCTCCCGGCCGCTCCCCAATTTTTTATCCAGCTCCGTCCGGGTGATGAGGTCGTCGGCGTACAGGTCCAGGAATTTTTTCCGCTGCTTTTCCAGCTTCTCCAGCCGCTCCCGCACCTCCCGGCGGCGGTCCTCCCGCCGGTCCTGCCGGGAGCAGGCTTCCCGCAGCCGCTGGCGCAGGACCTGCTCCACACGGCCGCGGTCCTTCAGCAGCGACAGAAAATACGCATCCAGCCGGTCCATCAGTTCCTCTTCCTCCACCGCCGCCGCGTTGGGGCAGTTGCGGACACCCTGGCCGTTGTGCTTGCTGCACACCCAACGGACGTATGTATTCTTGTAGGTACGGCTCACCCGCCGGAAGGACCAGCCGCAGGTCTTGCAGACGATGAGGGTGGAAAAGAGGTACTTGTTGCTCTGCCGCGTGTGCTCTGTGTGAAAGCGGTCATTCCTAGACTTCATCATCTGGCCCGCCTTTTGGAACTGCGCGTCGCTGATGATTCGCAGTTCTTCCCGCTCCGTCACCAGCCAGTCGGCCTCCTCCCGGTCCACCCGCCGGCTGGTGAGGAAATCCGCTACCTCCTGCTTGCCGTTGACCACTTTCCCTGTGTAAAGGGGGTTGGTCAGGATGCGGCAGACCGCTTTTTGGTTCCAGCCGCAGCCCCGCTTGGTTTTTAATCCCTGCTGGTTCAGCAGGTCCGCGATCTTGCCGCCGCCATGGCCCTCCTCCGTGTACCAGGTATAGATCCGGCGGATAACCGCCGCTTCCTCCTGGTTGATGGCCAGGTGAAAGTAGTCCCCCGGTGTCTTATCGTAGCCGTATACCAGATTGGGCACCCTGCCCTTCTCAGCGTTGATGCGCTTGCTGAACTTGACGCGCTTGGAGGTATTTCTGGACTCCTCCTGGGCCATGGCGCCGAACACGGTCAGGATAAACTCGCTGTCGCCCATAGAGGTCATGTCAGCCGTCAAGAATACGGTCTCAATGTCCAGTCCCTTCAGGCGACGGACGCTTTGCAGTAAATCCACGGTATTGCGGGCCAGGCGGGAGATGTCCTTTACCACCAGCATCTGAAACACGCCCCGCTCCGCGTCTGCCATCATCCGCCGGAATTCCAGGCGGTTTTTTGTCTTGGTGCCGGAGATGCCCTCGTCGGCGTACAGCCCCACCAGGTCATGCCCATTCTTTTCCGCGTATTCCACAAAGAAGTTCTTCTGAACAGCAAGACTGTTCAGCTGGTCCTCCTTGTCGGTGGAAACGCGGCAATACGCGGCGATGCGCATGATAAAGTCACCCTCTTCCCGATAGTTCTGGTCATTGGATGGTCACGCCGGGCAGGCGTGCTGCTTTTCCGTATGTTTCTCCTGTGAAAGGGTCTCCGCCAACGCCGGGATACTGGCCTGGGCCAGCAGCGCCAACAGCAGGTCTGTATAGTCTTTTCCCTTTTCAGCGGGATGGATGCGAACCGTCATGGGCTTGTCCCCCTTTCTGATCTCACTCCACTATATGTGCCGGTCCGGTTCTTTTAGAACGATGCAGGCATATGTGACCGCTGTGAGATTGAAGTTGCCTCCTGCCCTCATCGCATGGATTGTGTAAAAGAACAGGAGGACATATACTCGGTGAGTTCAAGTTTCACCACTCGGGCCAAAGAAAAAGTATGTAACTGCAGTGGCTACATACTTTCTTTGCGCTTATCCCAAAGTTTTTGCGTCGGTAGTATTGACTACCGTTCCATTTTGTAACTGCCGTACACAAAGACATCTCCGAGCGGCTGCCGCAGTTTAACCGGGCATTGTATTTACAGGTAAAAGAAGTATTGGAGGTCAACAAGGCCCAGCGGCATATCCGGGGCGGTATCGCCACCCGGAAAAAATACCGCGGCAGCTGAGGCGAAACGGAGGTATGGATATGGCAAATCAGTCCAAGGGCCAAAACGAGCATGCAGAGCGCCAGGCTCCCCCGCCGCCCGCTTCCCGGGAGCCGCCTGTGCGGCGGTGGCCCCATCCCGTCAGCGGCGTGGAGCCCGCCCGGGCGGCGGACCCCATGCTGCACTATATCCGCTGCGCCCTCTCCTATCAAAACCAACAGCTGGCGGACATCAAGGCCCTGCTCCAGCGGCTGCTGGTGGAGCGCGGGGAGGACCCCGAAGAATAACGGCGGCTCCGCCATTTTCCTCTTGTGTTTTTCCGGGAGCTGTCCTATAATGTTGTAAGTGTTATGTAAATCTGCAAAAGAGGACTACCGCGGCTCTGCCGCGTTTTCAAGGAGCAACCATCCTATGGCAAAAAGACACCGCCGCCGGCGCAGCTGGAGCCGGACCATCTTACTGTTGGTTTTCGTTGTGGCCGCCGTGTATGCCGGCGCCCACTGCCTGTTCCGGGCGCCGGAGCTTTTGGAGGAGGTCCCCACGGAGAGCGCCGCCCCGGCGGAAGATGCGGCGGACACCACGGCGGAGGAGGCAGCCGCCGCGGCGGCCCTGGCCGCCCACACGGCGCGGAAGGACAACTTTTACACCATTCTGGTCTCCGGTGTGGATGACGGCAACGGCGGCAGCGACACCAACATTCTGGTGGCGGTGGACGCGGAGAACGGCACCATCCACGGCGTCAGCATCCCGCGGGACACCAAGGCCGTCATCAACGGCGGCACCCACAAGATCAATTACGCCTACAACCACGGCGGCACCCGCCTGCTGGCGGATACCATCTCCGGCCAGCTGGGCATCCCCGTGGACTTCACCGTGACGGTGGACCTGGACGGCTTCGTGGCGCTGGTGGACGCCATCGGCGGTGTGGATTTTTACATCCCCGTGAATATGGACTATGACGACCCTGTCCAGGGCCTGTCCATCCACTATCAGAAAGGCACCCAGCACCTCACCGGCCAGCAGGCCATGGAGGTGGTCCGCTTCCGCCACAACACGGACACCAGCGTGGTGGCCTACGGCAACGAGGACATCGGCCGCATGAACACCCAGCAGGAATTTTTGAAGGCCGTGGCCCGGCAGACCCTGACGCTGTCCAATGTGGACAAGGTGGGCTCCTTCGCCAAGATCTTTCAGCAGTATGTGGAGACGGACCTGACTTTGGGGAACCTTGCCTGGCTGGGCAAGGAGGCCATCTCCATGGGCGCCGACAATATTTCTTTTTCCACGCTGCCCGGCGAGTGGAAATCCCCGTACATCTATCTGGACCGGGAAGCCGTTTTGACCCTGGTCAATGAATCGTTGAACCCTTACGTGGAGGACCGGGTCATGGAGGACCTGAACATTCCTTCCTGACCGCTCCGCCCCCGCACAAAGGAGGTGCCCATCCATGAAACACCGCGTTTCCGCTCTGGCCCTGGCGCTGTGCCTGCTGCTGTCCACGCCGGCGCTGGCCGCCGGCCAGCCTGACCGCGTCAAAACATACAGCGGGCAGTTTTCCGACCTGAGCGCCGATTCCGTATTTTATGAAAACGTGACGGCGTTGTATGAATACGGCCTCTCCGTGGGCAAGAACGACGCCACCTTCGGCCTGCGGGATCCCGTGACCGTGGGGCAGCTGTTCATCTTCGCCGGCCGGGTCCGCAGCCTGTGGCTGAACGGCGACCCGGAAAGCGGCGCCGCCTCCTACCGGGCCGAGGGCCAGCGGGCTTGGGAACCCTATCAGCTGTACCTCCAGGCGGAGGGCGTGTTCGGCACGGAGCTGGACGGGCTGTGTACCTCCGCCGCCACCCGGGCCCAGGTGGCCCATGTGCTGGCCTCCGCCTTGCCGGAGGACGCGCTGCCGCCCATCAATGACGACCTGGTGACCCAGGGCTACGCCGCCCGGCGGTACATCACCGACGTGACGGAGTATACCCCCTACTATCAGGACATTTTGTTCCTTTACCGGGCGGGCATCTCCCAGGGCAACGGCGATGACGGCGCCTTCGAGCCCCAGCAGCCCATCACCCGGGGCGCACTGGCGGCCATGCTGACCCGTATGGTGGACCCCGCCCTGCGCATCACCCTCAGCTGGACCGTGGAGCCGGAGACCCCCTCCGCCGCGGGCACCACCCTGAGCAGCCTCATCCCCGCCGGCACCTATATCGCCGCCCCCGCCACGGCGGAGGAGATGGACGAGTCCATCCGCTACATGCTCTCCAGCGGTCAGAGCACCCTGACCCTGCAATACGACTCCCTGACGCCCGTCACCGCCCGGCAGGCCATGGAACAGGCCCTGTCCACCGTGAAGACCTACTGCGAGCAGTGCTACAACACCGTCTCCTGCACCTACGGCGCCGACGGCAGCCTGCGCCTGACCTTCTCCGCCGCCAATTCCGGCGGGAACCTGTCCTCCTACCGGGAGGAGACCATGGCCGCCGCCATCGCCGTCCATGACCAGCTGTGGGCGGATGGCCTGCTCACCGCCGGTATGACGGAGCGGGAAAAGGCCCGGGTGTACTACACCTGGATCTGCGACAACTGCACGTATGATTACGGCGCCTCCGACAGTTCCCTCAGCCACATTCCTTACAGCCTGTTCACCCGGGGCACCGCCGTGTGCGACGGCTATACCGGCGCCTACAACCTGCTTTTAAAGCTGGAGGGCATCCAGTGCACCGCCCTGGCCAATGACGAGCACATCTGGACCGTAGCCGTGCTGGACGGCACCCAGGTCCACATCGACACCACCTGGGCCGACAGCGGCAGCACCATTGACTACACCTACTTCGCCATGACCCCCAGCCAGTCCTGGAGCCATCATCCCTGGTAAACAAAAAAATTCCCCAGACCATGGGTCTGGGGAATTTTTTTGTCCTCACAGGTGGTGGTCCCGCAGGAGCCGCTTGGCCTGCTCCCACAGCTCGTCGCTGACGGTCTGGACCACTACGACCTTCCGCACCAGCTCCGGCAGGGCCTTTACCAGCTCCGCCTCCACCAGGGTTTCGTTGGTCAGGTCCGCCGCGGGACAGCCGGCGCACTGGCCCAGCAGCTTCACGTACAGCACACCGTCCTCCAAATGGTCCACCTCCAGCTCGCCGCCGTGGGCCCGCAGGGCGGGGCGCACCTGTTCATTCAAGACAGCCTCGATTTTTTCCAGGTCCTCACGCATGGGTCGTTTCCTCCTTTTCCGCCGCCTTTGCCGCGGCGATCTCCTCCCGGATACGGTGCCGGGTATCGTCAAATAAAAGCTCCCGGTTGTGGCGGAAATAGGCGTCACAGCCGAAATTTTCCACGAACCAGCTGGTGTCATAGCCGGCGGTGACCTCCGTCACGAAAATGACCAGCTCCTGGCCCTGGCCGAAGGTCTGTTCCAGAAAGCGGAACGCATGGTCGAACCGCTGTCCGGTCTCCGCCGCCAGGGCTTTCCGCCGCTCCACTTCCCCGCCGAACCAGGTCCGGACGGCGTCCATGGCCTCCGCCGGGGCGGTGAGGTCCTCCCGCAGGAGCCGTTGGCGGTACTCCTCCAGGGCGTTCAGTTCCCGCTGGCGCAGGTCCCGGTCCTCCTTTGTCAGCTGGCCGGCCTCCTTGGCCCGCTTCATGGCCTCCTGCCGCTTCCACACCAGCTGATTTAAAACCGCCGCCGGCGCCGCCTGGGCGACCTTGCCCTTGAACTCCGTCAGGGCGGCATGGAGGACCGTGGCCAGGGCGTCCTGGCGGCGGGCCGCCGCGGCAGATTCCGCCAGGCGGCTGAGCACCAGCCCCATGACGGAGAGCTTTTCGTCAAAGGGCGCCGCCCGCAGCTCCGACACGGTGATGGCCTGCCAGGTGCCGGAGAGAATGTCCTCCACGTGGTAGGTCTTTTGGTATTTATAGTACAGCTCCAGGTAATTGGCAAAGTCCTTGGCCACCCGGGGCAGCTGGATATACTGGCCCACCACCTCCCGGTCCACCCGGAGGCCCAGCTTTTCATAGGCGAAGATCAGCTCGCTGAGGTCCTCCCAGCCCCGGGCGGTGGCAAACTGCAGGCCGTCCGCCGTATTCTCAATGCGGTAGAAATTGTCCTTCTTGATGTCCAGATACGAGATCACGGCGCCGTGGAGGCCCTTGCGGTAGGCATATTCCTTCCACACGGCGAAGTCCTCGGCCACATCGATGCGCTTCACCCGGTCCAACGTCACCACGTCGAAGTCCCGGACGGACTTGTTGTACTCCGGCGGGTTGCCCGCCGCCACAATGAGCCATCCCTCCGGCAGGCGCTGGTTGCCGAAGGTCTTGCACTGGAGGAACTGGAGCATCATGGGGGCCAGGGTCTCGCTGACGCAGTTGATCTCGTCCAGGAACAAAATGCCCTCCCGGATGCCCGTCTGCTCCATCAGCCGGTACACGGAGGCCAAAATTTCGCTCATGGTGTACTCCGTGACGGAGAACGCCTCCCCGCCGTAGGTGCGCTTTTCAATAAACGGCAGGCCGATGGCGCTTTGCCGGGTGTGGTGGGTGATGGTATAGGCCACCAGCCCCACGCCGGTCTCCGCCGCGATCTGCTCCATGATCTGGGTCTTGCCGATGCCCGGAGGGCCCATCAGCAGCACCGGCCGCTGGCGGACGGAGGGGATGAGGTAGTTGCCCAGCTCATCCCGGGTCAGGTACGCCTTCAGGGTGTTGGTGATCTCCTGTTTTGCCTGCTTGATGTTCATATCCGTTGCTCCTTACAGCTGGGGCAGCTCGTCCCAGTCCAATTCATCGGGGAATTCCTCCGCCGTCTTCTCCACGGCCCGCTCCAGGTCCTCCACGGTCAGCACCAGCCGGATGGCCCAGGGGGGCATTTTCACACTGAGGGGCGGCTCCTCCAGCAGCACAAAGGCCGTTTCATAGGGCGGGCGCTTTTGGGGATAGATGCCCATGCCGTCGGTAAAGTAGATGAGGCCCCGGAGGGAGGTGAAGGCCCCTTCCGCCCGCAGGCGCTCCACATATTCAAACACCGGACGGAAATCCGTGGCGCTGCCGCCGGCCAGGGTGAACTGCTCCATATAGTCCTTCAGGTCCTCCAGGTCGCGGAGCACCGTGTCGGACCGCACCTGGTCATCACACTGGAGGATGCGGATGTTCACCTTCCGGGTGAAGGTGGCGGTGGAGCGGAGGATGGCGTAGGTGCAGGCCAGAAACTGCCGCACCAGGGCGCCGGAGGTGGACATGGAGGTATCCACGGCGATGACGAAGTCCTCGATGCGCTTTTCCTCTTTCGTCTCCGGCGGCTCCACCAGGGGCATGTTGCCGTAGAGCCGCAGGCCATACGTATAGAAAATGTAGTCAAAGGCGTCGCCGTCCACGGCCATGACCTCCCGGGGCACGGCGAACCGCCGCAGAAAGGCCCGGTAGTCCACATCGTCCCGGGTGGCCACCTGGATCTGCTCCAGCACCACCTCGCCGCCGGTGGCCTGGCCGGCCAGCACCGTCTCCAGGCCCGTCCGGGTCTTGTCGGACAGGTCCCGCCACTTCTGGTCCTGCTGCTGGCGCTGCTCCTGGTCCTCCCGCTTCTCCGGGTCCCACAATCCGTGGTCGTCCACCAGAAAGGCCCGCTGGAGCTGGGCCAGCTCATAGTCCGGCAGGGAAAGCCGCAGCAGATGGCGGTAAATGCCCTCCGCGGTCAGCACCGGCATATCCCGGCGGCACTGGCCGTAAAATTTCTGCTTCATGGGCACGGGCCCCTCCGCCAGGCAGGCGTAGTCCAGCTCGTCCAGAATGCTCTCCACCGCCGCGTCACAGGCAAGGTCCCAAAGCGCCGGGACCTTGCCCCGCTTTTTGAAGATGTGCCGCAGCATACAGTGCAGCAGCACATGGAGGTAGGCCCGGTCAACGGCCGTCCGGCTGCGGAGATACCGCTCCGCCAGGAAGCCGCCGTCATAGTACAGCGTCTCCCCGTCGGTGGCCAGGGACAGCGTCACGCCGCCTCCCGGCTGAAAGCGCAGACTGCACAGGGCCACATCCAGATAGGGAAGGTTCAGATACAGCTCGTTCCGGGCGGCAAACAAAATATCCTGCCCGATGGCGGAAAAGTCTTTTTTCGGTGTTTCCTCCACGGGTATCCTCCTCCCTTTGTGACAGGCTATACGCCTTTACAGGTCAAAGCTCTTGTCCATTCCGGCGGGAAACCGCCGGTGCTGCTCCTCCAGCAGCAGGGCCACCGCCTCGGCGGCGCCGGCCTCCCGGGCCCGCTGGCAGGCCGCCGCCAGGGTGTCCCGGTCCGGCTCCGTCCGCTTCAGGAAAAAGGACAGTCCCGCCATATCCTTCTCCGCCAGCAGCCAGTCCACAGCCTCCGCCGCCTGGCTCCGGAGATGGGCAAGGTACGCTTTTTCCGCCGGTTCCGACAGCTCCACCGGGTACCGGACCCGCCAAAAGGCCAGCCGCAGCGCGGCATCCGCCTCATGCTCCATGGCAAGATAGCCTCTCCACAGCCCGTCATAGTCCTTGAGGGACAGTTTTTTCTGGCGGAAGCAGTGGTGGAAAGGGTAGCCCGCGCCGTAGATGTTGTAATCAAAATGGTGGGCGGGGCAGTTTTCCTCGTACACCTCTAAAAAATCCGGAAACAGCAGCCGGGCCGTCTCTCCCGCCGCCGTGACGACGGTCACATCCAGCTCCCGGCTCAACTCGTCGGCAAAATAGGCCAGGGACTCCCCCTGGTCGCCCCCGGTGCGGGTCAGGTGAAAGGCGTGGAGCCGGCGGCAGTTCATGAGGGCGCCGCCGCCCCAGAATCTTACATCGTCCCACAGCCGCAGACGCTCCAGGCCGTCGCAGTTCAGCAGGGCATAATCCCCCACCCGCCGCAGATGCCGGGGCAGCGTCAGCTCCTTCAGCCCGTGGTTGTCCCAGCTGTCTTCCTCCGGCAGCGGTCCGCAGGTGATCTGCACTTCCTCCCCCGGCACCGCCGAGGCATTGGGCGCCAGGGCGTGGTCCCCCAGCGCGATCACCGGCAGGCCCCACAGTTCCTCCGGCAGGGCGGCCCGTCCATCGCAGGTCACGGCCCGCAGGACTGTGACGCCCGCCGCCTCCCGGCGGACGGTCAGTTTCCAGTTGTTGACGCCGCTGACGCTTTCCAAGGGCTTCCCTCCCCCGCTGTTATCTGAATCCGCAGTATACCATACTTTCCGCCGCTTTCCTAGGTGCAATGCACACAAAAAGATTTTTTCAAAGCCTCTTGACATTCCCGCTCAACTGTATATACTGTATATGTACAGTACGAACAGGGGGAGCTGCCATGGAGCTCGTGATCCGAAACACCGCCAATCAACCTATATACGAACAGATCTATTCCCAGATCCGCGCCCAGATCATCGCCGGGACGCTGCGGCCGGGGGACGCCCTGCCCTCCATCCGCGCGCTGGCCAAGGACCTGCGCATCTCCGTCATCACCACCAAACGGGCCTACGACGAGCTGGAGGCCGACGGCTTTCTTTACACAGTGGCCGGCAAGGGCTGCTTTGTGGCGGAGAAAAATTTGGACCTGGTGCGGGAGCACCAGCTCAAGGAGCTGGAGGACCACCTCTCCGCCGCGGCGGAGCTGGCCAAAAGCTGCGGCCCCAGCCGGGAAGAACTGACGGAAATGCTGCGTATTTTTATGGAGGAACAGCCATGAATGCCATTGAATTATCCCATATCTGCAAGGATTTCGGCTCCTTTGCCATTCAGGACCTGACCCTGGCGGTGCCCACCGGCACCATCTGCGGCCTGGTGGGTGAAAACGGCGCCGGCAAGTCCACCACCATCCGGCTTTTGTGCGGCGCCCTGCGGCCGGACAGCGGCACTGCCTCTGTGCTGGGAGTGGATGTCAGCTCCCCGGAATTTCTGGCGGCCAAGGAAGACATCGGCGTGGTGCTGGACGAGGCCTACTTTCCCGAGTCCCTGAACGCCGTCCAGGTAGGAAAAATTCTGGCGGCGACGTACCGCCGCTGGGACCAGTCCCTGTACGAGGGCTATCTGAAGCGCTTTGATCTGCCCGGGAACAAGCAGTTTAAGGACTACTCCCGTGGCATGCGGATGAAGCTGGCCATCGCCGCGGCATTGAGCCACCACCCAAAGCTGCTGGTGCTGGACGAGGCCACTGCCGGCCTGGACCCCATCGTCCGGGATGAGATCCTGGATATTTTTAACGATTTCACCCGGGAGGAGGACCACTCCATCCTCATCTCCTCCCACATTTTAAGCGACCTGGAAAAGCTGTGCGACTACATTGCCTTCCTCCACCAGGGCCGGCTGCTGTTCTGCGAGGAGAAGGACCGGCTGCTGGAGGAATACGGCATTTTCAGTGACACCACCGCCCAGTTGGAGTGCCTGCTGCCGGAGGCCATCGTCGCCCGGGAGCCCAACGGCTACGGCGGCGTCCGGGCCCTGGTGCGGCGGGAGCTGGCCCCGGTGGGCTGGCAGCTGGAGCCGGCCAGCGTGGAGGACATTATCCTCTTTTTGGTGAAAGGAGCGAAGCAGGCATGAAAGCGTTGATTTTGAAAGACATTTACGTGATCTGGCGGCAGATGAAGTATTTTCTGGTGATGATCCTTATTTTCTCCGCTCTGCCCAGCGGCTTCAACAACGCCTTCGCCGTGGTGTACGCCGCCATGCTGCCCTACACCGCCCTGGCCTATGACGAGCGCAGCAAATGGGACCAGCTGGCCGCTGTGATGCCCTACTCCACCCGGGACATCGTGCTGGGTAAGTACGTGTTCGGCTGGCTGTGCATCGGCGCGGCGGCGGTGCTGTCCCTTCTGTTCCAGGCAGTCCTTGCCCTGCTGGGCAGCCGGGCCTTCGCCCCCGCCATGATGGCCATGGCCGCTTTGGGCGGGCTGTGCATTTTGGCCATCTCCCTGCCGGTGATGTTCCGCTTCGGCGTGGAAAAGGGGCGGATGGCCATGTTCCTCGTCATTTTCCTGGTGTGCGGCACCGCCGGCGCCATCGCCTCCATCGCCGCTTCCGGGGATGCCGCGAAGTTCGCCTCCCAAGGTGCCGCCCTGGTCATTTTGCTCATCGCCGCCGTGGTCCTCACCGCCGTGTCCATTCCCCTGTCCCAGCGGTTTTACTGGAAGCGGATGGGGTAAACAGAAGTCAATTGCAATGAAAAATCCGGCTGGTTTCCCAGCCGGATTTTTTGATCATTCGGTGTGCTTCGCATCTGCCCACCGTCGCGGCAAAAGGGGCACATTCGTTTTGCCCGCCGCAGCGACACGGCCGCCGTGTGGCCGTGAGGGGGCATCGGGCTTTGGGCGGCGCCAAAAGCCCGTATCTAGGTGGGATGAAATCCCCCCTGGATTTTTAACCCCACAGTGCCGACAGCATGGGGATGATCTGCTTCTTCCGGGACATGATCTTCGGCAGGAACACCGCGTTGTCGCTGGCGTCCTCGGGCTTGACGTTGAAGGCCTGACAGATGGACTCCTCGTCTCCCACAAACAGCAGCTGCGTGCCCTCCAGCAGCACATCCGTGATCATGAGGGCCACGATGTTCAGCCCCTTCTGCTGGCGGACCTTCGCCATGGCCGCCAGGAACTCGTCCTTCCGGGCCATGAGCCGGTCGGAGTCCATGCAGGTGATCTGGCTCACCGCCAGGTTGTAGCCGGCGATGTGGAACTCCTTATAGTCCGTGTTCAGCATGGCCTCCACGGTCTTGTCATCGCCGCAGGTGGCGGAGAAGATGGCTTTGCCCAGCTCCTCCAGAGAGACGTTGGCGATACGGGCCATCCGCTGGGCGATGTCAACGTCCCGCTTCGTGCAGGTGGGGGACTTGAACATGACCGTGTCGGACACAATGGCCGCGGCCATGAGGCCCGCCATTTTGGCCGTGGGCATGAGGCCCTTCTCCTGGTACATATCCGCCACGATGGTGGTGGTGCTGCCCACAGGCTCGTTGCGGACGTAAATGGGATTTTTCGTCTCGATATCCGCCAGGCGGTGGTGGTCCACGATCTCCAGGATCTCCGCCTGCTCCAGGCCCCGGACAGACTGGGCCTTTTCATTGTGGTCCATGAGCACCACCCGCTTACGGCGGGGGCGCAGCAGGTGGAACCGGGCCAGGGTGCCCACCACCCGCTCCTCATCGTCCAGGATAGGGTAAGCGCGGAAGCGGCTTTCCAGCACCGTGTCCTGCACATCGTCCAGATAGTCGTCCAGGTGGAAGTACACCAGGTCCCGGCTCTTGCAGATGTGTCCGATGGGCATGGCGTGCCAGATAAGGCGCATGGCGCGGTAAGCGTCATAGGGCGTGGAGATGATGCAGGTCTCCGTCTCCGTTTCCAGCAGCTCCCGGTCCACCTCCGCCTGGCAGACGATGACGCAGTTGACGTTCAGGTCCAAAGCCCGGCGGATCATGTCCGGCTGGTCGCCGCAGATGACGATGCTGTTGGGATTGGAGAATTCCAGATTCTCCCGGCCGGCAGGCAGGGCCACGGCGATCTCACCGGAGACCACGTCTTTTATCTGGCCGCCCTCATTGAGGATCTTGCCCTCCAGCACGGACAGCAGGTTGTAAACCGGCAGCTCTCCCACCAGGGGATTGCGGACGGAGGTCATATCGTAGTTGGCCACGTCGCCGGCGGACAGCATACCGTACAGGGTGCCGTCCTCATTGGCCACGGGGAGGACAGAGATCTTGTTGGCCTGCATGGTCTGCCAGGCACGGCTGATGGTGGCGCCGGCGGACAGCGTGGGCGGCGTGTCATAATCCAGGTCCTTCACCTGGGTCCGCAGGTCCGTGATGAGGGCGGGCGGCTGGAAGCCGAACCGGTCCAGCACCATCTGGGTCTCGTCGCTGACCTGGCCCAGCCGGGCGGCACGGTACTGCCGGTCTCCCAGGGCGTTTTTCAGCGCCGCGTATGCCATGGACGAAACGATGGAGTCCGTGTCCGGATTCCGGTGTCCGGTAATGTAAATGGTATCCATAGATCGACTTCTCCTTACAGCAGGATTCTTCTATGTATGATTATGCTGCCCCGGCGGCGCTTTGTCAACCGCCGTCAAAGGGCGGGACAGCACGCGGAAACGATTACTTCCGCGTGCTGTCCCGTAAATTTTTTCTCCCTTACAGGATGATGAGCTCCTTGGGTGCCTTGGTGAGGTCCTTGCAGCCCTCCTCCGTCAGCAATATCACATCCTCGATGCGCACACCCAGCTTTCCCGGCAGATAGATGCCCGGCTCCGCGGAGATGACCGCGCCGGCCGGCAGGGGTTTTTCGTTCATGGGAGAGGCATTGGGCGCCTCATGGATCTCCACGCCCACGCCGTGGCCGAAGCTGTGTCCGAAATAGTCACCGTACCCCGCGGCGGTGATAACGGCCCGGGCGGCGCCGTCCACCTCCCGGCCGGTAACGCCGGCCCGGGCGGCCCGAATGCCCGCTTCCTGGGCGGAGAGCACCGTGCTGTATACCCGCTGCATCTCCTCCGTGGCGAAGCCCACCGCCACCGTCCGTGTCATGTCCGAGCAATACCCGTGATAAATGCAGCCGAAGTCCATGGTGACGAACTCACCTTTTTGGATGACCCGCTCCCCGGGAACGCCGTGGGGCAGGCTGCCGTTGGGACCGGAGACCACGATGGGGTCAAAGGACATGTTCTCCGCGCCGTAGTGCAGCATCAGATACTGGAGCCGGGCGGCGATCTCCTTCTCCGTCACGCCGGGACGGATCTCCCCCAGGATCTGGTCCAGCGCCCTTTCCGCGATCCGCTGTGCGGCCACCATGGCGTCCAGCTCCTCCCCGTCCTTGACGGAGCGCAGGCGCCATAGGATGTCCGTGGCGGGCACCAGGTCGCAGGACAGGGCCTTGCGGTACCGCTCGTGGTCCTGGACCGTCATATAGGCGTCTTCAAAGCCCAGGCGGCGGAGATGCCGCTCCACTACCACTTCCTCCACCAGGGCGCCGTAGCCCCGGCCGGCCCGGGTCTCCCGGATCTCCGCCCCCTGGACATAGCGCCCGGCGGCCTCGATATACCGGGAATCGGTAAAGTAATATGCCTTGCCCCGGGTCACCAGGGCCACACCGTCGGTACCGGCGGAGTGAAAGCCGGAGGCGTAAAAGCGGTTGGCCTCCCCTGTCAGCAGCATCCCGTCCAGGTCATGACGCTCCAATTGGACAGCGATCTCCTTAAAATGATTCACAAAACACTCCTCTCTTGTGTCAGCGCGCTGATGCGTTTTCCTGTTCCATCCGCTCCACGGATGCCTTTACGAAGCCGTAGAACAGAGGATGGGGCCGGTCCGGCCGGACAATCTCCTTCGGAATTGTCCTTTTCCATGGCCCTCCGGCTCGCCGCTTACGCGGCAACCGCCGGAGATGGCCCGAGCCGGCCTTCTTATGCGCTTTCTTTCTCCATCCGCTCCACGGATGCCTTTACGAAGCCGTAAAACAGGGGATGGGGCCGGTCTGGCCGGACAATTTCCTTCGGAATTGTCCTTTTTATGGCCCTCCGGCTCGCCGCTTGCGCGGCAACCGCCGGAGATGGCCCGAGCCGGCCTTCTTATGCGTTTTCCTGCTCCATCCGCTCCACGGATGCCTTTACGAAGCCGTAGAACAGAGGATGGGGCCTATCCGGCCGGCTCTTAAACTCCGGGTGGAACTGGGCGCCCACGAACCAGGGGTGCGCGGGGATCTCCACGATCTCCACCAGGTGGCCGTTGGGAGACAGGCCCGCCAGCAGCATACCCGCCGCCTGCATCTGCTCACGGTAGTCGTTGTTGAACTCAAAGCGGTGGCGGTGGCGCTCGGAGATCTCCGCCGCGCCGTACAGCTCCCAGCTGCGGGAGCCCTCCGTCAGCACGCAGGGATACTTGCCAAGGCGCATGGTGCCGCCCTTGTCCGTCACGTTCACCTGGTCGGGCATCAGGTCGATGACGGGATGGCGGGTGGTCTCGGAGAACTCAGAGGAGGTGGCGTCCGCGTAGCCCAGGACGTTGCGGGCAAATTCGATGACCGCCATCTGCATACCCAGGCAGATGCCGAAATACGGCACGCCGTTTTCCCGGGCGTACCGGGCAGCCACAGCCATGCCCTCGATGCCCCGGTCGCCGAAGCCGCCGGGCACCAACACGCCGGACACGCCCCCCAGAATCTCTTTGACGTTCTGCTCCGTCACGGTCTCGGAGTCCACCCACAGGATATCCACCACGGCGTCGTTGGCGGTGCCGGCGTGGTTCAAGGACTCCACCACGGAGAGGTAGGCGTCGTGGAGCTGGGTGTACTTGCCCACCAGGGCGATGGTCACCTTCTTGTGGGCGTTCTTCTCCCGCTTCACCATGGCGCTCCACTCCCGCAGGTCCGGCTGGTGGGTGATGAGGCCCAGCTTCCGGCACACCACCTCATCCAGGCCCTCCTTCGCCATCAGCAGGGGGACCTCATACAGGGTCTCGGCGGTGGTGTTCTGGATGACGCAGTCCGGCTCCACATTGCAGAACAGGGCGATCTTCCGGCGGATGTCCTCGGTGATGGGCGCGTCGCACCGGCACACCAGGATGTCCGGCTGGATGCCCAGGGAGAGCAGCTCCTTCACGGAGTGCTGGGTGGGCTTGCTCTTCAGCTCGCCGCTGCCGGGGATCTGGACGATGAGGGGCACATGGATGAACACCACGTCGCCGTGGGGCCGCTCGGAAGCCACCTGGCGGATGGCCTCCAGGAAGGGCTGGGACTCGATGTCGCCCACGGTGCCGCCGATCTCGGTGATGACCACATCCACATCTTCCCCGGCCATGGCGTAGATGCGGCTTTTAATCTCATTGGTGATGTGGGGAATGATCTGCACCGTGGCGCCCAGATAGTCGCCCCGGCGCTCCCGGTTCAGCACGGACCACCAGATCTTGCCGGAGGAGATTGTTGCCGGACAGGTCCTCGTCCACGAACCGTTCGTAATGCCCCAGGTCCAGGTCCGTTTCCGCGCCGTCGTCGGTGACGAACACCTCGCCGTGCTGATAGGGGCTCATGGTGCCGGGGTCCACGTTGATATAGGGGTCGAACTTCTGGTTGCGGACCCGGACGCCCCGCTGCTTCAGCAGCCGGCCCAGAGATGCCGCGCAGATGCCCTTGCCCAGACCGGATACCACGCCGCCTGTGACGAATACGAATTTTGTTGACATTCCACTCACCTTACCTTTACACACTTGAATCTTTCCCGCGAAAAGGAGACTGTACTCGCAAAACGGACAAATCCGGCGGTTTTTTGCAAATAAAAAGCACCGCCGGACCATTTTTGCGGCTAAAAGTCCCAGTCTCTTTCGGGACTTTCAGCTGCGATCCGCGGTGTCGCTCGTCTGTTCGATTTTCGCTTTGCGGCTCACGCCGCAAACCGCTGCTCAAAGCGTTACCAAAATACTTTCCCAATATATCATTCCGTATTTCAAATGTCAACGCCGGCTTTTTTAACAGTTTTTGAAAAATATCCTGCGGATTTTGTTGAAAATAGCCATTGACTTTATTTGTTTAAAGCTGTATGTTGTAAAAGTACCAACATTTCAGCCGAAGTGGCGGAAAGGAGTCCCGGTCATGCGTCATATTTCCTTTGCTTCCCGCTCTGTCTCTCTGGGCTCCTATTACTTTAGCAAGGTCCGCTTTGCGGGCCGTATCTGTCACGTCTGTCCGGCTGAAACAGGATGCATTTGCTGACCATGTATGGAAGGCGGCTCTGTTCTTCGGACAGAGCCGCTTTTTATAATTTAATCTTCCAATGAAAAGAAGGAGAGCACTGTGATGAAAAAGAAGCTTCTTGCCCTGGCTCTGGCCGCTGTGATGGTCCTGAGCCTGGCCGCCTGCGGCGCCAAGAAAGAGGAGGCTCCCGCCGAGACTCCTGCCGAAACTCCCGCCGAGACCCCCGCTGAGACCTACACGGTCGGTATCTGCCAGCTGGTCCAGCACGTGGCGCTGGACGCCGCCACCCAGGGCTTTATCGACGCCCTGAATGAAAAGCTGCCCGGCCAGGTGGAGATCGACAGCCAGAATGCCTCCAACGACATTCCCATGTGTTCCACCATCGTCAACCAGTTCATTGCCGCTGATGTGGACCTGATCATGTGCAACGCCACCCCCGCCCTGCAGGCCGCTGCCGCCGCCACCACCACCATCCCCATCCTGGGCACCTCCGTCACCGAGTACGGCGTGGCCCTGGGCATTGAGAACTTCTCCGGCACCGTGGGCGGCAACATCTCCGGCACCTCCGACCTGGCTCCTCTGGACCAGCAGGCCGCTATGATCCAGGAGCTGTTCCCCGACGCCAAGAACGTGGGCCTCATTTACTGCTCCGCCGAGGCCAACAGCCAGTATCAGGTGGATGTTGTGAAGGCTGAGCTGGAGAAGCTGGGCTACACCGCCACCCTGTATTCCTTCTCTGACTCCAACGACCTGGCCGCCGTCACCGAGAGCGCCGTGGCCGCTTCCGACGTGATCTACGTTCCCACTGACAACACCGTGGCCGCCAACACCGGCATCATCGACAACATCTGCCGTCCCGCCGGCATCCCCGTGGTGGCCGGTGAGGAGGGCATCGCCGGCGGCTGCGGCGTGGCCACCCTGTCCATCAGCTACTATGACATCGGCTACAAGACCGGCGAGATGGCCGCCCAGGTCCTCACCGGCGAGGCTGATATCTCCACCATGGCCATCGAGTATGCGCCTCAGTTCACCAAGAAGTACAACGCTGATATCTGCGCGGACCTGAATGTGACCATCCCCAGCGATTACGTGGTCATTGAGTGATCTTTTTCGGCAAGTTTTTTGAAAAGCAGCGGGAAAGGGCTTCCCTTTCCCGCTGCTTTTTGGTAAAATGTTGATATCTATCAACACTTTTGGGGGAAGAATCATATGAATCCAATCGCACTTCTCAATTCGCTCCCAGGCGCGGTCTCACAGGGTCTGATCTGGGGCATCATGGCCATCGGCGTTTACATCACCTACCGCATTCTGGATGTGGCGGACCTGACGGTGGACGGCACCATGTGCACCGGCGGCGCCGTGTTCATCATGCTGACCATGGCCGGCTGGTCCATTCCCGCCGCGCTGCTGGCTTCCTTTCTTGCCGGTATGCTGGCGGGCCTGGCCACCGGCCTGCTGCACACCGCCTGCGGCATCCCCGCCATTTTGTCCGGCATTCTGACCCAGCTGGCCCTGTACTCCGTGAACCTGCGGATCATGGGCAAGGCCAACCAGCCCATCAACGCCAATAACTACCGCCTGCTGGTGTCCTCCCGGAATGTGAAGGCCCTGTCCGTGGAGAACCCCATCCTGGTGGTGGGCATCGTGTGCATCCTGCTCATTGCCGCGCTGTACTGGTTCTTCGGCACGGAGCTGGGCTGCTCCCTCCGCTCCACCGGCTCCAACTCCGCCATGAGCCGGGCCCAGGGCATCAACACCAACTTCACCACGGTGCTGGGACTGATGCTCTCCAACGGCCTGGTGGCCCTGTCCTCCGCCCTGCTGAGCCAGTATCAGGGCTTCGCCGATGTCAGCATGGGCCGCGGCGCCATCGTCATCGGCCTGGCGGCGGTCATCATCGGAGACGTGGTGTTCGGCAAGCTCTTTACCAATTTCGCCCTGCGCCTGCTGAGCGTGGTGTTCGGCTCCGTCATTTATTACGCCGTGTACTCTCTTGTCATCTGGCTGGGCATGAGCGGCGACGATATGAAGCTCATCACCTCCCTGATCGTGGCGCTGTTCCTGTCCATCCCCTACTGGAAGGACAAGTACTTCAGCAAGCCCGTCAAGAAAGGAGGTGCCGCAAATGCTTGAGGTCAAAGACATCTGGAAAACCTTCAACGCCGGCACCGTCAACGAAAAGACCGCCCTGCGGGGCCTTTCCCTGCATCTGAACGACGGCGACTTTGTCACCGTCATCGGCGGCAACGGCGCCGGTAAGTCCACCCTGCTCAACGCCGTGGCCGGCGTTTGGCCGGTAGACGCCGGCAGCATCTCCATCGGCGGCGTGGATCTGACCCATATGCCGGAGCACAAGCGGGCCAAATACATCGGCCGGGTGTTCCAGGACCCCATGCTGGGCACTGCCGCTACCATGCAGATCGAGGAAAATCTGGCACTGGCCGCCCGCCGGGGCAAGAGCCGCACCTTGCGGGCAGGCATCACCAAGGCAGAGCGGGAGGAGTACATTGAGCGGCTGAAGATCCTGGACCTGGGGCTGGAGAACCGGCTCACCAGCAAGGTGGGCCTCCTGTCCGGTGGCCAGCGCCAGGCGCTGACGCTGCTGATGGCCACCCTCATTAAGCCCCAGCTGCTGCTTCTGGACGAGCACACGGCGGCTCTGGACCCCAAGACTGCCGCCAAGGTACTGGACGCCACGGACCGCATCATTGAAAAGGACCACTTGACCACCCTGATGATCACCCACAACATGCGGGACGCCATCCAGCACGGCAACCGCCTCATCATGATGTATGAGGGCCGCATCGTCATTGATGTGTCCGGCGAGGAAAAGAAAAAGCTGACGGTCCCCCAGCTGCTGGAGCTGTTCAGCAAAGTCAGCGGCTCTGATGAAGCCGACGACAAGCTGCTACTCTCCTGAGTTGCCGGCTGGGACTAGCGTGTCGTAAGTAATGTGTTCTGGGTACGGGCCGCGGATGCGGCCCGTACCCTTTTTCATTTCTCTTTTTTTATTTAAAGCAGCAGAGAAAAATTGTTAAAATTAACGGTTGACATTTGTCCGCCGGATGCGTATAATGCAAAGCAATCAAACAGATAAACCGATGAGCAAGAGGAGTACCCGTTACGGTCACCTTTCAGAGAGCCGCGGATGGTGGGATCGCGGCAGAGAACGTTTCGGCGAATGGACTTGCGAGGGCAGAGCGAACAGCCGGATGGCCCAGTAGCGACTGACGGGGACCGCACCCGTTATCAGCGCGGCACGTATGATTTGTACGTGAGACGAGCGGGCGCTATGCGTCAACTTGGGTGGTACCGCAGGATCAGAAGTCTTGTCCCAAATTTGGGATAAGGCTTTTTTGTTTTTCCGGAAGGGAGTTTTTTTGATGAAACGCAACACCAGACGATGGCGGGTCCAGAGAGAAATCGTAATTGACCGGCCCCTTAAAAAATTTTAAAATGAGATTGGAGATAGTATCATGAAAAACTTCCGTCATATTACTTCCGCCATCCTGGCGCTGTCCCTGGCCCTGACTCTGACCGCCTGCGGCGGCAAAAAAGAAGAAGCTCCCGCTGAGAGCGGCTCTGAAGCCCCCGCCGAGGCCACCACGGAAAAGTACCTGATCGGCATCAATCAGTACGGCCAGCACGCCTCTTTGGATAACTGCCGCATCGGCTTCCTCCAGGGCCTGGAAGAGGCCGGACTGAAAGAAGGCGTGGACTTTGAGGTGGACTACCAGAACGCCGGCTTCGACGACAACGTCAACGCCCAGATCGGCGACGCCTTCTCCGCCGAGGATGTGGATTTGATGGTGGGCATCGCCACTCCCTCCGCCGTGGCCTGCTTCAACGCCGCCGAGGATAAGGATATTCCCGTGATCTTCACCGCCATCACCGACCCCGTCCAGGCGAAGCTGGACTCCGGCAATGTTACCGGCACCTCCGACAAGCTGCCGGTGGAGGCCCAGCTGGACCTCATCCGCCAGCTGCAGCCTAACGCCAAGACCATCGGCATCATCTACACCACCAGCGAGCCCAACTCCGTGTCCGCCATCGCCGAGTACCAGGAGAAGGCCGGTGACTACGGCTTCACCATCGACGCCATCGGCGTCACCGCCCAGGCGGAGGTCACCCAGGCCGCCGACACCCTCATCGCCCACAAGGTGGACTGCATCTCCAACCTGACGGACAACAACGTGGTGGGCGTTCTGGCCGCCATCCTGGAAAAGACCAATGACGCCGGTATCCCCATCTACGGCTCTGAGGTGGAGCAGGTGAAGCTGGGCTGCGTGGCCGCCGCCGGCATCGACTATATCCAGCTGGGCAAGCAGACCGGCCAGATGGCCGCCAAGGTCCTCCGGGGCGAAGCCGCCTGCCAGGACCTCCCCTATGAGACCATTTCCGAATACGGCATCTACGTGAATTCCGAGGCCCTGGACGCCATGGGCATCGTCCTGCCGGACGCCGTGGCGCAGAAGGCCGTGGAAAGCAGCGAGGCATAAAAATCATCAAACAAGGAGTTCTTCTATGAAGCTGGTCACTTACCGCGAAAACGGCGCCGAAAAGGTCGGCGCCCTGACAAAGGACGGCACCGCCATCCTGCCGCTGCCCGTCCCCGATATGAACACCCTCATTGAGACCATGACCCTTTCCCAACTGTCCTCCGCCGTTACCGCGGCGGAGGGCGGCGGCGCGTCCGTGGCCCTGGCGGATGTGGAGCTGCTGGCCCCCATCCCCCGCCCCCGGCAGGATGTGCTGTGCCTGGGCATGAACTATAAGGCCCATGCCTCAGAGGCCGCCAAATACGACGCTGACGCCTTCACCAAGGAAAAGCCCGCGGCGGTGTACTTCTCCAAGCGGGTCAGCGAGGCCGTGGCCCCCGGCGGTGTCATCCAGAGCCACCAGGACCTGGTGGAGCGGCTGGATTACGAAGTGGAGCTGGGGGTCATTCTGGGAAAGACTGCCAAACATGTGAACGCCGCCGAGGCCGGCGATTACATCTTCGGCTACACCGTCCTCAACGACGTTTCCGCCCGGGACGTGCAGACCGGCCACAAGCAATGGTATTTCGGCAAGAGCCTGGACGGCTTCACCCCCATGGGCCCCTGCATCGTCACCGCCGACGAGATCGCGTTTCCTCCCGCCCTGGGCATTTCCTCCACCGTCAACGGCGAGCCGCGGCAGGACTCCAACACCTCCCTGTTTCTGAATTCCATCCAGGATGTGCTGGAGGAGCTGACCGCCGGTATGACGCTGCTGCCGGGCACCATCATCGCCACCGGCACCCCCGCCGGCGTAGGCATGGGCTTTGACCCGCCCAAGTTCTTAAAGCCCGGCGACACCGTGTCCTGCACCATTGAGGGCATCGGTACCCTCACCAACCCCGTGGGCTAATCTTTGAGAAGGAGGGTTCCCTATGGCGGACCTGCTCATCAGCACCCTCATTCAGGGCCTCATCTACACGCTGATCTCCTTCGGCGTCTACATCACCTATTCCATTCTGGACTTCCCAGACCTGGGGGTGGACGGCACCTTTCCTCTGGGCGCCGCCGTCACCGCCATTTTGCTGACCCGGGGCGTGAACGCCTGGCTGACGCTGCCCATCTCCCTGGCGGCCGGCGCCCTGGCGGGACTGTTCACCGGCTTCATCCACGTGCGGCTGAAGATCCGGAACCTCCTGGCGGGCATCATCACCATGACGGCCCTGTTCTCCATCAACCTGTACATTGCCAACGGCTCCAACCTGACGGTGGACCGGGGAACGGACACCATTTTCACCGCGCCGTCCACCATGTCCGTGCTGGGCGGATTGACCCTCATGGAGCGGAAGCTGGTGGTATCCCTGGTGCTGATTTTGGTGGTGAAGCTGATTCTGGACCTGTACTTCAACACCAAATCCGGCCTGCTGCTGCGGGCGGTGGGTGACAATGCGGACCTGGTGACCTCCCTGGCCAAGGACCGGGGCAGCGTGAAGATGCTGGGCCTGGTCATTTCCAACGCCCTGGTGGCCCTGGCGGGCTGTGTGGTGTGCCATGAGCAGCGGAGCTTTTCCGCCACCATGGGCACCGGCCAGCTGGTATACGGCCTGGCCGCCGTCATTATCGGCATTTCCCTGATGAATTTCTACACCACCTCCCCGGCGGCCCGGGGACTCCGGCGTGTAAAGGCCCTGCGCTTTCTGGGCAGCCCCCGGGGCACCACGGCGGTCATCGTGGGCAGCATCCTATACAAGCTGTGCATCCAGCTGGCGCTGAGCATGGGCCTGCCCCCCAACATGATGAAGCTCATCACCGCCATGCTGTTTTTGCTGGTTCTGGTGGTGTCCGGCCGGAAGGGAGAGGAGATCATCCATGCTTGAGATCAGAGATATCACAAAGGTCTACAATCCCGGCACCATTACGGAGCAGCGGCTGTTCGACCACTTCTCCCTGAAGGTGGAGGAGGGCCAGTTCGTGGCCATCGTAGGCAGCAACGGCAGCGGCAAGACCTCCCTGCTGAACATCATCTGCGGCTCCATCCCCATTGAGGGCGGCGACGTGCTGGTGGGCGGCACCAGTATTTCCAAGCTGAAGGATTATCAGCGTTACGCCACCATGGGCCGGGTATATCAGAACCCGGCTGCCGGCACCTGCCCCAATCTGACCATGCTGGAAAACCTGTCCCTGGCAGACAACAAGGGAAAGTCCTTCGGCCTGAGCCGGGCCATCAACCGCCGCCGGGTGGAGCAGTACCGGGAACAGCTGCTGTCCCTGGGGCTGGGGCTGGAGGATAAGCTGGACGTGAAAATGGGCGCCCTCTCCGGCGGCCAGCGGCAGGCCGTTTCCCTGCTGATGGCCACCATGACCCCTCTGAAATTCCTCATTCTGGACGAACACACGGCTGCCCTGGACCCCAAGACCGCCGACACCATCATGCGGCTGACCGACCAGGTGGTCCGGGAAAAAAAGCTCACCGCCCTCATGGTCACTCACAATCTCCGCTACGCTGTGGAATACGGCGACCGCGTCCTCATGATGGACCGGGGCCATGTGGTCCTGGACCGGGCCGGGGAGGAAAAGCGGAACACCTCCATTGATGACATCCTCACCCGGTTCAATCAGATCTCCATCGAGTGCGGAAATTAAACAGACAAAGCCCGGGCCTTTGGCCCGGGCTTCTCTTTTACCGGCATAGAGAAGGCGCCCCGCAAAGCGGGGCGCCTTCTCTATGTATTAGGGGAGAGTGTTTGGGATGGTCGTGCCGATCAGGCCTTGACCTTGTCCTTGTTCTTGCCGGTGATGGCGTCCATGAAGACAGCGATCGCGCCGTCGCCAGTGACGTTGCAGGCAGTGCCGAAGGAGTCCTGAGCGATGTACAGAGCGATCATCAGGCCCTGCATATCAGCATCGAAGCCCAGCATGGACTCCAGGATGCCCAGAGCGGCCATGACAGCGCCGCCGGGGACGCCGGGAGCGGCGACCATGGTGATGCCCAGCATCAGAATGAAGGGGAACATCTTGCCGAAGCTGGGGGTCTGGCCCAGCATCATCATAACAGCGATGGAGCAGCTGGTCAGGGTGATGGTGGAGCCGGACAGGTGAATGGTGGCGCACAGGGGGCACACGAACTCAGCGATAGCATCGGAGACACCGTTCTTCTTGGTGCACTGCACGGTGACAGGGATGGTAGCGGCAGAGGACTGGGTGCCGATGGCGGTGGTGTAAGCGGGCAGCATGTTCTTGATGAGGCCGAAGGGATTCTTCTTGGCCACGGTGCCGGCCACGAAATACTGGAACACGATGATGACGCAGTGCAGGCAGATGACCACGGCGAAGACCTTCACGAAGGAGGTCATCAGCTCAACGATGGTACCGGCATAGGCCAGCTTGGCGAAGATGCCATAGACGTGGAAGGGCAGCAGGGGGATGATGACGCTGGCCACCAGCTTGCTGACGATCTCGCCGAACTCTTCCATGACGGCCTTCAGGGTGCCGTTCTTGATGACGGCCATGCCCAGGCCCAGGATGAAGGCGATGAGCAGGGCGCTCATGACGCCCATGATGGCGGGCATATCGATGGTGAACAGGGAGCTCACCACGGTCTCCTCGGCGTTTTCAGCCTCAGTGGTGAACATACCGGCGTCCACCAGGTGGGGGAACAGGGTGATATCCACGACATAGGCCAGAGAGCCGGCGATGACGGTGGACAGATAGGCGATGCCGGTGGTGATGGCCAGGATCTTGCCGGCGCCAGCGCCCAGATCGGCAATGCCGGGGGCCACGAAGCCGATGATGATCAGGGGAATGCAGAAGCTGATGAAGTTACCGAAGATGCTGTTGTAGGTAGCGCCCAGGCGGATGATGAGCTCACCGGCGGAACCCATGTTCTGCGCCACGAAGCCCACGACGATACCGAGGACGATGGCGATGATCAGTTTGGGCAGCAAGCCCAGCTTTTTCTTTTGCTTTTCCATGTTTTCTTTGGCCTCCGTCCTCTTGCGGAGGCCCCCCTCCTTATTTATTTATTGATTGCCGGATCATTTGTCCAGCAAAGAATAACCCTTGGATGCCATGGCGGCCTTGATCTGGTCCACATGCTCCTGATTGCGGGTCTCCAGAACCATGGACACGATGCAGGCTCCCACATCGGAGTCCTTGGCCTCGCGCTCATGGTTGACGCTGAGGATGTTGGCACCGCAGTCGGAAACCACCTGTAGCACCTGGATCAGGCTGCCGGGCTTATCCACGACCTTGGTGGAGATCTCAGCGATACGGCCGGACTTGGTCAGGCCCTTGGTGATGATACGGGACAGGGTGGTGACATCCACGTTGCCGCCGGACACCACGCACACGGTCTTCTTGGAGCTGATGTCCACCTTGCCGAACATGCAGGCGGCCACGGTGGTGGCACCGGCGCCCTCGGCAACGGTCTTCTGACCCTCCATCAGAGCCAGGATGGCAGCGGCGATCTCGTCCTCGGAAACGGTGACGATCTCGTCCACATACTTCTGGCACATCTCGAAGGTCTTGTCGCCGGGAGTCAGCACGTGGATGCCGTCGGCCAGGGTGTCGCCGTCGGGCACGGTGGTGATCTTGCCGGCCTTGCAGGACTCATACATAGAAGGAACGCTGGCAGCCTGGACGCCGATGACCTTGCACTCGGGCTTCAGGCTCTTGATGGCGAAGGCGATGCCGCTGATGAGGCCGCCGCCGCCGATGGGGCAGACCACCTGCTCGACCTCGGGCAGCTGCTCCAGGATCTCCAGGCCAATGGTGCCCTGGCCGGCCATGACGTAATCGTCGTTGAAGGGATGGGCGAAGGTGTAGCCATGCTCGGCGGACAGGCGGGCGGCCTCGCGGGCAGCGTCGTCATACACACCAGGAACGAGAACGACCTCGGCGCCGTACTTCTTGGTGGCCTCCACCTTGCTGATGGGAGCGCCGGCGGGCATGCAGATGATGGACTTGATGCCCAGCTTGGTGGCAGAGAGGGCAATGCCCTGGGCGTGGTTGCCGGCGGAGCAGGCGATAACGCCCTTGGCGGCTTCGCCGGGGGTCAGGGAACGGATCTTGTTGTAAGCGCCGCGGATCTTGAAGGCACCGGTCAGCTGCAGGTTCTCAGCCTTGATGTACAGATTGTCCGCGATCTTGGATGCGGGATCCAGAGGCGTCCGGCGGGCAATGCCCCGGAGAGCGGCCTGAGCGTCCTGGATCATTTCCAGAGTCAGCATGATAAAGACCTCCCAAAAAAATTTTGTTTCAGCTATTTGAACAATTCTCCCCTTGTTGTCCACAAATCCTTTGTGTTTTTTCAAGCGCTCGTTCTTCTAGCGGAAACAATTTCAATTTCGCTTGTGTTTCATTTTCTGCTTTGATTATATAATTTGTATTTGGCAATTACAATGCACAATTCTTCCAATTGTTCTCGCCCCGAATACTGCCATTTGACGAATGGTCCTCCTATGGCGTACAGTTGGGTGCGATAGATAGCCATTTTTGTGAAAAAAAGGAAGTACCCGCAGGCGCTTCCTTTTTTAATAAGTGTTTCCAGTTCCTCTCAGCGCCGCGCCATCAACCGCTTCATTCCCGCCTCCAGGCCCTGGGCGGACAGGTCATACATGGGGATCATCTTTCCCAGCTTCCAGTGGGTCTGGCTCCAGTAATCCGGCTTGTCCGGCATAGGCTCCGGATTCAGCCAAATGAGATAGGGATACCGCTTTTGCAGCCGCTCCAAGCAGGCAAGGCCCGACGGCCCGTACTCCCGCCGGCTCCAGTCGTACCGGGGCTCCGTCAGCTCATAGGGGTGCATGGCTGCGTCGCCCACCAGGATGACCTTGTAGCTGCCGTCATAGTTTTGCAGCACCCAGTCCAGGGGCACGGACGTGCCGCCGCCCCAGAACAGCGTGGGCTTGGTATACAGCTCCTCGTAAACGCAGTTGTGGAAATAGTAGGTGTGAAGCTCCTTGAAATGGTTGGACTTGGTGGCCGCCTGGAACAGCATGGAGCACAGCCCCGCGTAATATTCCATGGACCCGCCGGAATCCATGAGCAGCAGCACCTTCACCGCGTTCTTCCGGGGATTCTGATAGCGGACGGACAGTGTGCCGCCGTTGTCGCAGGTGGCCCGGACCGTGCCGTCCACGTCCACCACCTTTTCCTGGCTGTTCGTCTGCTGGGACATCTGCCGCAGCAGGCGGAAGGCCATCTGGAACTGGCGGGTGTCCAGAGTATTGTCCTTGCGGAAATCCCGGAACTTCCGCTCCCCCGCCACCAGCAAAGCGGTGCGGTGGCGGCTCTCGCCGCCGATGCGGATGCCGCCGGGGTGCCAGCCGCTGTTGCCGAAGGCGGAACGGCCCTGGGTGCCCACCCAGTAACTGCCGCCGTTGTGCTCCTCCGTCTGCTCCTTCAGCCGCTCCTCCAGCAGCTTCAAAAGCTCCTCCAGGGTCTGGTCCGGCACACCCATGGCTTTCAGCTCCTCCAGGGTGCGGCCCAGGTCCTCCGCCGGGTGGTTCAGCCAGTCCAGCAGCTCCTCCGGCAGCTCTCCCTCCCAGGGCACGTCCTTGAAATACTCCAAAAACACCTGGTTGAAGCGGTCGTAGTCCGCCTCGCTTTTCACCAGCACCGCCCGGCACAGCCGGTAAAATCCCGTGAGGCTGGAGCGGTGCAGGCCCTTTGCGCAGCCCTCCAGCAGCGCCAGCCACTCATTGAGGGACACGTCCAGTCCCCGGCTGCGCAGCAAATAGAAAAATCCCGTGAACATGGCCGTTTACCGCAGGGCTTTGCGCAGGGTGTTCAGGTCCTTGTCCTTTTTCAGCAGCACGCCGGCAAAGGGGATCTCCTTTTGAATGCGCTTGGGGTCCACACCGCCGGCCGCCAGGGCCCGCAGCCAGTCCACCAGCTCGGAGGTGCTGGGCTTTTTTTCAATATCCCGCAGCTGCCGCACCCAGTAAAAGCCCGCCAGGGCCTGGGCCACCAGCTCGCCCTCCAGGTCGCCGAAGTGGACGCGGAGGATCCGCTCCATCTGCTCCTGGTCGGGAAACTCGATGTAGTGGAAGATGCAGCGGCGCAAAAAGGCGTCCGGCAGTTCCTTTTCCGCGTTGGAGGTGATGATGACGATGGGCCGCTGCTTGGCCTTCACCGTCTCCCTCGTCTCCGGAATGTGGAACTCCATCTGGTCCAGCTCCCACAGAAGGTCGTTGGGAAATTCCAGGTCCGCCTTATCGATCTCGTCGATGAGCAGCACCACCTGCTCCTCCGACTGAAAGGCCTCTCCCAACTTGCCCAGCTTGATGTAATGGGCAATATCATCCACGCCGTGGGTGCCGAATTGGCTGTCATACAGCCGCTGGACCACGTCGTAAACATACAGGCCGTCCTGGGCCTTGGTGGTGGATTTCACGTTCCAGATGATGAGCCGTTTGCCCAGGGCATCCGCCACCGCCTGGGCCAGCATGGTCTTGCCGGTGCCGGGCTCGCCTTTGATGAGCAGGGGCTTTTGCAGCGTCACGGCGATGTTGACGGCGGTCATCAGCTCGTCAGACGCCACGTACCGGCTGGTTCCCGTAAATATCGCGTTCATAATGGATTACCTCAATGTGTCCAGATTCGCCCCATGCGCGGGGGCTTACCCCTGAATTATAGCAAAGCGGTTTCCGGAATACAATCCCGCCTTTGCAGGGCGTTTCACAGTGCAACGTCGCACCGTATCATATTTTAACGCTTTTTGATACGTGCCGGAGGCTTTGCCGCCGTTTCTCCCCGTCTTTGCGGAAAAATCAGCCTTCGCATAGTTGGCATATTTTTTGCTTAATAACATCGCAAACGCACTTTCCCCGTGATGATTATTTACAAAAAATGTTTTTGAAAGAGGGTTACATTATGGAAAACGGAAAAGGCTTGCTGGACGGCGTTGTCGTCCTGGATCTGGGCCGCGTGCTGGCATGCCCCTATGCGGCGGTACTGATGGCTGACCTGGGCGCCACGGTCATCAAGATCGAAAATCCCAAGGGCGGCGACGATACCCGCAAAATGGGACCTTTCATCAACGGCAACAGCGTGTATTACACCAACTTCAACCGCAGCAAGGTGGGCATCACTCTGAACCTGAAGGAGCCCGAGGGCAAGGAGATCTTCAAGGAACTGGTGAAGAAGGCCGACGTGGTTCTGGAGAACTACCGCCCCGGCACCATGGAAAAGCTGGGCCTGGGCTATGATGTTCTGAAGGAGATCAACCCCGGCATCGTCTACGGCTCTGTTTCCGGCTTCGGCCACACCGGCCCCCTGAGCAAGCGCGCCGGCTATGATATCGTCGGCCAGGCCATGGGCGGCCTCATGAGCACCAGCGGTTGGCCCGGCGGCCCCGCTACCCGCTCCGGAACCCCCCTGGGCGACGTGCTGGGTGCCCTGAACATGACGGTGGGCGTTCTGGCCGCTCTGGTGAACAAGCAGAAGACCGGCCTGGGCGAAAAGGTGGATGTGGCTCTGGTGGATTCTGTGGCGGCCGCCATGGAGAACATCACCATGATCTATCAGTCCACCGGCCGTATCCCCCAGCGCATCGGCAACCGGTATGAGTCCACCTATCCGTACGATACCTTCCCCACCAAGGACGGCGACGTGGTCATTGCCGCCGGCAACAACAAGCTCTACGGCCTCCTGTGCGACGTCATGGGCCGCCCCGAGCTGAAGACCGACCCCCGCTTCCTGGAGGTCAAGGACCGCGTGGCCAACCACGCCGCCCTGCGGGAGGAGATCTCTCCCTGGACCCAGCAGCACACCATCGACGAAGTCGACAAGCTGCTCAACGACGCCGGCTGCCCCGCCTGCCCCGTGAACACCATCGACCGTCTGGTGGTGGACCCCCAGATCGCCGGCGCCCGCGGTATGTTCCCCACCATCAACCAGCCCGGTATCGGCGAGCTGGCCATCACCGCCATTCCGCAGCACCTGACCCGCACCAGCTCTCAGCCCCGGAAGCCCGCCCCCCTGCTGGGCGAGGACAACGCGGCTGTCTACGGCCAGATGCTGGGCCTGGACGAGGCCAAGCTGGCCGAGCTGAAGGAAAAGGGCGTCATCTGAGCAAGGAGGCTGCGTAAATCATGAGCAAGCAGATCGAGATCATCGAAGTCGGCCCCCGGGATGGTTTCCAGAGCGTCAAGTGTGCCCAGATCACCACGGAGCAGAAGCTCCAGGTCATCGATGACCTGGTGGCCGCCGGCGTGAAGCATATGGAATACACCTCCTTCGTCAGCCCCAAGGCCATCCCCCAGCTGGCGGACGCCAAGGACGTGACCAAGGTGGTGCTGGAAAAGTATCCCGACGTGGACCTGTTCGCCCTGGTGCCCAACCTGCGGGGCGCCCAGAACGCCTATGAGCTGGGCCTGCGGAAGGTGTGCTATGTGGTGTCCCTCAGCGTGAGCCACAACAAGGCCAACATCAACCGCACCCATGAGCAGTCCCTGGAGGCCTACAAGGAGATCCGCGCCGCCTATCCCGACCTGGATATCATCGTGGACCTGGCCACCACCTTCGGCTGCCCCTTTGAGGGCAAGTATGAGGACCCCGCCGCCGTGGTGGCGTTCCTGAAGGATTACGTGGACGCCGGCATGACCACCTGCTGCCTGTGCGACACCATCGGCATCGCCGATCCCGCCCAGGTGAAGGCCGTCATCTCCGCCGTGAAGGCTGCCTATCCCACCCTGGACCTGATGGTCCACTTCCATGATACCCGCGGCCTCGGCATGGCCAACAGCCTGGCTGCCATGGAGTGCGGTGTCACCAAGATCCAGGCCGCTCTGGGCGGCCTGGGCGGCTGCCCCTTCGCTCCCGGCGCCTCCGGCAACCTCTCCACGGAGGATACCGTGTGGATGTTGAACGAGATGGGCTACGACACCGGCGTCAGCTTCTCCAAGCTCCTGGCCGCCGCCAAGTCCCAGGCCAAGGTCATCGCAGGCAATTACAGCGGTCACCACATCAACATCGAAGCGGAGACCCCCTGCAAGGCCTGATCTTCCCATTCTTTTGCTTTTCTTCCCCCCTCTCTCTTCTATACGCAAAGGACCGGACTTCCAAAAGAAGTCCGGTCCTTTGCATGATGCCGTGGTGGCTCTCCGCCATCTTCCGCCGCGGGTCCCCCGCCGGCTGTTCCGGCACATTATCAAAACAGCCGCGCTTTTCTTGCGTCTCAACGGGGATATTGATATAATGAGTACCATCAGTTTGAAAAGGAGAACGGGCATGGCGAAAAAACTCGTTTTGATCACCCAGGCCGCATCCACCTGTCCCACCTACGCGCAGCGGCTCCACCAGTTTTTTGGCTCCAACATCGCGTTGGAGTGCTTCAGCGTGGAAGCGGGCGATTTTCCAGCCATGCCCACGGACGCGGACCTGTACATTACGGCAGCCACCTCCTCCGACGCTTTCGCCCAGATCATGGACCTCATTCCGGAGGAGGGGAAGGTGGTCTCCCCCGCCGTCACATTTTTCAAAAAAGACATTGAGACCCTGCGGCAGCTGCCCCGGGGCACCCGGGCCATGCTGGTGAACCTCAGTGTGCAGATGTCCTACGAGAGCATTGCGGAGCTGAACCGGCTGGGTATCACCCAGGTCGAATTCACGCCGGTGTATCCCGGCTCCAGCTACCCGACGGATGTCGCGCTTGCCATCACGCCGGGAGAGGGCCAATATGTACCGCCCACCGCGCTGCGGGTGATCGACCTGGGTCCCCGTGTCTTCACGGCGGACACACTGTTGGAGATCGCCTTAAAGCTGGGCTTCACCTGGTTCCCCAAAAGTGCTGAATTCCGCGCCTACGCCGATTCTCTGGCGGACCAGGGGCAGAGTCTGGCCTCCCTGTGGAGTGCCAACCTGAAAGCGGAATCCTATCTGGACATTCTGATGGGTGCCCTGGAGACCGGCATTTTGGGCGTGGACGTGGACAGCCGCATTTTCGCCCTGAACGACCTGGCGGAAAACATGCTCGGTCTGCGGCGGAAGGAGGCCATCGGTCAACCATTCCCCCTGGCCTGCCGGGACCTTGCCCGCCAACTGACGGAAAACGACCGGCGGCAGAAGACCTCCCGCCTCATTCAGTTAAAGGACACCTACCTCAATCTCTCCACCGCGCCGGTAGACTGGCAGGGAGAGTATATCGGCTGCTTCTTGGTGCTGCAGCGCTTCACTGAGGAAGAGGAGCGCCAGCACCAGTTCCGCCTGCAAATGTATCACCGGGGCTATCAGTCCAAGTATGTGTTTGATGACATCGTCGGCCAGAGCGACATCATGCTGCGCACCAAGCAGATCGCCGCCAAAATGGCCAGTACCGATTCCTCCATCCTGCTGACCGGGGAGAGCGGCACCGGCAAGGAACTGTTCGCCCACTCCATCCACAACGCCTCTCCCCGCAGGAACATGCCCTTCGTGGCCATCAACTGTGCCGCCCTGTCGGATTCTCTGCTGGAAAGCGAGCTGTTCGGCTATGACGAGGGCGCTTTTACCGGCGCCAAAAAAGGCGGCAAGCTGGGCCTTTTTGAATACGCCCACCGGGGCACGCTGTTCCTGGACGAGATTGAGGGCATGAGCCAGCCTTTGCAGATCAAGCTGCTGCGGGTATTGCAGGAAAAAGAATTCATGCGGGTGGGCGGCAATCGTATCATCCCCACGGATGTGCGGATCATCGCCGCCTCCAACGAGGATATTTTGGAGCGGGTGCGGCAGGGCACCTTCCGCAAAGACCTGTATTACCGCCTGAACACCCTGCCCATCTCCATTCCGCCCCTCCGGGACCGGGGCGAGGACTTGTTCCTCATCGCCGAGCATCTGATGGCGCGGAGCGGTGTTCATTTCACCCTCGCCCCCTCCGCCCAGGCGGTGCTGCGGGCCTACGGCTGGGACGGCAATGTCCGGGAGCTGGCGAATCTGGTGGAATACCTCTCCATGCTGGGAAAGGATTTCGTGGAGGTGGAGGACCTGCCGCCCTATCTCCGCGCGGTGCCAACGGTCAAACCGCCTCAGCCGGCGGCCGCTCCGCAGCCAAGCCCCGGCAGCCGGGACTTCTGGCAAGCAGCCCACGGGCGGGAGGAGCTGTTCTGCTTTTTGGTGCGCGCCATGGGCGGCGCGGACCGGGGCATTGGCCGGGGCGCCCTGCTTCTGGAGGCCCGGCGGCAGCAGGTCCCGGCCACGGAGCAGGAGATCCGGGATGTCTTGCTGGTCCTGCACCGCTTGGGCCTGGTATCCGTCTCCCGGGGCCGGGGCGGCAGCCGCCTGACGCAAAAGGGTCTCATCCTGTATCAAGAACTTTCGCCAAATACCGCCAAATAATTGGGTAAAGATTATATCTTTACCCAATTATTTTTTTGTTTTACCCGCTTCATTTGCGTGATTTTTCCAGTTTTTCTGTCTATTTTGCGAAATTCAGCCCATAGGAAGTTGGATACCCTTACAAAAAAATCCTCTGATCTCACAAATGGCATGAACTTTGCTATATATTCAGTCAGTCGATCAAAAACACAAGGAGGAACCGGTATATGACTTACAATTTTGACGAGCTCGTGGACCGCTCCCAAAATTACGCCGCCAAATTTGAAGAATCCGTCCTGCACTACGGCACTAATGACGTGATCCCCCTCTGGATCGCGGATATGGATTTCCGCACCGCCCCCTGCATCGTGGAGGCCATCAAGCAGCGGGCCGACCAGGGTATCTTCGGCTACACCTGGCGGACCCCCAAGTATTTCGAGGCCATCGCCGCCTGGCAGGAAAAGCGCAACGGCTGGCGGCCGGAGATTGAAAAAATGGCCTTCGCCCCCGGTGTGGTGCCCGGTATGCGGATGATTATGACCATGTTCACCCAGCCCGGCGACAAGGTCCTCATTCAGCAGCCTGTATACCATCCCTTCGCCGACGTGGTGCACAACACCGGCCGGGAGCTGGTGGTCAGCCCCCTGAAGCGGGATGAAAACGGCTATTACACCATGGACTACGCCGACTTTGAGGAGAAGGCCAAGGACGCCAAGTACTTCATCCTCTGCAACCCCCACAACCCCGTGGGCCGGGTCTGGACCCCTGAAGAACTGAAGACCGTGGGTGACATCTGCGTCCGCCACGGTGTGGAGATCATCTCCGACGAGATCCACTCCGACCTGATGCTGGACGGCCACAAGCACACCTGCATGGCCTCCGTCTCCCCGGAGATCGCCGCCATCACCACCACCTGCATCGCCCCCAGCAAGACCTTCAACCTGGCGGGCCTCCAGTCCTCCACCATCGTGTTCAACACCGTGGAAAAGCAGGAGGCCTACGTGGCGGAGCTGAAACGGATGGACATTGCCCGCAACAACTGCTTCTCCTTGGTGGCCACCATGGAGGCCTACGCCCACGGCGAGGAGTGGCTGGACCAGCTTCTGGTGTACCTGGGCGACAACATGCGCTTTATCCGCGAGTTCTGCGCGGAGCGTCTGCCGGAGCTGAAGCCCAACACCCCCGAGGCCACATATCTCTGCTGGATCGACGCCCGGGGCCTGGGCATGGATGATGCCGAGCTGAAGAAATTCTGCGTGGAGAAGGCCGGCGTGGCCTTCGGCGAGGGCACGGACTTCGGCTTTGGCGGCAGCGGCTTCCTGCGGCTGAACGCCGCCTGCCCCCGCGCTACCATTGAAAAGGCTCTGACCCAGTTGGAACAGGCGGTCCGCGGCCGCTGAACCATAAATAAAAAGAGGCAAAAGAGAGGAGAAAAAACATGGAAAACCAGAAAAAACTAGGCGCATCCGCATTTCTTCCCCTGATCGTATTCTTGGTCCTGTATGTGGGCTGCGGTATTACGTTCACGCTGCTGGGCGTTGAAAGCCCCTTCGGACAGTTCCCCCGTCATGTGGCACTGCTGGCCGGTATCGCCGTGGCGCTGCTGCTGGCCCCCAAGGTCAAAGTCAGTGAAAAATTGGATGTGTTCTGCCAGAACATGGGCAACTCCGGCGTTATGATGATCATCCTGATCTATCTGATGGCCGGTGGCTTCCAGGGTGCTGCTGCCGCCATGGGCGGTAAATCCTCCGTCATCAATCTGGCTCTGCACTTCATTCCCGTTTCCCTGCTGGTCCCCGGTGTGTTCCTGATGTGCTGCTTTATCTCCACCGCCATCGGTACCTCCATGGGCACCATCGCCGCCATGGCTCCCGTGGCCATCGGTGTGGCCCAGGGCGCCGGCCTGAACCCCGCCATCGTGGGCGCCGCGGTCATCGGCGGCTCCTACTTCGGCGACAACCTGTCCATGATCTCTGACACCACCATCTCCGCCGCCCAGGGCTGCGGTTCCGAGATGAAGGATAAGTTCCGCATGAACTTCTTCATGGCCCTGCCCGCCGCCATCATCGCCATGGTCCTGTACGCCATTCTGGGCGGTCACGGCTCCGGCGCTGTGGAGGCCGGTGCGTACAGCGTCATCCAGGTCCTGCCCTACATCGTGGTTTTGGTTACTGCCCTTATGGGCATCAACGTGGCTGTGGTTCTGTTCGTCGGCATTCTGATGACCGGCGTCATTGGTTTGGCCCAGGGCACCGTGGGCTTCTTTGAGTGGGTCCAGGCCATCGGCGGCGGCATGAGCGACATGTTCTCCATCTCTATCGTGGCCGCTTTGATCTCCGGCATCATCGGTCTGGTCCGCTACTACGGCGGTGTGGAGTGGCTGGTGGGTGCCATCACCTCCCGCATCAAGAATCGCCGCGGCGCCGAGTACGGCATCGGCCTGCTGTCCGGCGTTCTGTCCGCCGCTCTGGTCAACAACACCATCGGCATCATCGTCACCTGCCCCATCGCCAAGGAGATTGGCTCCAAGTACGGCATCGCTCCCAAGCGTCTGGCCAGCCTGGTGGACATTTTCGCCTGCGCGTTCCTGGCCCTGATGCCCCACGACGGCGGTATCCTCATTGTCACGGAACTGGCCGGCTGCACGCCGCTGGACATTCTGCCCTACTCCTTCTATATGTTCGCCCTCATTATCTTCACCTGCATCACCATCCAGTTCGGTCTGCTCCGCACCCCCGAGGAGAAGGCCTTCGCCGCCAAGGAGACCGCTGCCAAGTAAGCAGCCTTTTCACTTACAGCGCAGGGCTGGCATCCTCCAGGTGCCAGCCCTGTATCATCTTGCCACGATCATATTTTGAAAGGATCTGATTCTCATGTCTCATAACATCGGAAACGGCTTCGGCACCAAGGTCATCCACGGCGGTGACACGAAGGACCGGGGCTATCACTCCCTGGGCATGCCCATCTACCAGACCTCCACCTTCTACTTTGATACCTGCGAGGAGGGCGGCCGGTGCTTCGCCGGCGAGAGCGACGGTTACATCTACACCCGCCTGGGCAACCCCACCACCGTCCTGGCGGAAGAAAAAGTCGCGGAGCTGGAAGGCGCCGAGGCGGCTGCCGCCGCGGGCTCCGGCATGGGCGCCATCTCCGCCACCCTCTGGACCCTCGCCGGCGCCGGCAAGCACATCGTGGCCGACGGTACCCTGTACGGCTGCACCTTCGCCCTGCTGAGCCACGGCATGACCCGCTACGGTGTGGAGGTCACCTTCGTGGACTCCTCCGACCCCGAGGAGGTCCGCAAGGCTCTGAAGGAGAACACTGTGGCCGTGTACCTGGAGACTCCCGCCAACCCCAACCTGAAAATCGCCGACATCCAGGCCATTGCCGAGCTGACTCACGCCTACAACAAGGACATCAAGGTGGTGGTGGACAACACCTTCGCCACCCCCTACCTCCAGCAGCCCCTGGCCCTGGGCGCCGATGTGGTGGTCCACAGCGCCACCAAGTACATCAACGGCCACGGCGACGTGGTGGCGGGCTTTGTGGCCGGCTCCAAGGAGTTCATCACCCAAGTGAAGATGTTCGGCCTGAAGGACATGACCGGCGCCGTGCTGGGTCCCCAGGAGGCGTTCCTCATTCTGCGGGGTCTCAAGACCTTTGAGATCCGGATGCAGCGCCACTGCGACAACGCCCGGAAGCTGGCAGCGTATCTGGCCGCCGAGCCCAAGGTGGAGAAGGTGTACTTCCCCGGCCTGGAGTCCCACCCCAACCATGAGGTGGCCAAGAAGCAGATGAAGGACTTCGGCGCCATGATCTCCATCGAGGTCAAGGGCGGCAAGGCCGCCGGCATGAAGCTGGTGAACGCTCTGAAGCTGTCCACCATCGCCGTGTCCCTGGGCGACGCGGAGACCCTGGTGCAGCACCCCGCCTCCATGACCCACTCCGCCTACTCTCCCGAGGAGCTAAAAGAGGCCGGCATCCCCGAGGGCCTGGTCCGCATCTCCGTGGGCCTGGAGAACCCCGACGACATCATCGCCGACTTCCAGCAGGCGTTTGCCCAGCTGTAAGAAAGACACATTTTAATAGCAACAGGGAGGCTCAAAAGCCCCCCTGTTGTTTGCGTTTCGGAGAAATCGCATTTCCATATCTTCAAAAAAATCCCTCAGAGCCTTGCGGCTCTAAGGGATTTAGATGGTGGACGATACAGGACTCGAACCTGTGACCCCCTGCACGTCAAGCAGGTGCTCTAGCCAGCTGAGCTAATCGTCCGAAGCGGAACGAATATAGGATACACGAACTCCTTCGTTTTGTCAACACCTTTCTTGCTTTTTTTTTGATTTTTTGTTATACTGCTCCCAGCAGCAGGACAGGAGGTCATTTTCCATGAAACAGGTCGCATTGATCACTGGTTCTTCCCGGGGCATTGGCCGGGCCGTGGCTCTGGTGCTGTCCCAGGCGGGCTACGCCGTCTGCATCAACTATATCCAAAGCCGTGAAGCCGCCGAATCGCTGGCAGCCCAGCTGCGCGGAGAGGGCCGGGAGGCCATCGCCGTTCAGGCGGATGTGGCGGACAGCCACGCGGTAAATGAAATGGTGCGGCAGGCGGAAGCGGAGCTGGGACCTGTTACCCTCCTTGTCAATAACGCCGGCATCTCCTGGCAAGGCCTGTTTCAGGATATGGAGGACGCCGCCTGGGACCGCATGCTGGCCGTGAACCTCACCGGCGCCCGAAACGCCGCCCGGGCCGTGCTGCCCGCCATGATCAGCCGAAAGGGCGGCTGCATCGTCAACATCTCCTCCATGTGGGGCCTGCGGGGTGCCAGCTGCGAGGTGGCCTACGCCTGCTCAAAGGCCGCCATCGTGGGGCTGACCCGTTCCCTGGCCCTGGAGCTGGCTCCCTCCCGCATTCGGGTGAACTGCGTGGCCCCGGGCTGCATTGAAACGGACATGGTGCGGGTCCTGGGTCAGGAGACCAGGGAGATGTTGGTGGCAGAAACGCCCATCGGGCGGCTGGGCACCCCGGAGGATATCGCCCACGCCGTGGCGTTTCTCGCTTCGGAAAAGGCCTCCTTTATTACCGGCCAAGTCCTGACCGCCGACGGCGGTTTCACCGTCTGATACCACATTATTATATATAAAAGCGCCGCTGCGGATGCAACGGCGCTTCTTCATTCCTTATTCCTTTCCCGGCAGCGGCGGCGCGTGGAGGATGACCCGCCCAAAGCACACCAGGCTCCGGCCGCTGGAGGGCGTCATCAGCACATCCGCGTCCGCCCGGGCGCGGTTCAGGGAAAACAGGTACACATTCCCAAAGGGATCTTTATAATACTGCTTGCACAGCATGTCGCCATCCACGCAGAAAATGCCCACATCTCCGTTTTTCAGCGGGTCCCGGTTCACATAGACCAGCGAGCCGTCGGCGATGTACGGTGTCATGGAATCGCCCTGGATGCGGACGGCAAACTCCGCCGCCGAAGGCACCTCGTCCGTCACCGGAACATAGTCAAAATCCTCCCCGAACACCGGCGCGGCGTAGCCGGCGGCGGCGGGGCTGCGGTACAGGGGAATGACCCGGGTCTCCTGCCGCTCCCGGCTCTGCTCCAGCTCGTCCCGGTAGACACAAAGGGCCTCCAGCACGGAGCGTACCGTCTCCCGCCCCACGGGGGACAGGCCCCGGTACTGTGTCAGCAGCGTCCGCTCGCTTTGGGAAAGGACCTGTCCGCCGGTGGAAAAGCTGTCCTGGAACAGGTAATTCGGGTCTGTTTGGAGGCAATCAAACAGCCGCAGCATCACTTCCTCCTTGGGAAAGCTGATGCCCGTCTCATAATTGCCGATGGCGGAAGCAGACACGCCCAGCCGCCGGGCCAGCAGGGTCCGGGAGAGTCCCAGCTCCTCCCGCCTGGCACGCATACGCTCACCAAAGCTCATGGGAACACATCCTTTCTGAATGTATCCTATCTGATTTTTTGTTTCTTGTCAATTAGTATTTACAAGAAACTTGTAAATTATGCCTTGACATGCAAGTATTCTTGTGATATTCTAACATCGTTCACAAGATTCTTGTTGTTTTGTCAGTTCGCACGCCGGCGCGTCCCTGCGAAACAAAAACGCCCATCCTTTCGGATGGACGTTTGGTGGGGGAAGGTGGATTCGCCTGCCTGCGGGCAGGCCGTTCCGCGGCTCTGACGCGCCACCGGCGCGTCATTCACTGCCGCTCCCTTTCGAATCCACAGCAAAAAAATACCGACCGCCCTATTGGGCAGTCGGTACTTGGTGGGGGAAGGTGGATTCGAACCACCGAAGTCAGTGACAACAGATTTACAGTCTGCCCCATTTGGCCGCTCTGGAATTCCCCCATATAAACTTGGAGCTGGTGGACGGATTCGAACCCCCGACCTGCTGATTACAAATCAGCTGCTCTACCAGCTGAGCTACACCAGCAGTTCCAACAGCAGGATTTATGTTACCAGATGATTTTCATTTTGTCAACACAAATTTTTTATTTTTACGTTTTAGGAGGGACTTTTTTGAGGAGAAGCGCCCGCCGCCTGGGGCGGCACAGCCTGCTTTGCTCTTTGTGCGGGCAGGAGATCGTTACCGGGGAGGAGTACTGGTACTGCAACGGCAGCACGGTCTGCCGGGAGTGCCTGCCGTCCTTTGCCCGGGCGGAGCTGGCGCCTTACCGCCAGACCCGGGGAAAGGAGGTGCGTCCATGACGCTTTTGGAGATGTCCGCCGTGTACGCGGACAGCGCGGCTGCCCTGCGGCTCCGCATCGCGGAGCTGCGCGCCGCCATGGGAGCATTGTCGGACCCGGAGGAGCTGCGCGCTCTGCGGGCCAGGATCGCGGCGCTGGACCCGCTGCTGCGGGAGGCCCGGGCCCTGGCGGAGCTGACCGCCCACTATTATGACAGGAGCTACCGCAAGCATGAAAAATACACCCTCTAAAAGAGGCCGCCCCGACCAGTGGGCCGGCGATCTCACCGTATGGCTGCGGGAAAACGCCCCGGACAACGAGGAGCAGCTTGCCCGCCTGCGGCGGAACCTGAAGGACGCCCGCCTCCGGGAGCTGACCCCCCGGCAGCGGCAGATGGTGGAGCTGTACTACGACCAGGAGATGAACACCACCGCCATCGCCCAGCTCCTGGGCGTTCAGCGGTCCACGGTATCCCGCACCCTCCGCCGGGCCAGGGCGCGGCTGTACCAGTTTTTGCGCTATGGCCTTTAAATCTCTTTTTCCCCTTGAGGTTTTTTCGGGCAGCCCGTATAATCAAAGTACGGACAACTGACCGACAGGAGGAGACACCATGCTTTACAACTCTCTGCATCACCGCGGCCTGCGGCTCGTGGTGGCTGTGATCGGCGAGCTGATCGCCGCCGCCGCACTGAACCTGTTTATCGTGCCCCTGAACCTGTACACCGGCGGTCTCATGGGTGTGTGCCAGCTGCTGCGCACGCTGGCTGCCGACTATCTGGGCATGAATTTCGGCGCCTATGATGTGGCCGGCATTTTGTATTTCCTGCTGAACATTCCCATTCTGCTGCTGGCTTACAAAAATCTGGGACGGGCCTTCGTCGCAAAGACCCTCATCTGCACAGTGGCCTTCTCCCTGTTTTACAGCCTCGTCCCCTCCCCCTCCGTCCCCATTGTGGACGACTATCTCACCGCCTGCCTGCTGGGCGGCATTCTGGCGGGTGTGGGCGGCGGCCTGGTCCTCACCTGCGGCGCCAGCGGCGGCGGATTGGACATTGTGGGGCTGTACCTGAGCAAGCGGGGCAGCCAGTTCACCGTGGGCAAGTTCTCCCTGTCCTTCAACGCCGTTCTGTACACCGCCTGTCTGTTCCTGTTCAGCCCGGAAGTGGCCATTTACTCCGTGATCTACAACTTCTTCACCGCCATGGTGCTGGACCGGATGCACCAGCAGAATGTCAGTATCCAGGCCCTCATTTTCACCAAGGGCGACGAGGACGCCCTGGCCCGCTTCATCATCGAAAAACTGGGCCGCAGCGTCACCTACTGGGAGGGCGTCGGCGCCTACACCGGCGAGGATGTCCATGTGCTGTGCGTGTGCCTGTCCAAGTTTGAGATCGAGGAGCTGGTCCACGCGGTCCACTCCATCGATCCCCACGCCTTCGTGACCACCCAGGAGGGGACCCGCATCTACGGCAACTTCCAGCGGAAGGTGGGCTGAGCTCTCCGGGGGTATTGCTTTGCCCGATAGTACCTTATCGCTTTTTCGCATTTCTTGTCCCGCCTGAAATCATGCTATCATCAGGTCAGGAGCTTTCCACCGCCGCGGCAGGCGCCGCGAAATAAAACAGGAGGGATTCAAGATGACACACCCCATCGCCGTTTTGGCCGGTACCCCGGTGGACACGCAAATGGGCGTGGACTTTCTCACCGGAGCCGGCCTGTCGGGCACCGCGTTCCCACTGTCCGCCGACCCCCGGCAGCAGACCGCCTTTCAGATCTCCTCCGCCGCCGAAAAACAGGCCCGCGCTCTGGCTGTGCTGCGGCAGGCGACGGAGCAGGGCTGTGAAAAGGCCTTTGTCTACTGCAACTCCCTGTCCGCTTCCGTGGACTTTCCCGCCCTTTCTCGGGAGACCGGCATGAAGATCGTGACACCGCTGGATGTATACCGCAGCCTGGCCCCCCGGTACCGGCGGCTGGCGTTCATCGCCGCCAACGCCCAAGGGCTGGCGGGCATTGAGCGGGTGCTGCTGGCCGCCAATCCGGCGCTGGACACCCTGTCCGCCGCCGCGCTGACGGTGGTGCTGGCCATTGAGCAGGGCGAGGACCCGGACCAGCTGGTGGAGCACCACCACCTGGCAGAGCTGGCAAACTGGTTCGCCGCCTGCGGTATGGAGGCACTGCTGCTGGGCTGCACCCACTTTCCTTATTTTAAAGAAGCCCTGGCCAGGCGGACAAGCCTGCCCCTCATTGACCCGGCCCGGGAAATGCTGGAGCTGCTGCAAGCCTGAATACAAAAAGGCCCCGCATCCATATCGGATGCGGGGCCTTTTTCACTTCACGCTGTCAAAATACCGTACTTGGTCTGGAGCCGTCCCAGCTTCTCCAGGACCGGCCCAGTCAAAAACCATAGGTAGAGGGCTGTGGCGACGGCCTGGACCAGGTCCATGGGCAGGCCAGCCCCCCAGTAGGCCATGACCATCCCCCAGGTGAGCTCTCCCTGCCACATGAGGGCGGAGGCGGTATTCATGATGATCCCGTACACGCCCACGGCGGACACCGCGCCGAAAACCGCCAGCGGCGCCCGTCCAGCGGGAAGGGGACCATGGTGGAACAGTGCGCCCGCCAGCAGACCGATGAGCCCCAGGGCGAACATCTGCCAGGGGGTCCAGGGCCCTTGGCCAAACAACACGTTGGAGGCCAGCATGGTGACGGCCCCCACCAAAAAGCCGCTCTCCCCTCCCAGGGCCGCTCCGGTCAGCACGGTGAGGGCAATGACCGGCTTGCACTGGGGCAGCATGGAAAAGGCCGCCCGGCCCGCCACGCCCAAGGCGCAGAGGACGGCGATGACCGCCACCTCCCGGGCCTGGGGCCGCCGCCGCTCAAAGGAGAGCAGGAAGGCCGCCGTACACTCCAGCAGCACCAGCAGCGCGGTAAAGAGGTATTTCCGGTCCCGGAAGACCGTCATACCCACCCAGATGGTCAGCGGCACCAGGGCCAGCAGCGCGCACAGGGCCAGCCGGCGGCCCCTCCGCCGGGTTTTTGGGGAGGGTGCCTCCGTCCTTTCCGGCGGCAACGGCCGTTTCTCCGGAGCCTGCGGCGTCTCCGCGCCGCCGCAGCATCCGATCACCTCCGCCGCCGTCACCGCCTCCGGCAGCTGCTCCCGGGCCATACGGTTGGCGGCAGTGGTATAAAAGCGGCTGCCGGCGAAAAAGCGCCGGGGAATGTCCGCCGCCGCAGCGGTGCCGTCAAACAGCAGCACGCACCATTGGGCATATTCCCCGCAGAACTCCAGGTCATGGCTCACCATGACAACGGCGGTCCCCCGCCGGCAAAGTTCTTTCAAAATCTCCGCCAGACGCTGCTTGCAGGCGGGGTCCAGGCCCTTGGTGGGCTCGTCCAGCAGCAAAATGTCCGGTGCGCCCAGCAGCACCTTGGCCAGGGCCGTCCGCTGCTGCTCGCCGCCGGAGAGGTCGTATGGGTGGCGCTCCAGCAGCGGCTCCAGGCCGCACAGGGCCGCCATGGCGGCCCGGCGGTGAGGGTCGCCGCAGACCCCCTCCAGCTCCTCCCGGACGGTCTTCCGGGCAAACAGGGCCTTGGGGTCCTGGGGCAGGGCCCCCACGGTGCCCCGCAGCTCCACTGCGCCCCGCTGGGGGCGGTTTTGGCCGGACAGCAGGGACAGCGCCGTGGTCTTTCCCGCGCCGTTGCCGCCCACCAGTGCCGCCAGTTCTCCCCGGCGGACCTCCAGGTCCAGTCCCCGCAGCACATCCGCTTCCTGCTTTCCGTAGCGGAACCACACATCCCACAGCCGGGCCATCACCTCTCCCGCCGGACGCTCCGGCGCCGGAGGCAGGGGGGCAAGGGGATGGTCCGCGGCATAGTCCGCCAGCCAGTCCTTCCCCTGCCGGACGGAGAGGGGACAGGGCCGGTCATTGGGCACCGCCGCCCACACCCGGACCGGCGCCGGCATGGCCCGGAACACGGCGTGGCCTGTCTCCCGCAGCCGGGCGATGGCCTGGACCGGCGGTCCCTGGCACACCAGCCGCCCTCCGTCCAGCACCAGCAGTTGGTCCGCCATGGGCAGCACTTGGTCCAGCTGATGCTCCGTGAGAATGACCGTGGTTCCAAGCTCCCGGTGGACCCGCTCCACCGCCGCCAGGAAATCCGAGGCGGCAATGGGGTCCAGCTGGCCGGTGGGCTCGTCCAAAAGCAGTACCCGGGGCTGCAGGACCATGGCGGAGGCCAGGTTCAAAAGCTGCTTCTGCCCTCCTGACAGGCGGGACACCTCCCGGTGGAACCAGGGTTCCATGCCGAAAAAGGCGGCGGTCTCCGCCACCCGGCGGCGGATGGCCGCCTGCTCCAGGCCCAGGTTTTCCAGGCCGAACGCCAGCTCATGCCACACCTTGTCGGTGACGAGCTGGCTGTCCGGGTCCTGGGCGACGAAGCCCATGTCGGCGCTCTGCCGCCGCAGGTCCAGCTTTTCCAGGTCTTCCCCATCAAAAAGAAGCCGGCCCTGCCGCCTGCCCTTGGGGGCAAGAGCGGGCTTCAGCTGCCGCAGCAGCGTGGTCTTACCGCAGCCGGAGGGACCGCATACCACGGTGAAGCTCCCCGGCGCCACGGAAAAGCAAAGATCCTCCAAGGCCCAGACCGTCTGCCCGGGATAGGCGAAGGACAATCCCTCCGCCTGATAAAGCAGTTTACCCATTCCAGGCCCTCCTTTCCGCCGCGGCCCACCGCAACTCCTCCGCCAGGTCCACCAGCAGCGGCAGGGAACACAGCAATCCATAAGCCCCGTAGACGCTGAGGGCAAATGCCCCCAGCGGTGCCCCCTGGGCCCGGGGGTAAAAGCTCCAGGCCAGGGCCTGGCTCCGGCAGCCCCAGGCGGTATATGCTCCGCAGAGAGCCATGACCGCCAGCAGCATACCGTCCCGCCGCCGGAAGCGGTAAATGGAAAACAAGGTGCGGCCCGGCAGGCCGTAGCCCCGGCTGCGCATGCTGTCCGCCGTGTCCACGGCCCCCTCCAGAGACCAGGTGGTCAGGATGCCCAGCTCCGCCATCCGCCGCCGGAGCGCCCCGCTGCGGCCGTTTCCGCCCATGGCGTCCCGGGCGTCGGAGATGGTCCGGTGCCGCCGCCGCACCTGGGGGATGAACCGCAGCGTCATGGACAGCAGCAGGCTCAGCGCCGGGGCCAGACGGCCGAACAGGTACACGAACTTGTCCGTGGTCATGACGTCGGCACAGCAGCCCAGCCACAAAACGGCGCAGCAGAGCAGCGCCGCCGCGGCTAGGCCGTAGAGAATGGATTCCAGGGTCAGGGGATTGCCCGAGGGGAAATAGGCCAGCACCGTGACGCCCCGATGGCTGAACAGGGGGTTCACGGCAGCCGTCAGCACCAGAAGCGGCAGCAGCGTCCGCCACATCCGCCAGAAGCGGCGGCGCCGCAGGTACGCCCCGTAGGCCGCCGCTCCCAGCAGAGAAATGGCCAGGAACGCCGGCCGCATCACCAGCATGGTCAGCAGCACCAGGGCGAAAAACGCGAAGGCCACCAGCGGGTGGCACCGGGAAAAGGCGTCCCGTCCGTCCATGTCACGCCCCCAGCTGGCCGCTGTCGCCGCCGCCCACATCCCGGCCCAGGTCGCAGGTATACACCCACTCCACCCGGTCTCCCGGCGCCGCTGCCACAGCGGAGCAGCCCTTGTTGGGGAAGGTGCCGTTTACCCGGTACATCCAGCCCGACAAGGCGCCGCCGTCAAATTCGTACAGGTTCCCGATGCCCTCCACATAGGCGGAGCCGTAACCTGGGGTGTCCTGGTACTCCATATGGATGCCCGCCTCCCGGCAGGCCCTTTGCAGCAGGTCAAACGCGCTGTCCCCCTCCTGGATCTCCACCGCCGTGGGCGCCAGCAGCACGCCGTCCCCGGGCACCAACTCCCGGGTGCCCGCCTCCAGCTGGTCCAGGTGCTCCAGGAGAACGGCGCAGGAGATAGAGACCGTGCAGGTGCTTGCCGCTTTCTCCTCCGGCTCCGCCGGAGCGGGAGCTTCATCCGGCGTTTCCTCCACCGGAGCGGGGGCAGCCGCTTCCGCCGCCTGCTCCGGCGGGGTTTCCTCCGCCGCGTCCCCGGGGATGGCGTCCCCGGGGGCAGAGGGCTCCGCCGGAAGCTGCTGCTCCTCCACAGGAGCCGTCTCCGGTGGCGTTTGCGCTTTTTGCAGGGAGCAGGCGCAGGCCAGCACTGCCAATGCCGCCAGCACCGCCAGGACAAAAAGTTGTTTTTTCCGTTTCATAAGTGCCTCGCATTATATCCGGGCGGCCGCCCAAAAGCAGGCGGCCAGCCCGGTCCGCGCGCCCCAGGCCGCCGCCCGGGAAGCTGCCGTTTCCGCAGAAACCGGCTCTGGCTTTACATCCGTCATATCATAGAGGAAGGGTTTCCCCGCCCGGGCCCGGCACACAGCCGCCAGGGCGTATAGTCCCTGCTCCGTGGCCATGGGGTCTGCCTCCGTTTCCGCCGCCGTGTGGCGGAAGCCCCGGCCCGGCAGATAGTCCGCCAGGAGGCCGTCCAGCAGCGTCCGGCCGTTTTTCACAAAGCGGCCATCCTCCAGGGAAATGTCCCAGGCCATGAGGGCCACCAGCATCTGCGCGGCGCTCTCCGCCGTGGCAAAGCCGCCGCTCTCCCCCTGCAAAGCGGACATCCGCTCCAGGGCCTTTTCCGCCGCCTGCATGACCGCCGCTTGGTCCCGGTAAGGCGCCAGCGCCGTCAGCACCATGCCCGTCATGTCCGGGTCCGCCGTCTGCCCCAGGCTCCAGCCGCCCTCCGGCAGCTGGGACTCCAGCAGGAAATCCACATACAGCTGCCGGGTGGCCTGCACGGCGGCGCCGGGTGCCTCCGGCACGGCGTAGCCACCGGCGTCCAACGCGATGAGAGCCCAGGCGGCGCCGTTGGCCCCCTGGCGGACCACCTTCCGGTAATCTCCCAGAGGGGCCAACAGGTCTGTGCCGCCCACCTGCCGGGGGTCCTTGCCGATGGCCGTCAGGGCCAGGGACACCCGGGCGTACTCCGTGTATTTTGCAGTGGAGAGAACACCGCCGCGCTCCGCCGCATAGTGCTCCACTTCCTTGTAATACCGCGCGCAATAATCCTCCGGCAGGGCATGGCCGCTCCGCGCCAGTCCCAGAACGGCCCATTCACCCCCCACGGCTCCCACCGACGGGGCGGGCGTCCGCTCCAGGACGCACGCCGCTGTGTCCGCTAGAACTGTCTCCGGGGTCAGGCCGGCGGCGGCGGCCGTCACGGTCAGGCACACCAGCAGCACGGCGGAGAGCGCCGCCGCCAAGATCCGCTTTCGCCAATTCACGATTTTTCTCCCTTCCAGGCCAGTTTTTCTTCCAGCCGCGCCAAAAGCGCCGCGCTGTGTGCCCGGGTCAAGGTCCCCTCCGGGCACAGGGCGCCGTCGGTACCGCCCTGGAAGACGCCCTCCGCCACAGCCCACTCCATGGCGGACCGTGCCCAGGCACTCACGGCACCCCCATCGGAGAAGCCGTCCAGGGACACTTGCTTACCAGTGTCCCATCCTTTACTTTCCGCATAGCGGGCCAACACCGCCGCCATCTGCTGGCGGGTCATGGGGGCGTCGGGACGGAAGGTACCGTCATCATAGCCCTCCACAATGCCCAGCTCCGCCGCCCAGGCCACCGCGGCGGCACAGTAGCGGTCCGCCGCCACGTCGGAAAACTCCGCCGCCGTCTCCACGGCGGGGCTGTCGGCCATACGGTACAGCACCGTCACCAGCATCCCCCGGGTCATGGGCGCGTCAGGGTCGAACCGGCCGTCGCCGGTGCCCTGGAACCAACCCCGCTCCACGGCGGCCATCACCGCATCGTAGCACCACAGCTCTGCCGGGACATCGGCAAAGCCATCAGCCGCCGTTTCCGCGTCCTGGGGCTTGTCCCCACTGCCGCCGGAGCCGCTGCCGTGGTCCGCGCCGCCTGTTTCCTTGGTATAGTCATCGGTGTAAAACCAAACCACTTCACAGTCATCCCGCAGCCGGTACTGGCCCGCGCCCACCTCCGGCAGGACGCCGTCCACCATGTACATCCAGCCGGAGCGGCTGCTGTGGTCAAACTCCGCCAGGCCGCCAATCGCGGACACGTAGCCGCTGCGAATGGTATACTCCACCCCCGCCGCATCCAGGGCCGCGGTCAGCGCCTCGCAGACCGTGGTGCCCTCCGGCACCGTCACCGTCCGGTCCACCAGGGTGGTGTAGTCCTTTTCATTGCTCTGATACGTATATCCGCCGCCGCAGGCCCCACCGTCGTGGGTCTTGACCTGTACGCTGACCCGGATCCGGGAGGCGGTGCCGCCCCCCTGCTCCCGGACGAGGGACACGGTGATCGTCCGGTCCGTGCCCAGCTCCTCCTCCGTGACAGTCAGGGTGCCGCTGGCAGTCTGATAGCCTTCACAGCCCACGGTATAGGCGTAGGTGCCGCTTCCCAGGAGGAAGCTCCCGTCACCTTCCGCCGTGCAGCCGGCCACCGTCACCTCCGCGCCGGAGGGCTCCACGGCGAAGGTCACGCGGTAGCGCTGCTGGGCCGTTTCCGTCCGCTCCAGGGCATAGAGATAGCCGGAATCATTGTGATAGTAAATGGTGCCGTCGCCGTCACAAATGGCGGAGGCGGTGCACCAGTCGGCCTCCTCCGGTGTGTACAGGGCGGAAAGGGCCAGGGCTTCGCCGTTGTCCTTCACCACGTACATGGTGCCGGGGGTGGTGTTCTGGGTCACATAGAGGTAGACAGCATCCCCTTCCGTATAGGCCGTGGTCAGCAGAGGGGATGCCTGGACACCGGCGCCGGTGTCCGGGAACGCCACCCGCCGCAGCTCCGCCAGCGCAGCAGCATCCGCCGCCACCAGGCAGCCCTGGGCGCCGTAGTACACCACGCCGTCGTAGATGACCGGAGAGCTGGTGCTGTATCCGGTGTTCTCATGCCGCACGCAGGCAAGGCCACTGAGGGTGCCATCCTCCGCCAGCTGCACGGAACAGAGGTAGCCGCCGTTGGTGGTGAAATACAGCGTATTCCCGCTGCGGACCAGGGAGGAGCGCACACTGCCCATGCCCTCCAGGTCCACCCGGTCCAAACAGTCGCCGGTAAGCCGGTCCCGGGAGAACAGGGCTGCCGTCCCGCCGCTGTTGGCGTCGGTGCCGTAGACCACCGCGTTCTCCGTCACCAGAGGCGTGGCCCAGTAGGAGCCGTTGGGATAGTCCTCCTCCAGGGCCGTCCAAAGGGCGGTCTTGGTCTCATCCTCCGCCGCCGGGTCCTCATCCTCTGCCGTCAGGCAGAAGAACATCGCCGGCGAGGAATTGCCGGTGGAGCCGTACACACAGCCGTCCCGGTAAATGAGGGCCGTGGTGCACTGGCTGCCCAGGGACTCGCTGACCCACAGGGAGGTCAGGTCCCCGGCGTTGAAAGCCTGGACCCGGCCATGTCCATGGTCCTGATTGTCCAGCAGAGGGACAAAAATCATGCCCTCGCCATAGGCCAGAGGCGCGTTGCCCCAGGCGCCGTTGGAACCCACCATGGTACCCTGTGCCCGCACATCGCCGGTCTCGCTGTCAATGCGGTAAATTGTGGTCCCGGCGGTGCAGAACAGGTCCCCGTCCACCATCAGCAGGGGGGAGACATAGTTCCACCCGTCGTTGAGGCTCTCGCTGCTGCGCCAGCGGAGGGCAGTCTCCTCTGCTGTCCGGGGCGTTTTGGCATCTGTCACCGCCAGGTTATCATCGCTGTTGCGGAAGTTTTTCCACTGGGCCTCATACTGGGGCAGGCCGCCCTCCGCCGCCGCAGCGCCGGTGACGGTCAGGGTGTACTCCGCGCTGACGGTGCCATCCCGGCTCTCCAGACGGATGCGGAAGGTGTTTTCCCCCTCCCGGATGGGGTAGCTCTCCGCCGGCGGCTGGCCGTTGACGGTGACCACCGTGTTGCCCTTGTCTCCCGCCGCCGTGGGGGTCAGCACCAGGGTGGAGCCGATCGCCGCGGAGGCGGTGTAGCCGTTCTCACCCGCCTTGGAAACGGTGACGGTCTTGCCCTCCTCCGTTTTGGCGGTCAAGGACGCCAGCGCCACGGCCCGCTTCACCGTCACGGTATAAGTCGTTTCCCCGGTACCGGATGCCAGCGTGCAGGCGATCTGGTTGGTGCCCGCCCGCAGGTTGAGCCCGGCGCCGACGCCGGAGGTCATAACCGCCGGTTCTCCTCCGTTGACGCTGGCGGAGATGGCGATATCCTCCGGAGCCGTCACCGTCAGGGCCACGCTGCCCTTTTCGCAGGCCTGGTCCGGCATGGTGTAGGCGGTGACCTCCGGGGAAAATGCCGGGGACAGGCCCTCCGCCTCCAGCTTGATAGTCGCTTCGGAGCCCGCCTCCGCCACAACCACCTTGCAGGAGGGCATGACGATCCGGGAGCCATCCTCCGCATAGCCCATGGCCGTAATCTGATAGGTGCCCGGCTGGTCAAATGTCATCACTGCCGCGCCGGTATCCTCTGTAATGTCGCACAGACAGTCCTCCAGCTGGCCATCCTCATCCACTGTATAGGCCGAAAGCGCGTACCCGCTGTTGTAGACCGGCTCCGGCTGGGGGCTCGCATAGCCGTTCATATAGATAAAGCCCCGCAGGTACAGCGTGAAGGGCTGGCCCGCCTCCGCCCCCACGGTATCCAGCGGTTGGCCGGAGCCGTCGGCAAACCACGTGAGGTAATCGCACCAGGATGCGTCCTCATAATAGAAAAACTCCACCACATCGCCGTCGGCCAGGGGCGCCGTGGCTGCCGTATAGCCCACGCCGTCCTCATCCATAGGATAGGTGTGGTTCACGGCAAAGCCGCTGTACAGCGCCGTTTCCCCGTTTCCGAACATGGCCTGGGGGCTGCCGTAGGAGATGGACAGATAGTCCTCCGCCGTCTCCGCCGTAAAATCCTCGCCGTACAGCTTCTGATGGGCCGCCACCAGGGCGTCCAGGACGGTGATCTCCCCCTCCGCCGCCGGTTCAAAGCCATACCAGCTGGCCGTGCCATAGGAAACGGTCAGCTGCTCCTCCCGGGCCAGAAAGTCTGTGCCCTGCTGGGCGCTGAGGGTCACGGTCACGGCACGGGGAGCATCCGCTTCCTCGTCGTCTTCTCCCGCAGCCAGGGCATATCCCGGCAGCAGCTGGGCCAGCAGGACCAGCGCCAGAAGCCAGCTCGCCAAACGTTTTTTCATATGTGTTCGCTCCTTTCTGTCTTCCTGTTCCGCTTCTCCGCCGCCGGCTCCCGGAAGTATGAAAGCGGCCGCGGCAGTCCTTCCGGACCACCGCGGCCGTTTTTCCGCAGCGCAACCAAACACATCCGCTGCCGCAGATGTGTTTCAGCAGTCATGCAAAGTAGGTCTCCTGGCTCGTGATAGGGAGCAAACGCTCCTGCGGTCCCGCCTACCTTCTCAGTTTCCCAATGGCGGACTTTCGTCCAGCGCCGCTGCGCGGCCCTTTGGCGGTCTCTCTCACATACAGTGCCGGCACGCTTCGGATTCTCACCGAATTCCCTCATCCCGGGGCCATTGGTGTCAAAGGCTCCGGGACACGATGCACCTGTTCATTTGCCGCCATTATAGTGCGCGGAGCCGCAGCCTGTCAATGCCCGGCGGAAAAACGCTCTTTTTTCGGATATTTACGGGCAAAGCCGTCGGTAAAATCTTGAAAAGCTCCACATGATATGGTAAATTAGATTGGTTACTGTAAAAAAGGAGGCACCATTATGTCTGCCCTGAAAGAAGAAATCTCCCGGCGCCGGACCTTCGCCATCATCTCCCACCCGGACGCCGGCAAAACGACCCTGACGGAAAAATTCCTGCTGTACGGCGGCGCCATCGCCCAGGCCGGCGAGGTGAAGGGCAAGCGGGCCCGTGCCGCCACCTCCGACTGGATGGAGATCGAAAAGCAGCGCGGCATCTCCGTCACCTCCTCCGTCATGCAGTTCCAGCACGACGGCTTCTGCATCAATATTCTGGATACCCCGGGCCACCAGGATTTCTCCGAGGACACCTACCGCACCCTCATGGCCGCCGACAGCGCCGTCATGGTCATCGACGGCGCCAAGGGCGTGGAGCCCCAGACGAGAAAGCTGTTCAAGGTCTGCGCCCTGCGGCACATCCCCATTTTCACCTTCATTAACAAGATGGACCGGGAGACCCGGGACCCGCTGGACCTGTGCGAGGAAGTGGAGCGGGAGCTGGGCATCGACACCTACGCCGTCAACTGGCCCATCGGCTGCGGCAAGGAGTTCCAGGGCGTCTACGACCGGGAGAAACAGCGCATTTTGTTCTTCCAGGCCGAGGAGCGGGGCAAAAAGGTCAGCTCCGCCGAGGTGGCTCTGGATGATCCCGCTCTGGATGACATGATCGGAGAGAAAAAAGCCGCGGCCCTCCGGGAGGAAGTGGAGCTGCTGGGCGCCGGCCGGGAGTTCGATATGGAGGCGGTGCGGAACGGCACATTGTCCCCCGTGTTCTTCGGCTCCGCTCTGACCACTTTCGGCGTGGAGCCCTTCCTGGAGGAGTTTCTCCGCATGACCACCGCCCCCCTGCCCCGGGTCTCCGACAAGGGCGAGGTGGACGTGTTCAGCGAGGATTTCTCCGCCTTCGTCTTTAAAATTCAGGCCAACATGAACAAGGCCCACCGGGACCGGCTGGCTTTCATGCGCATTTGCTCCGGCAAGTTCCAGCGGGACACGGAGTACTACCACGTGCAAAGCGGCAAAAAGCTGCGGCTGAGCCAGCCCCAGCAGATGATGGCCGCCGAGCGGGAGATCGTGGAGGAGGCCTACGCCGGCGACATCATCGGCGTGTTCGACCCGGGCCTGTTCTCCATCGGCGACACCATCACCGTCCCCGGTAAGAAGTTCAAGTTCTCCGGCATCCCCACCTTTGAGCCGGAGCACTTCATGCGGGTCTCCCCCAAGGACACCATGAAGCGCAAGCAGTTCATTAAGGGCACGGAGCAGATCGCCCAGGAGGGCGCCATCCAGATCTTCAAGATCCCCGGCGCCGGCCTGGAGGAGGTCATCGTGGGCGTGGTGGGCACGCTGCAATTTGACGTGTTCCAGTACCGGATGCGCTCCGAGTACGGCGTGGAGCTGTATATGAACGGCCTGCCCTACGACCACCTGCGGCTCATCACCTCCTGTCCCTGCCCGCCGGAGGATCTGGTCCTTTGCACCGGCGCCGCCATTTTGGAGGATTTCCGGGACCGGCTGCTGGTGGCCTTCGGCGGCGAGTGGTCTGTGGGCTTCCTCACCAAGCACAACCCCGGATTGGAGCTGGCGGATTCCCTGTCCGTGTAAGCAACTTAAAAACAGCGTGTACGGATGTTCCGTACACGCTGTTTTTTATTGAATTTCCCCAGAATGCGCTTGATGAGCGCCACCCGGCGGAAGGGTGTCATGAGATAGAGGCCGTCGGTATAGGGCTCCACCTCCCGGGCCACCCGGGCGGAAATGCGGACAGCCAGGTCCTCCGCCTCCTCCCGCTCCTTGCCCTTGTACAGGGCCACGATCTCGTCACACACCCGCATGCCGGAGATCTCGTTGTTGAGAAAGCAGGCGTTTTTATAGCTGACCACCGGGAACACGCCGCCCAAAATCTTCCCCTTCAGGGTCTCACGGGCCAGCTTCAGGTTCTCCAGAGCCTCCGCCGACAGCACCGGCTGGGTCAAAAAGCCCGCCACGCCGCACTCCTCTTTCTCCTGGGCCATTTTCAGCTGGATGGCGAAGTTCCGGGCGTTGAGGTTCAGGGCACCGAAGATGCGGAACGGCGTGGTGAGGGTGCTCTCATTGAGGCCGCTGACATAGCGGGCCAGCTTCCGGGAGTTGAAGTTGAACACGCTCTTTACCTCGCTGCGGTCCTCCGTGGGGATGGGGTCGCCGGTGACCAGCAGCACGTTATGTACGCCCTCGATGGAAAGGCCCAGCAGCAGCGCCTTGGTGGCGTTCAGGTTCCTATCCCGGCAAGCCATGTGCGGCAGGGGCTCCACTCCCAGCTCCCGCTTGACCTTGCAGGCCAGCAGGCTGCTGTCCGCCCGGGGACGGCCCACCGGACAGTCGGCGATGGTCACCACGTCGGCGCCGGCGTCCCGCAGCGTCTCCACGCCGTCCAGGAAAAAGCTGATGTCATCGTCCACCGGCGGGTCCAGCTCCACGGCCACCACCCGCTTGCCGGCGCTGAGCTTGTCCCACAGGGGGTTGTCCCCCGCCGTCCGCTGGGACCGCTGGCTGCTTTTGGGGCTCTCCTGCCGGGCGGGCAGGGGCTTGGACAGGGCGGCGGCCAGCCGGGCCATGTGCTGGGGCGTGGTGCCGCAGCAGCCGCCCACGATGGCGGCGCCGCTCTGGACGATCTCCACCATCTTCTCGGCGAAGTAGTCCGGTGCGCCCTGGAACACGGTCTTGTGTCCCACCACGGTGGGATAGCCCACGTTGGGCATGGCGGAGAGGATGACGCCCCCGATATCCGTGCGCTGAATTTGCTCCAGAATGTGGTGGGGGCCGGAGACGCAGTTGTAGCCCACGGCGTCCACCCCCGGCAGCTGGGCCGTCTGGCGGAACAGCTCCGCGCCCCGGCGGCCCTCCCAGGTGACGCCGTCGGAGCTGACGGCGAAGGATACGATGAGAAAGGACTCCGGGCACTGCTCCTTTAAATACCGGGCCAACTCCGGGATGCCGTCGTTGGTGGGCAGGGTCTCCACCAGAAAATTGGTGACGCCCTGGGCCAAAAACTCTTTCGCCTGGCGGCAGTAGGCTTCCGCCGGGGTGACGCGCTTGCCCTGGGGCACAGGGCCCATGTCCGCGAACACCCAGGCGCCGAAGGGCTTGGCCGCCTCCTTGGCGATGCGGCAGCCGGAGCGGACGATCTCCAGGGCCAGCGCCCCATTGCCCTCCGCCAGCTCCGCGCCCACGGCGAAGGTGTTGGTCTTGATGGCCCGGCAGCCGGCCTCCAGATAGGCCCGGTGGATGGCCAGGATCTCCTTGGGCCGGTCCAGGTTGGCCCGCTCGCACTGGTCGGAGGGCAGGCCGGTCAACGTGTTGAAATAGGTGCCCATGGCACCGTCGAACAGCAGGGGTTTTCCCTGCTTCAATGCGCTTCTGATATCCATTATCCCAATACCTCTCTGGCGATCTCCACGGACTGCCGCGCGTCCTTGGAGTAGTAATCCGCCCCCATCCGGCGGGCATATTCCGGCGTCACCACCGCGCCGCCCACCATGATGGCGGGAGGCTCCGGCAGGGTCTGGAGAAGATGGATGGTCTCCTCCATGGCCGGCAGGGTGGTGGTCATGAGGGCCGACAGGCCCACCAGGCGGATGTGCTCCGCCTCCACCGTTTGCAAAATGGTCTCCGGCGGAACGTCCCGGCCCAGGTCAATGACCTCGTAGCCGTAGTTTTCCAGCACGGTCTTGACGATGTTTTTGCCGATGTCATGGATGTCGCCCTTGACGGTGGCGATGATCAAGCTCCCCTTTTTCACCGGGGCGCCGCCCTTTTGGGCAATAGAGGCCCGGATGACCTCAAACACCGACTGGGCCGCCTGGGCGGCGCTGAGGAGCTGGGGCAAAAATACCTTACCCTGTTCATAGCCCTCGCCCACCTTGTCCAGGGCGGGGATCAGGTGGCCCTCCACCAGGGAGAGCTCGTCCTCCGTCTCCAGGGCGGCCTTGGCCAGCTTGCCGGCGTCGGCCCGCAGGCCCCGGATGATGGCCTCGTCCAAGGTCATTTCCGCCGCGGCCGGGGCAGGCGCCGCCTTGGTGTCCATGCCGGTGAAGCGGTCCACGTAGGCCCGGCACTCCCGGTCCTCGCCGGAGAGCACCCGGAAAGCCGCTACCGCGTCCATCATCTCCCGCTGGTTGGGGTTGATGATGGGCAGGCTCAATCCGGCCCCCAGGGCCTGAATGAGGAAATTCTGGGTGATGAGAGGCCGGTTGGGCAGGCCGAAGGAGATGTTGGACACGCCCAGCACCGTCCGCAGGCCCATCTCCTCATGGACGGTCCGCACCGCCCGCAGGGTCTCCATTGCCTGGTCCTGCTGGGCGGAGACCGTCAGCGTCAGGCAGTCGATCCACACATCCTCTTTGGGGATGCCGTGGGCCATGGCCGCCTCCAGGATGCGGCGGGCAATGGCCACCCGGCCCTCCGCTGTCTGGGGGATGCCGTTTTCGTCCAGAGCCAGACCCACCACGGCGGCGCCGTATTTTTTCACGATGGGCAGCAGCCGCTCCAGCACCGCCGGGTCGCCGTTGACGGAGTTCACCGCCGCCTTGCCGTTGTACACCCGCAAGCCCGCTTCCAAAGCCGCCGGGTTGGTGGAGTCCAGCTGCAAGGGGATGTCCAGGGCGCTTTGCAGCTTTTTCACCACCCGGGGCAGCATGGACACCTCGTCCACGCCGGGATAGCCCACGTTCACGTCCAGGATATCCGCTCCGGCGTCCACCTCCTGGAGGCCCACATCCAAGATATAATCCAGGTCCTCCTCCAGCAAGGCCTGCTGGAACCGCTTTTTGCCGGTGGGGTTGATGCGCTCGCCGATGACCCGCACGCCGTCCAGCCGCAGAGGCTCCGTGGCGGTGCAGACAAAGGGCACGGCGTCATAGTGCCGCTTGGTCGGCGTTTTGCCCTCCAGTGCCGCCGCCACGGCCCGGATATAGGCCGGGGACGTGCCGCAGCAGCCGCCGAACAACGTGACGCCCAGATCCAGGCAGGGGGCCAGCGCCGCCGCGAAGTCCTCCGGCCCCATGTCATAATGGCCGTCCACCGGGTCCGGCAGGCCCGCGTTGGGCTTGGCGATCACCGGCAGGCGGGTGTTTTCGCACAGCTCCTTCAGCATGGGAGCCAGCATATCCGGCCCCAGGGAGCAGTTGAGACCGATGGCGTCCGCCCCCAGGCCCTCCAGCGTCCGGGCCATGGAGGCCACGGTGCAGCCGGTGAAAGTGCGGCCCCGGGGCTCAAAGGACATGGTGACAAATGCCGGCAGATCCGTGTGCTCCTTCACCGCCAGCAGCGCCGCCTTGGCCTCGTACAGGTCCGTCATGGTCTCGATGACCGCCAGGTCCGCTCCGGCCCGGGCACCGGCCTCCGCCATCTCCCGGAACAGGTCGTAGGCCCGCTCAAAGGGCAGGCTGCCCATGGGCTCCAGCAGCTCTCCCAGGGGGCCGATGTCCAGCGCCACCAGGGCCCGGCTCCCCACAGCCTCTTTTGCCAGCTTCACCGCCGCCGTGACGATCTCGTCCACAGAGTGGCCGGTCCTCTCCAGCTTCAGGCCGTTGGCGCCGAAGGTATTCGTATACACCACCTGGCTGCCGGCATCCACATATTCCTCGTACACGGAGCGCAGCAGCGCCGGCTCCGTCAGATTCAGCAGCTCCGGCTGGCCGCCGGGGGGCAGTCCCCGCTGCTGGAGCACGGTGCCCATGGCGCCGTCCAGTATCACGATCTTGTTTTGGATCCCCTCAAATCCCACAGTGCTTTCCTCCTTTGCGCAGGCGGCAGCTGGCCGCCATGGCGCAGTATGCGCAGCCCCGGACCCGGGCCATCTGGGGCCGGTCCGCGATGCCGATGACCGCCGTCACCGATTTCATTGGATTCATCAGGAAGCTGTCCGACACATGGATGCCCACCCGGCGCCCCGCGTCCAGAGCGGCGCAGACCGCCGGCTGGATATCCAGGGGCAGGTCTCCGTAGCCGGGGCTGAACCGGTCTGTGAGGAACAGACCCGGCAGGCGGGCGCGGAGTTCCTCCTCCGCCGCGTTGCAGCCGCTTTCCACCCAGGCGCTGCCGCAGGCATCCAGCATGACGGCCCGGCCCATGTCCCGGGCCTGCTCCTTCCGCAGCAGCGTGTCAAAACCGGACCCCAGAGTGCAGGCCAGCAGCGCCGCCCGGCGGCACTGGGCCAGCATGGTGGACGCCGTGGCGCCGGTCAGCCGCACGCCGGTGCCCGTCAGGAGAATATCGCCATTCTCCCGGGCCAAATCGAACACCCGGTACACATACCGGGGCTTCAGGGCGGCTGTCAGTTCCGACGCCACCGCCGCCAGCTGCCGCCGCAGGGCATCGTCCCCCTCCCCCGCGCCCAGATAGCGCATGGCCTCCATGATGTCCAGCTCCACGACTTCACTTCCTTTGCATATTCTTTAATACTATAACTGGTTTTCACTAAAATGTATAGCCCTTTTTCCCGGAATTTCCTGAAAAAAGGAGATACGCCGTCTGGCTGTGCGTTCAAAACAGGCTTGGCATTTGCCTCCGGCAAAAGAAAACGGACATCCAAAGCTGGATGTCCTCATGTAAGGCTCCCGCCGAAACCCAGCGGAGCGGTCTTCGTCACTCGGCCGTGAATCCAGCGAAGCGATTCTCGGCCGAAGGCGAAGAAACTTCCTGTCCGACTAAGAAGCCTCGCCGCAGGCGGGGATTCGTGTCAAACAGGAAGTTTCTGAGCCGGAGCGGGCAACGAGGCTCGAACCCGCTTCCCGGCATCCCACGAACGAAGGGTCCCCGCCGAAACCCAGCGGAGCGGTTTCGGTGGGGAGAGGACGAGCAGCGAAATGAACGAAGGTTTGGCAACAGACAAACCTGAGAGATATGGAGCTTGTGAGGACGACGGCCATTCGCAGGAACCCTGCCTCACCTCTGATTGAATATGCGCTTCGCGCATGGGTGGAGGTAGCGAGTTCGCTTCTAACAAAAGAAAAAGGACATC